>CAVDHS010000079.1:0-3794 GCA_963609155.1 Bulleidia sp. | reverse complement strand
CGCCAATGCCATCGGTCACGATGAAGGTTTTTCTGGCGCAATTATCATCAATCGCATGCGCGGCATCACCGAAGAACCGATCGAAAATGGTCTACGTCTAAAAATCATGGGCGGCGAATATTGGGACAATGTTGTCGAATATTCAACCAAGAAAAAACTCACCGGCATCGAAGCTTTAAGCAAAATCCCCAGTCTCGCCGGTGCTGCGCCGGTTCAAAACATTGGCGCTTACGGACAAGAAATCGCCGACACTTTGACCGAAATCGACGTTTTCGATTCCGTTGCAATGACCTTCAAAACTCTCAAAAAAGCCGATCTCGGTTTTTCTTATCGCAAAAGCATTTTGAATACTACCGAAAAGAATCGTTATTTTGTTATCTCGATCACACTCGAACTTCATTACGGCGAAATGAAGCGCCCTTTTTATCGTTCAATCGAAAATTACATTGCAAAGCACGATCTCGTTAAGCTCGATCCTGCCGGCATTCGGCAAATAGTTTCCGTCATTCGTGCTGAAAAACTTCCCGATCCGCGCGAAAAAGCCAGTTCCGGATCTTTCTTCAAAAATATTTATTTAACCGACAAAGAAGCCGAAATTGCCGAAGATAAAGGTTACCCCGTTTATCGCGGTCATGATGGCAATAAAATTAATTCCGGTTGGCTGATCGAACAAGCCGGTTTCAAAGGAAAACTTTTGCACGGCATTCGTGTCAGCGATAGAGCTGCACTCGTATTAATCAACGAATCTGCCAAAAGTTATCATGATCTCGATCAAGCTCGCGCCGAAATTGTCGGCAAAGTTTATGATCGTTTCGGCTACTGGCTCGAACAAGAACCCGTCGAAATCCCTACCGGCGCCAACCAAACCAATTCTAACCCCACCGGAGTCCAGTCATGAAAATCCTCAACGGTTCCGAACTCGCCGGCTTTATCAAAGAACGCCAAGCCCACGAAGTCCGCAGCTTAAAATCCACGCCAAAATTATTAATTTTGCGCGATTCCGACAATCCCGTCATCAAAAAATACGTCAATCTCAAAATCAAATACGGCACTGATATTGGCATCGCAGTCGAAGATTTCAAGGCTCCGACTACCGACGCACTCGCTGACAAAATCCGTTCCGCCAACGCCGACCCCGCAATCTCCGGCATCATCATTCAACTCCCGCTCACCGATAAATCCAAAACCGACGAGCTTTGCAACCTCATCGCCCCCGAAAAAGACGTCGACGGCCTCGGCGAAACCGCCCAGTTCGATTCCGCCACTGCCACCGCTATTTTATGGCTTCTCGCAGGCTACGATATCGATCTCACGCACGCCAAAATCGCCCTTGTCGGTCGCGGTAAACTTGTCGGCGCCCCACTTTTTAGAATGTTCAAAGCGTCAAATTACGATGTCGAACTCTTTCACCGGGGCGACAACTTGACAAAGCTCAAGCAATTTGATATAATTATAACTGCGACTGGCGTTCCCGGTCTGATTTCTGATGATTTCGTCAAATCGGGCGCCATTATCGTCGATGCTGGCACTGCCAGCGAAGACGGAGTCTTGAAAGGTGATGTCACCGACACTGTCCGCAGCCGCTCCGACCTCACCGCCATCACCCCCCAAATCGGCGGCGTCGGCCCCCTCACCATCACCTGCCTTTTTGATCATGTCCTTACCAGCGCCCTACGCTTGCTTTAGCCCGTTCTTTCCATTCGGGTCAATTTGCACATCAAACCCATTTCCATCTACATGGCGCCCGTCTGGCGTTCGCCGAACTTCATACACATTTCCCTGTGGGTCCTGATACAGTGTCTCACGTACATTCAGGACGTTATTAGCCACATTTACATCTTGCGGGGTGCTAGAGACCCAAGAGTCAATCGTTGCGGCGTTAGTGCCAGTAATTTGCGTAAGCGGTGTCGCAGTACCATTGGCATCCATCACACCAGTCGCCCCATGATTTCCCATTAAAGCATTAGCTTCTTCCTTAAATCTCCCCGCATCAGTTACATTCGTACCGTTAGCAACCGCGCTAAGCATAATTTTCTTGTCCTCAGAAATGTTCGGGTTGGAAGACAGAACGCGTTGCGCCATACCTTGTGTCAAGATACCGGCTGCTGCCATACCGGCTAAGCTATCTCCAGATAACTTCGTTACATCTTCCGGCTTCAGATCGTCGATACTCATGCCACCATCCCCTGCATATTCACCATAATTACCAAGACCATGATTATTAGGCGTACCATCCCCACCCTTTTGCATAAAGGATCTAAGTTCAGCGTCCGTACTTAAGAAGCTGCCGCCATATTTTGCTGCCGTATCACGCATCCAGGAAGCTCTGCTACTATCATTCTTAAATTTAATTTGTCCATTATTCTCTGCATTACGAACCATCTTGGCAATGTCTTTTTCTTTCAAATAACCCGAGGAAACTGCCGCCGCGAGGGCTGCATTCATACCAGTCGTATCACCACGCTGAGCAGCCTTTACAAATTGATCATTATAATAATCAATCGGGTCTCCACCGCTAGCCGCAATACCAGAACGTGCTAAGGAATTAGTTAAAATCGCATTAGCCTCTTCCTCAGCAGCCATATTCTTTTTAGCGGTGTTTTGATAAGCCGCTAGGCGTTTGTCTGAACCCAAGAGACGTCCAATTCTACTTGTCGCGCGTTTAGCTTTTCGTTCTCCTCGGGCAGTCAAATCACCTTTAGAATTATACCCAGCTTTCTTTCGCATTCGTCGCATCGCTCCTTGTTCTTGAAGACTTTTATTCAAATCACTGTTCGTCATCTTGTTATGCGACCAACCACGCGCTCTTTGTCCCATGCCAGAAAGGCTTGCACCAATATTTCCCATCGCTGCCATCGATTGTTTCAAAACCGTCGGGATAAAGAACACTGGCACAATTCCCGCAATCATCGCCGTAAGGCCATTCGCCCAACTAGAACCAGCAAACCCAGTCGACAAAAGTAATTTTGCAACATAATTCCCTCCTCCAACCAATAACCCCGTAATCGGATAAACCATCAATAGCGATTTAAAAATTTTCCACCATTTATCATACAAACTTTTTGTATTTGGAATCATCATACACGCAATTGCAAGTGGTGACAAGACCGTTAGAATTACGATACCGGCTTGACGCACCGAAAGTAAGATGAACAAAAATATTGCTGAAACTAATGCACTAGCAACGCTAATTAACGCTGTTACTACAACTGCTGGATTAGCAATCATTGTTATGGCAGCTCCAGCAATAGCGCCGGCAACAAGAACGTTCGCGCCAAAATCTACACCAATATTTTCTTGATACTCACCCGAATAAGATAAAGATTTTCCTAATCCGTCAAACAGACCCTGTATGCTATTGCCGAAAATATTAGACAAATCCACAAGTGCTACACAAATCCAATACGATAAATTCATCAAAACTGCCGCCACGATAAGTTTCGGTAAAATCTTCTTTATACCATAATTATCTATCCCTACACCTGTAAGTTGCGAGAAAATCACTACTAAAAGCAAGATAATTAACAAACTATTCGCAATATTTCGAAAAGTCTCCCAGGCATTTTTCGTATCATCACCGGAATTAGTAAATAGTTTCGGGCTAATTTGTAAAGCTGGTTCAATAACATTTTTATAAATATCTTCCGCTGCATTCCCCATTAAATCTATCGCCGGACAAACAATCCACGCCAATGTTCCTGCTTGCCCTGATGACATACAATCCGTATCAGAATTCGTGTTTTCCGCCCACGTCTCCCCGCTCGGCACCAACACCGTCCCGAAAATTATCAAAA
>CAVDHS010000078.1:0-3844 GCA_963609155.1 Bulleidia sp. | reverse complement strand
GTATACGGCAAATATTATTCGGACCGAGGAGGGATTGAAAGCATGGCAGGGATTTTTCGGGCCGATGCGAGAAGATCCAGCCTTAAAACGGGCGATTGAAATTGGCGAAAAAGAAATCAGGGCGAGGCTAAAATTGATTGAAAATGATCGGACGGGGATATTTGAAAATATTTAATAAAAAAGACCCGAAAGGTCTATGGTGGGCGATAGAGGAGTCGAACCTCTGACCTCGTCTACGTCAAAGACGCGCTCTAGCCAACTGAGCTAACCGCCCTCAGGCAGGATTAATAAATGGTGAGAACAAATTTCGCTTCGCGAAATTTTCACTCACCTGCGCTTTCTCGAAAAACAAAACAAGTTTTGTTTTTGCTCGAAAGCTTGGTGAGTCGGGAGGGGCTCGAACCCTCGACACCGGGCTTAAAAGGCCCGTGCTCTAACCAGCTGAGCTACCGACCCAAATTGTTAATGTGTTATGTTGGTGGCTCCGACTGGACTTGAACCAGTGACACAAGGCTCTTCAGGCCTCTGCTCTACCAGCTGAGCTACAGAGCCGTATTAGGTTATTATATCACAGCATGTTATAATTGTAAAATGAAAAATTGGAAAAACTTTTGAAGGGGGTCGAAAAAGATTTCGATGTGGTGGTTTTAGGATGCACACATTATTCTTTAATAAAAAATCGCCTTCAGGATTTTTTCCCGAAAGCGATTTTAGTTGATGGCAATTTTGCCGTGGTGAAGAGGACGTTATTTCTTCTTCGTGGTGTTGTCGGCGATGTCTTTAGTGTTGCGCCAGATCATGATGAACATCATGGTTGCTTCGTAGATGAGACGAATGAAAATCGGCCCGAGAATCAACGTAAAGAAGAAGGCTAGAACACCGTTCGCACCGTTGCCGAGGAAGGCAAACGAGAACAAAATGATGAAAATGGTCGCAATGTAATAAATAACTTTCAAAAGTCCTTCGATCCAGATGATTTTGAAATCGAGAAACTTTTTTAGCCATTTTGCGAAGTTGCCTTTGGGCTCGTTTTTACCTTTGACGAAAAGAAAATACGTCAAAATTCCGCCGACAATTGCCAAAATCGCAGCAATCGCGACCCAGACTTCAGCACCACTAGAAAAACTAGAGGTACTATAGGTGTAGTTATAGTTATACATAAATCCTCCTTTGATTATATTAATTCTATTTTAGCATAAAAATGTCAAAATCAAGAAAATTCGGTATAATAGAAATATGAATAGAGTGCCACTGGCGGAGCGAATGCGGCCGCAGAATTTGTCGGAAGTGTTGGGGCAGGAAGAAATCATTGGCGAGGGGAAAATTTTGACGGAAATTGTGAAAAAAGGCGAGCCAGTGAATTTGATTTTTTGGGGGCCACCAGGGACGGGCAAAACGACTTTGGCGCGGATTTTGGCGCACGAATTTCAGGCAGATTTTATTGAGATTTCGGCGGTGACGGCAGGCAAAAAAGACGTAGAGGAAGTGGTTGAACGAGCAAAGGTGAATTGGAACTTAAAAACACGAACAGTTTTATTCGTGGATGAAATTCATCGGTTCAATAAGGCGCAACAAGATGCTTTTTTGCCGCATGTGGAAAGTGGGTTGATTACGCTGATTGGGGCGACGACAGAAAATCCGTCATTTGAAGTAATTTCACCACTATTATCGCGATCACGCGTGGTAGTGGTATCGCCGCTTTCGAAAAAGGCGATTTTGGAGATCTTGAAACGAGCGATTAAGGCAGAAAAAGTTTCAAAACGGGTCTCAAAAGAGGCGCTGGATTATCTGGCGGAACTCTCAGGCGGAGATGCGAGGGGGGCTTTGGGCGATTTGGAACTTGCGTTGTCGCTCGCGGAAAAAGTCGATCGTAAAGTGGTCGAAGAAGCGGCGGGGCGGAAAATGCCAGGGTACGATAAAAAAGGCGACCGACATTACGATACGATTTCGGCATTTATAAAGTCGATGCGGGGGGCGGATGTGGACGCGGCGTTATATTATTTGGCGCGCATGGTGGAGGCGGGGGAAGATCCGAAGTTCATTGCTAGGCGGATGGTGATTTTTGCGAGCGAAGATATTGGGCTGGCGGGAAATGGGGCGCTTAGCCTTGCGACGGCTTGTTTTCAGGCGGTGGAACGGGTAGGAATGCCGGAATCGGGGTTGATTTTGGCACATGCGACGGTGGCGCTTGCACTGTCGAAAAAATCGCGCAGGACGACGGATGCGTGGTACAAGGCGCTGGAGCTGGCACGCAAGGCACCGAATGAGCCAGTGCCGACGTGGCTTAGGAACGCACCGACGAAGTTGATGCAGGATTTAGGCTACGGCAAGGGGCAAAAATGGGAGGCGGGATTTCATTTGGATAAAAATTACTTGCCAGATAGTATTAAAAATCAAAAAATTTGGTGAAATGGTTGTCCTCCGGCAGGTGCGAAATAAATTTCTAGAGTATTTTTGATAGCTGGACTTGAAAAAAATACGCTATCAAAATACTATATAAGGTTATTTACTTTCTAAGCCGGCATTGAAATACATCAAGACATAATCATAGCCCCAAGAGAGGTCGAACCCGGAGGAAGTATAAGAATTGAATTTGAAATAGGGCATGCCGCGAGCGAGTTTAGCGGTTTTTTCAGCGTTTTGCTTGATTTCGGGAAGAGTTTCTTCGTTATTGACGCAATTTTCAAAATTTTCGCCAAGTCCAACGGATTTACCGATGTCGATCCAATAAGTTTTGTCGATTTTGGCCATTTTTGAAGCACCAGATTTGCCATTATCTTTGAAAAAGTCGTTCCAAACGCTAGTGACGGCTTTGTTGTAATAATCCCAGAATTTGCCTTCGTTTTTGGCGCAATAAGTGCCGAGGGCGGAGTAACGAGAGTTGATTGGGTTGGTTTCGCCGTATTCGTAGAGAAAATCCGAAATGCGAACTTCGAAAAGTACGTCATTTTCCGCGAGATATTTTTGGAAATCTTCTTCGTGTTCGATAATTGCATTTTCAAAAGCAATACAATAGGGGCAAACTAAATCAGAATAAACGATAAAATAGTTTTTTGCGTCTTTGTTGCCGAGGGTGGTTTGCTCATCCCAAATCAGATCCGAATTTGACGGTTTATTGTTGGTGCTGGTGGCGATGGCGGCGATAATCAACGCGATAATAATGACGACGCCGAAAATTATGAGAAATTTTCTGGCGCGCCCGGTCGAAGATTCTTTCGCAGGATGCGCAATAGCATCAACTTTTTTTGCGGCTTTTTTCACTTTTTAACTCCTTATGCTTGCTCGCGGTTTTTGCGAGATATTTTTCATTTATTATTATAACATAGACTTCTTCGCCAAGACGTTTAAGTGATAAAATTGCAATGATCAGAGCGAGAATGGTGACGACGGCGGAAATAGTGCCGGCGATTGCAAGGCTGCCGGTGGAGAAAATTGCGCCAATTAAAGGGGTGATGAGCGAGACGCCACAAGTTGGGCAGCCAGCACCGAGCGCGATTAATCCGGTAATAATTCCGGCGCTACCGAGGTTTTCGGAGTTTTTGGACGCGCTTTTGTCGGCGCGTTTTTTGTTCCAGAGAAGAACGATAATGCCGATTAAAATGCCTTGGAGCAGAGAAAGAGCGAAAATCGGGAGCCAGTCGAAGAAAGGTTGGTTGATGCCGAAAATGGCAAGAAAGCTGTCGCTGAGGATTTTGAGGCTGTTTTCAAAGCCGGTCGAAGCCATAAGTTCGAATTTTGCAGTGCCGCCGGCGAGCAGATTCATCAATAATCCGAAAAAAAGAAAACTTGGTATGAACCCATACCAGAAACGTTTTTCTTTGGTTGCGAGTAGAATGCCTTTACC
>CAVDHS010000077.1:0-2231 GCA_963609155.1 Bulleidia sp. | reverse complement strand
ACACCACGAATCGACAAGTGCACCATTTGATATAGAATCATTTTTTGAAAACGCAATTTCTTGGATATTTCTTAATTCCTTTTCTCTTTTTTCCGATTCAAAGTCTACGCCAATAGGATACTCAGATAAAGCTATGAATAATAAATTATTTGTATGTGAATAACTTACACAATATTTGCTATGCTCTAGGTAAGGTCTTCCGTTTTTATCGTGGAATAATTGTATGTCACCGCAACCCAATTTTAGGCGAGCAATTTTTTCTACTATTTTTCTGCAAAAATCTCTCTAGCATGAAGTTCTTAAATCGCATAAGAAAAAACCTTGCTTCATTCTTCTCCTGTGTTAAACTTTTAATACCATTTCCAAATCGTGACGAAGAAACCCATTTTTTTCATAAACGGATATCGCATGTTCGTTGTCGGACAAGACCAGCAGCTTTATGCTAGTACAATTTTCCGATTTAAAATACCCTTTTATTTTATCTAATAATTTTTGTCCTATACCGTTGCCCCTATACTCAGGTCTAACAAAAAGCAGCCCAATCCATCCTTCTTTTGAGGGGGCATGAGATAAGTCATAGATTTTATCATCTCCTTTCTTGTGTTCAATTATGACCCCCTGGATAAAACCAACAATCCGATCTTTCTCTTCGGCAATAAAAATTTTACCATTCATATTTACTACATCATCAATCATCTTTTGCATGTAGTAGTGAGCATCATCATTCTTTCTATATGGTAGTGATTCATGCGTTTGGTCAATTTTCGAAAAATATTTCTGAAGTTCAAATTGCATTTCATCTATATCTTTTCGGTCATTTATATTCATATCTCTTATCATTTTTTTACTCCTTTTTTAAATTACTTTATCACTAGTTATAACTTCTGTCTGTTCGACGCCATCGGAAAAACCACTAATAAACGAACTAAATGCTTTCGGGGTTACATCTTGGTTGTAACCGCCAGATAACAACACTAGTGTTGGCACGTTTACCTTTTTTAGCATTTTCCCCATACGTTCATAATCTACATCTTGAAGTAGGGTTAGTGGGGGAAGATTTTGATATTCGTTTATATGCCCATCGAACCCTGCATCAACAATAAGATAATCTGGGGAGAAGCGTTTTACACTCTCTAACATTTTTGCGAATATTGAAAGATATTCTGGTGCGGGTATTCCAATTTGTAAAGGATAATTATTGATATTCTTATACAAATTGTGATCTTCTAAAAAACCCGTATGGGGCATAACTATACTGGGGTCGGCATGAAGAGAATTATACATTATATCATCCCTGCCTTTAACGATATCTTGCGTTCCGTCACCATGATGAATATCAAAATCCACAATAGCACTTTTCCTTCCGATTCTTGAAACTTGATCGGCGACAATTGCTGCATTATTGAAATAACAAAAACCATGATAAAAGTTTTTTCCAGCATGATGTCCAGGTGGACGATTGATTGAAATAGCCAGTTTAGTATCTTGATTAATAAGGCTATCCAGGCCAAGTAGTGCACATTCCACAGACATCAGTGATTCATCAAATGTGCTTGGATATATTTCCGACGTCCCAGCGTCCTTATCTATATCAAATTCTGTCGTTTCAGAAACATAATTATTTGATCGTCTCGATGCCTCGCTTATCGCCAATATCATAGCTTCGCTATGAACATCTTTAATCGCGGAAATTGTTTCTGGGTGTAGTTCAGTAACGATATTCCAATTTTTATTATCTGCGCTTTCAGTAAGCAACTCTTCAACGATTTTAAAAACTCTTTCGGGAGTATCCCATGGTTTTTCTTGCTCATCTTTATACCCTGGATGCTCAGAATGGTTAGGATTGTATAAAAAAAGTTTTTCCTTCATTTAACTCTCCAATATTGATATCCATTCTTATCTCTGGATAAAAAACCTCTTTCAACCAACTCTCTACGAAGAAGGGGCCAATCTGAAAAAGTGTGATGTGTTTTCAGTATTTGATTAATTTCCGCTTCAGAATAAATTTTCTCTTTTTCAAAAAACCTTGATAAGTATTCCAGAACCAATAGTTGACGACTTTTTTTAGAAGGCCAAGAAGAAACATTGCCGCCTTGGTCCAGAAAACGTTGCAAATCCCTGTCCATATGCTCTCATTATAACATAAAGAAAATTTTTAACACGGAGTATTATATGATTTTTAAATCAGGACAAAGTTATTCATTGTCTAAATTTTTTATATGTACGAATTA
>CAVDHS010000076.1:0-4595 GCA_963609155.1 Bulleidia sp. | reverse complement strand
CGCCAGCGCCCGCGCCAGTTCTTCTGGGCTCGAAATATACGGCGCATGCGTCCAATTCGCATAAAACTTCAATTCCGCATTCGGTAATTTTTCATACATCGCCGTCGCCTGCCTCGGCGGAGTAGTAGTGTCTTTTTTGCCCCAGAGAATAAATGTTTTCGTCTCAACTTTTGCAAAATCCAAATTTTTATCCGATTCGATCATATTCGCCAGCGTTTTTTTCATATTTTCCGGTGCGCGCGAATAATCTGTCGTCCCAGTAATCCGATGAAACGCTTGATCGATAACTTTTACTTTTTTCAGCGATTTTCCTAATTTCGCCACTTTTTCGACCATTTTCTTCTTTAGAGTTGGCTCATAAATCCCTGCCGCATCAAGCAAAATCAAATACTTCAATTTATCTGGCTTCGCAGCGCAAAGGTTAAGCAAAATCCGCCCCCCGTTCGAATGTCCTAGCGCGACGGCTTCGTCCGGAATTTCTTGGTCTGCCCATTTGACGTAGTCCTCAATCGTGAATTCTTTTTTTGATTCCTCGGTTAGTCCTGGTACTTTTAACATTTTTACGCTAATTCCCCGTTGACGAAGTAATTCGATCGTGGTTTTCCACGGCTCCACCGTATAAGTCCAACCATGTACAATATACAGGTCTGCCATTATTTGCCTCCTTTCACGAGTCTAGCCCCCAATTTTTACGTCGCGCCACCGCTGCTTTTTCACGCCGACAGAGTAATTCACTGTCGTCGGGGTTGGCTAGCAATTTTTCAATAATCCATTCTAGATATTGGCTCCCCTTAAAAATCAGCGTTTCTCCACCATTGACATTCTTTTGAATATATTCTAAAGCCTTATGCGGATCCAGCGTTGCTACTGCTGAAACTCCCAATTTTTTCAGCTCGGGCGCAGTATATTCTTTCGTTCTGCGCCCCACTAAAACTACTTTTTCCGGCTCAACTTCAGCAATCAATTTCGCTAACTTTCGATGCTCATCTTCGGCTAACGACCCTTGATCGACGATGTCGCCAATGATTAGCCATTTTTCGTCCGCGTGCATCCGCCGTGCCATATCGAGTGTTGAGGCCATACTGATCATATGCGCGTTATAACTGCTATCGACAATATCGATCCCCTTATAACCCAAAAAATGCGAACTGCGCCCCGGCGCTGCTTTCATCCCCGTAAAATCTGGATTGAATTTTAGTTTCAGATATTTCATCAAATCTTGCAATACGAACAGGTTAAACGCCACGTCTTTCGGTTCCGGTCGGTCGAAATGAAAAGTCGTGTCGCCATAAGTAAAATCAGTCGAATCAGGAAAAACCACATATTTTTTCATCTCGGTTTTCTTAATCGGCATAACTTTCGCCGTAATATCTTTTGTCGCCGAGACCATCAATTTCGAATCCGCATCGATATAAACCCGTTTTGAAGTATTTTTCGGCAAATTCGCAAATTCCGCCGTAATCGCCTCAGATAAATTCTTAAATTTCCCCTCAGCCACCACTTTTTCGAACTGTACCGCGTGCGAAAGCCCGATTGAAACCCAAATCGTTACCTCTGGTTTTAGCCATTCGGCTAAGAATTCCGCTTCATGTGGACGTTCACCGTCAATTTCGACTACGTAAAATTTCTGATCATAACGCCGAAACAGCGCCTTAAAGGGCGCCGCGAAAAAAAGGTGGATCCAACGCCACTTTGACCCATTCACGCCTCTCAGCCCCAATAAATCAAACGAAATGCCAAAAGCTGAATTTGCATCATGCGAATAATGTGCTTTTTCGCCCATCTCAAATTCGATCATATTTAACATCGTGGTCTTTCCCGCTGACCCAGTCACTGCAATAATTCGCGGTTTCCACCTCCGTAAAACTCGGTTCGCAAAAAATCGAAAATATTTCGCAATTATAAAGTAGAACCGCTTCTTAAAATTAGTTACACTCATACTCTTCTATTATATCATTTTATCAGTAAAAAATTGAAACGAGATTATTTCCCCGTTTCAATTTAGTATCGGATCTGCTTACATCTTAATTTCAGCGTCGACACCAGCCGGCAACGACAAGTTTTGCAAACTTTCAATTGTCTTTGGCGTTGCGTTCGAGATATCAATTAAACGCTTATGCACCTTCATCTCGAAAGCTTCGCCGCCAGTTTTGTAGACATGCGGCGATTTCACTACTGTGAAAGTCGATCGCTTAGTCGGTAACGGAATTGGCCCCGAAACTGTAGCCCCAGTACGAATTGCCGTGTCGACGATCTGTCGCGCGCTTTGATCGATTACGCGATGATCATAAGCTTTCAAACGAATGCGAATTTTCAATCCGCTGTCTTTTTTATTTTCTGCCATGATATTGTCCTTTCTCCTCTATAATCTTAGACTCGTCCCTAGACAGACCGTCGGTAAGTTTTTAGAGGTAGATAATTAATTTGCTATAATTCCATTATATCACGGATTGCTTTAAAAGTCAACTTTTCAGGGATAAAATTAAAAATAGCCCCCTTTCGAGAGCTATTTTTGGCGGTTAGTGAAATTATTTCACAACTTTGGTGATCACGCCAGAACCAACCGTTTTGCCGCCTTCGCGGATAGCGAAACGGTCTTGGTCGTTCATCGCCACTGGTGCGAGCAATTTAACCTTGAAGGTTACTTGGTCGCCAGGCATGACAATCTCTTTGTCAGCCGGAAGTTCAACTTCGCCAGTCACGTCCGTGGTACGGAAGTAGAATTGTGGTTTGTAACCCTTGGAGAACGGAGTGTGGCGTCCGCCTTCTTCTTTCTTCAAGATATAAACCTCAGCTTCAAATTCAGTATGTGGAGTGATCGAGCCTGGTTTTGCGATTACTTGGCCACGTTCGATTTGATCGCGTTCGATACCGCGAAGCAAGAGACCCGCATTGTCGCCAGCTTGACCCTGATCGAGAGTTTTGTGGAAAGCTTCAATCCCAGTCACCACTGATTTTTGTGTATCTTTCAAACCAACGATTTCAACTTCGTCATTCAATTTCACGACACCTTGCTCGATACGACCAGTCGCCACGGTTCCACGACCTTTGATCGAGAAGACATCTTCAACCGGCATCAAGAATGGTTTGTCGAGATCGTGCTCAGGTACGTCAAAGTATTCATCCATCGCGGTAATCAGTTCCATCACTGCATCTTCATTCTCTTTGTCGCCTTCGAGAGCTTTTGTCGCCGAACCTTTGATGATTGGCGCGTTGTCACCATCGAAGCCGTACTTGTTCAAGAGATCACGCACGTCCATCTCCACGAGCTCAACGAGTTCAGGATCTGCAAGGTCCATTTTGTTGAGGAATACAATGATCTTCGGCACATTCACTTGGTGTGCGAGCAATACGTGTTCCCGAGTTTGTGGCAAAGGACCATCGTTCGCTGCTACAACGAGGATTGCCCCGTCGACCTGCGCAGCACCAGTAATCATGTTCTTAATGTAGTCCGCGTGCCCTGGCATATCGACGTGCGCATAGTGGCGCTTGTCGGTTTCATATTCTTGGTGTGAAGTCGCAATCGTGATACCGCGAGCTTTTTCTTCCGGTGCGTTATCGATTTGATCGTAAGCAACCGACTTGTTTACGTCTGACGGAAGGCGCTTTGCTAATACACTAGTAATCGCCGCCGTTAGGGTCGTTTTACCATGGTCGACGTGACCCATGGTCCCCACATTGATATGTGGTTTGGAACGGTCAAAATTTGCCATTCAATCTCCTTTTTATTAATTATGTTTGGAGCGCTAATAAAAACCAGCTCCAAAACTCTACATTACTATTTTAGACTATTTTTCCCTAAATGTAAAGGGGGGATTTTACGTATTTTTTCGTTCAAATTGAACGCTATTATAACAAAAATTTGATCTTAAGATAATTTTTTACGCAAAATTTCTTGTACGCTGGACGGATTCGCTTTGCCTTTAGATTCTTTCATCACCTGTCCGACCAAGAACCCGAGCACCTTTTCCGAGCCAGCCCGAAAATCTGCTTGCGCCTGCTGGGTTTCCGGCTTTGCTAGTACCGCGTCCACGATTTTTTCAAGCGCCCCAAGGTCATTCTCTTGAATTAGCCCCAGTTCTTTTGCAATTTGTTTTACGCCTCGCGACTTCATTTGCGGGTCAAACAAGCGCAAAAACACCTCTTTTGTAGCAGTTGAACTTAGTTCCTGCTTCGCGTTCATTTCTGCCAAAGTATTCAAATCCTCGGCGCTCGGCAAATCGTTTAAATATTCCGCCGACTTCTCTTCCGCCAGCAGGACCGAGGTGAACAGATTAGCAATCAGGGATATGGCTGGGCGCGCTTCATCGAGGACCGTAGGCTTGGCCGAGCGGCCTTGAGCGTGTCCGAGATGAAGTGCGCCAGCCATCTCTGCCTTTTGCGACCCGTCCCCCGAAAACACCTGCCCTGATTGCGAAGACGCGCCAGCCATCTCTGCCAACTTCCCCATCAGCTCTGGATAATCCAGCAAAATTTCCAAAATATCGTTAGCGATTACGCCGTTAAATTCTCGCCGATAATCCGCCGGCATCAACGAAAAATCAGCCAACTGCTCGTCGATGAATTCACGAGACAAATTCAGCGGCGGTAAATCC
>CAVDHS010000075.1:0-4569 GCA_963609155.1 Bulleidia sp. | reverse complement strand
TTGACCTTCGATAAGACCGTCTTTGGTGAGTTGGTAGTTAATTTTGCGGGGAGGGCGGAGATTGGAAGTTAGGAGGGTGATGTCGCAAAGAATAATTACAACAAAGAAGGTCCACCAGTTTTGCCAGACAGAAATCGCGCAAAGAGCGAGGCTGACGATAACTAAACCGATATACCACCAAGTATTGCGGCCCGGAATGACGTATTCCTCGGCCTGCCAAGAGACATCTTGAACTGCTTGTGTCATAAGTTGATTATAACACATTTTTTGTCTAAGTAGTGAGAAATATGGTAAAATAATAGTAACGGAGGGTTACCCAAGTGGCTGAAGGGGACGGTTTGCTAAATCGTTAGGCTGGGGCGACCTGGCGCGGGAGTTCGAATCTCCCACCCTCCGCCAAAATAGTCGTAGAAAAGCCCGCTTTTCTGAGGGTATTTTGAAGGAGGGGCAGGTGATATTTTACCCCTCACTCTCCGCCAAAAGTTTAAAATATGGTATAATTTAAGTATGAAAAAGTTTGCAAAATATTTATTACCAGTAATCGTAATGGGCGTAATAGCGATCGCGGGAGTGTTTTTCGCTACGGGGCAGGTCTCGGCGTTGACTCTGCAAGAAGGCGCGGAAGCGGCGCGATGCGACGGCTGTCCGAAAGATTTGTTTGGCAATACTGGAGTATTTAAGAAAATTACGAATACGATTTTATATATCGTGGGAATTATTGCGGTGATTATGTTGATTGTTGGGGGGATAAAATACGTGATTTCGGGCGGAGACGGGAAAAAAGTGACGGATGCGAAAAATACAGTTTTGTATGCGATTATTGGGTTGGTGGTTTGTTTCTTAGCTTTTGCGATCGTGAACTTTGTGATTTCGGCTTTGCCCTCTTCGACGGACACGAATTCGAACGGAACGACTTCGTTATTGGTCGAGTCGATTGACAGCTAAAATTAAGAAAATAAATTTTTTAGCGCCGGCGGTTTGAAGTTTTTTGTAGGCGGCGTGAATGCTGGCACCAGTGGTCCAGACGTCATCTAGTAAAATATAAGTTTTTTCGGGATCGATCCTAGCATTTTTAGACAGAGTGTAAGCGGAAGAGGCTTGTGTTTTACGAGTTTCGGCATCGGAGCCGACTTGGACAGTGTTTTTCGCGCGAACTAATAATTTTTCAAGTTTGATATTTTGTCCGCGAGCGCGGCGAAGTTTAACGAGATGTTTGGCGATTTGATAAGTATGATCGAGACCGCGTTCGCGAATATGTTTTTGGATGGTGGGGAGTGGAACAAGTGAAAAAATGTCGGAAGTTTGCTTGGCGCTGGGTTCGGGGAAAATGGCGTCGAGAATTTCGGCGAGAGGAAGAGCGAGTGCGCGAACGGAGGAAAATTTAAAATCGTGAATTAAATCGCCAATTAAATCGTCGCGAGGACCAACGACAAATACTGGCGGAAAATCAGGACAGTCAGGACATTTACCGGTCGGATTTTCGGTCTTACAGTTTGGACAATAATTTTTATGCGTGGAAATTATGTATTTTTTACAACAATCGCAAAGTGGATACCCCAACGACCCGCAACCCCTGCAAGAGTGGGGTGCGAGTAGGTCGAAAAGTCCAATTATTGTTGTATTTTTTACATTTGAAGGCATATTCTCTTGATTTTACTACAAAGGTGCTGTATAATAAAGCATAACAATATAAGTGGAGGAAATATGGCTCGTACAAACAGTGACGATTTGCTGATGGAAGACGATCTTGCTGCGGCGTTCCTAACGGGAGATGACGAAGTAGTCGCTCCGGTCGAGACGGAGGAAACGATCGTAGAAGAGACGATCCCTGAAGAAATCAGCGAAGGCATTGAAGATGAGTGGGAAAATACCGACGAAGTTCCGGGACAGCTAGCTGTAGATGTCTACGAAACCGCCGATAAATTAGTAGTTAAGGCTCGGACTGCTGGCATCTCGAAATCCGATCTTGACGTTAGCATTTCTGACAATATTCTGTCGATCTCGGGAGTTTTGTCGGGAGGAGAAGACGAACAAACGACGCGATGGCATATTCAAGAATGCTATTGGGGTGAATTTTCGCGAATGATTGCATTACCAGTGCAAGTACGCGAAGACGAAGATAGCGTAAAAGCTGAACTTAAAGATGGGGTCTTAACGATTACGTTCGAAAAAGAGAAGACTGAAGCGCGGAAGAAGATTAATATTCAGTAAAATCGTTTGAAATAGGGGTCTTTCAACCATTAAAAAACGCCTTTTGAGGCGTTTTTTAATTTGAAACCGAAAAGGGGCGCTGGAGAAGAGATTTGTGATTTTGAGATATCGAGATATGTGTAAAAAACTTTTATTGACTAAGAATGTTTTTGATGACGAAGTTAACAATAGCAAAGGCGAGAACACAAATTACTAAACCGATAACACCATAAAGAATAGTGTCTTTAGCCTTTTTGACTTTGCCGGAATCGCCGGAAGAAGTCATGTAGTTTACGCCGCCGATGATGATCACTACAACACAAACAATGCCAAGTACAGCAATAACGGCGTTGATAATATTAGTGATAGATTCGGTTAGATCTTCTTTGGAGTCTACCGTATTTACTTTTTGACCAGTTGCAAATGATGTAATAATTTCTTTCATGTTTATCCTTTATAATTACTTTAAGTTTATTTTATAACGATTTATCAAAAAATGCAATAGGTAGAATTAATATTGTTTGAGAATACTTTTGATAACAAAATTGACGATTGCGAAGGCCAGCGCACAGGCAATAAGACCGATAGCGGCATAAAGAATAGTGTCTTTGGCTTTTTTGACTTTGCCGGAATCGCCGGCAGAAGTCATGTAGTTTACGCCGCCGATGATGATAAAAACTACTGCGACGAGACCGATGACGCCGATAATGGCATTTAAGATAGAGGTAATGCCTACTGTGAGATCGCCTGAACCTCTACAGCCAGCGGCCTTTTTAACTTCATTAGAAGCGCTAGAGCTACAAATATCGTTCGCGGCAAAAACTGATGAAATATAAAAAGTATTAACACTATAAAAACTAGTAATTAAAAATGCAATTAATTTAGGTGTTTTGGTTAGTTTCATAAATCTCCTTTGAAATTATAGTTTCGTTGATAAAACTGGCTTTTATGTCGGCTTCGCGAATCATATTAGAAACGAAAGCGGTGATCATTTCGGCAAGAGCGACAATAATAATGCCGATCAAGGCGTAGAGAATCATTTGTTTTGCTTTTTGAACTTTACCGGCATCACCGGAAGAAGTGATATAGGATATACCGCCGTAAACAACGAAAATCGCGGCAACAATTCCGACCATGCCGATAGTCCATTGAATAAGGTTAGTGACCATGGTATTAGGATCGATACATTGGCTTGTGCTAGTGAGGTCACAGTTTCCAATATTCCCATTACCATTCATCAATGCAATACGAATTGCACCCATAATCACACTCGCGGACATAGTGATTGCGAGACCGATAAAAGCTTGAGCGAGAGTTCTCTTGCCGTTAGCGACTTTTCCGGGGTCACCACCAGAAAAAACATATTGATAGCCGCCATAAATAACGTAAGCGATTACGAGATAGGCGGCGATTACGGTGATATCAGTGACGATGTTCGCAACGATAGTCCAGATGTTTGCTTTTAAGCTGTCTGTGTTGTCAATATTGCCAACGTTGCAGTCCCAAGAAGTGAGACCGAGCGCATATCGACAGGTGAGATTAGGCGTGAAATTAGTAGCGTAAGTCGGCGTAGCAATAAGCACTGATGACGAAACAGACACCAAGCCGAGAATCGAGCAGATAACGAGGATTTTTTTGAATAAGTTTTTCATGATAAATAAACGTTTTCTTTATCATAACACGAAAGCGAAAAAAATGCTAGAAAATATATTTTGACATAAGCGGTAAAAGTGGTGTTTACTCTTGACAAAAAAGAGTTCGCGTGCTATAATCAAAGTACGCCTTGTAAAGGGAGGCGGGTTTAGACATGATGGGAAAAAAGAAGATGAAAAATGGTCTGGGTAAGAGGATTTTTGGGTTCTTTTTTGCTATTTTGTCAATATTTATGTTGCTAGCACCGGTGATGACGCCGACGATGGTTTATGCCGATCCGACAGGGAGTGAAACGACGAGCGAGGGAACGACGAGTTCGAGCTCATCAACAACGGTTTCGACCGGCGATGGTTGTCAAAGTAGTTTAGGGGCGATTGGTTGGCTGGTTTGTCCGACGACTGGTAAGATTGCAGAGGCGGTAGACTGGCTGTATGATAAAATTGAGGGGATTTTAGCAATTAATCCGATTTCGGCGGAAGATGGATCGCCAATTTATGAGATTTGGAAGTATTGTCGGGGGCTGACAAATATCGTATTCATCATTTTTTTGTTAGTGGTGATTTATTCGCAGATTACAGGGGTGGGAGTTTCGAATTATGGGATAAAAAAGGCGCTGCCGAAGTTGATTGTGACGGCGATTTTAGTGAATTTGAGCTTTTTGATTTGTTCATTAGCGGTAGATGTTTCGAATATTGTAGGAAATAGTTTAAGAGGGTTATTTGATAC
>CAVDHS010000074.1:7148-10286 GCA_963609155.1 Bulleidia sp. | reverse complement strand
TATAATAACAGCGGGTTGGAGAAATTTTTATTTTGCTTGGCTTAGATTCTCCCCGCCATGGGAAACTGCTGAATAATATTAGTTGTAAGTGCGGTGAGTTTTCCGTGGCATGGGGGGATTTAACAAGTTGGTGATTCTAGATAGCCTTGGTTGCCGTCCTCCCGACGAATACAAACACGAAAGGAGGTGCGCTATGGAAATAGAGTTTTACTTTAGATTCAAGCGTAAGCCAAAAAATAAAAAAGTTACTGTCGTCGTAGACGAACAGTAACACCAACCATTGATGAGTTTCTAGGGCTCATCTTATGATTTAAGTATAACAAATATGAGATTTTTTGCAAGTAAATAATTTTAATTGGACATAAAACAGGGGAAGAAGCGTCTAAGGTCTAGCTTTTTTGAGAAAGATAGGGTATAATTAGAATAGTTTGAGGCGATTACCGGTGTTATCGGCCGTTTTGAATTCTTGAAGCTCGGATTTGAGGTTTGAGAATCGTGTAAAATAATCGCTTAATCGAACTTGTCCATTTTTAGTATTCTCCTTTATTGTGTTTGAGAATCGTGTAAAATAATCGCTTAATCGAACTGATGACAACGATGCGACCTTCACTGCGCTGTTTGAGAATCGTGTAAAATAATCGCTTAATCGAACTAAGTCGGTTCGATAACTTCGACGACCGATGTTTGAGAATCGTGTAAAATAATCGCTTAATCGAACACGGGAAGGGGTGAAATATACCGAAGCGATGTTTGAGAATCGTGTAAAATAATCGCTTAATCGAACCCGCCGTTGGCATGTCAGCGTTCGCGATGTGTTTGAGAATCGTGTAAAATAATCGCTTAATCGAACGAACGTCGCATCGCCAAGTCGCTACTTCAGGTTTGAGAATCGTGTAAAATAACCGCTTAATAGGGCTTATTGTGGTATAATTATATTAGATGCTTTGTTTAGGGAGTGTGTGAAATCGCTTGATTGAACAGGCAGCGTTGTGGTAGTTATTATTATTAAAAAATAATTAGAAAGGCTAGATAATGACAACGAGAGTCCTAACAAATGGTAAAATTTTTACCGCTAATAAAGATGAACTTTGAGCAGAAGCTGTTGTTTTGCAAGATAATAAAATTGCTTATGTTGGTAGCACGGAAGGCGCACTTGATTTTGCTGGTAGTGATGTGAAGCCGGAAGATTTGGGTGGCAAGCTCGTAACTCCTGGTCTTATCGACGGGCATATGCACGCTTATGCGGCAACTATGTTCGACGGACTTCTTCGTCTAGATTCATTGACTCCTGAGCAGATGATTGAAGCGATTACTAAAGATGTTGAAGAGCACCCAGAACTCAAAGCATACACTGGTATGGGTTGGGTTGATGAAGCGTTTGGAGAAGAAGGTCCGAGCAAGGAAGACTTGGACGCCATTTTCCCTGATAAGCCAATGGCATTCCTATCCGCTAGTATGCATACCGTTTGGTGTAATTCTAAGGCGCTCGAAGCTGCAAATATCGAGCGCGACACGCCAGACATTGATCCTGAAGGTGGTGTTGTATACGTTCGTGATGCGGAAGGCAACCCAACGGGCTATTGTAAAGAAATCGCTTCCATGAATACAGTGATGGCTGCCGCTAAATATTTTGACGAAGAAGCAATGGTAAAAGCAATGGAGGCATTCGAAGAAAACTGTGCTGCGCATGGCATTACATCTATTGTAGATTGTGGGACCATGAGCTTTACGAAGTTCTTAATAAACGACGACCTAGCCACCAAAGTGGACACCGACGAGTGCCCTGTTCGCATTAACTTCTGTGGCTTTGCTGGTGTGGCTGGGCTCTATGAAATGGCATTTAATGATGCGGTCGAGTATTCCAAGAAGTATAACAACGACCGTTTCTTCTGCACATTCCACAAACTTTTCAACGATGGCACGCTTGAAACCGCATCGGCTGCAGTTCCTAACCCATATCCTAGTGGCAACGTGATTAAACCGATCATGACAACTGAGCAGCTTGTGGAAAAATTCGAGGCGTGCGCAAACGCTGGGATCGACGTTAATATTCATGCAATTGGAACAGACGCGGTTCACAACGTGTTGGAAGCTGCTGGCATTGTGCGCGATCATGGCTACAACGATCTGCGCATTGTTTGCTCACATTCTGCTTACGTGTATCCGCAAGACATCGAGCTGTTTGGAAAATATGACGTTTTTTCTAACACGACTGGTCTTTGGGTATCTGCACAAGGCGAAGAAATTGACGCTCTAACCAAAAAACTCACGGACGGTAAACCTTACCCAATGAACAGCATTATTAAAGGCGGCGCACGCGTTGGTTTGGGTTCCGACTTCCCAACAGACCCAACAAGTTTCCCGCCAATGCAGAATATAGAGTGTTTAGTTACACGCCAAAAATGTGGTAAACCAGATGGCTTCATCCACGACGAGGAAGAGCGCTTAACTGTGGAAGATGTGATTTTGGGATACACGATCAACAACGCTTACCAAATGCGCAAAGAAGACGTGCTCGGCTCTATTGAAGTTGGTAAATATGCCGACCTCACTGTATTTGACCAAAATCTGTTCGAGATTGACCCTTACGAGATTCACAACGTGGGCATCGCTGAGACAATCAAAGACGGACTCACGACATACAAAGCTTAAATACTTAAATGATGCACCAATGGAGAGAAAATGGCAACTAAAACAAGTTTAACAAGTGATAAAATTAGCGAAAAGCAATACATCACGACACCTTATCAATCTGGTTGGGTTGATGTGTCGAGATCGAAACGCTGGTTTGTGCATTCGCTATTACTAGCCTTATGTTCTTTAGTTCCAATCCTTAATTGGTGCATCCGTGGTCTTGCGGCGCGATGGGGTAGAGAAATATGTTTAGGTGTCAATCGTAGGCTACCTTCAACAATTATCGATGACGATACATTTATTTCCGGCGCTAAAATTTGGCTTGTTAATTTATGTTGGGGGATTGTTTTGACGCTTGTCGGAAGTTTGCTTTGGATGATTCCGGTTGCGGGTCCGATTTTTGTGTGTTTATTGTTGCTGATTTATGTTTTTGTGTCTCCGTTACTTAACTTTCAAGTGGCGCTAAGCTCTAAATTTTCGGCTGGTTTTACTGGTGTTAAAAGA
>CAVDHS010000074.1:1824-7138 GCA_963609155.1 Bulleidia sp. | reverse complement strand
GGTTAAGACGCTCGGCTCCACATTTTCGCCAGTTTTGGTGGTTGGTTTGATTGCGTGTTTGCTTAATGTTATTATTGGTGGAATTTTTCTGATTTTGATTGCAAGTTCTTCAATCAGTGTATTTTCGGACTTTATTTCTCAGGCCGTTCCTGGATTCTTCTCAGGCGCCGACTTGTCGGCACTTTTCGAAACGTTCCTTAACGACATTGAAAGTATATATATTGTTAGTGTTTGCGTGCTTTTCGCTCTCTATTTCATCTTCAAATTTGCAGGCGTTGTCGCAAGCCTTTGGACATATCGTTCGATCGGACATTTAATCGCACGTGAAGCTCCGGAGTGGTTAAAAGAAGAAGGGTTTGTTGATGCATCGTGTATTGGGAAAATAAATGCTAACGATGTTGAGCCGTATGTTCCGATGAGGGAAGTTGGTTAGAAAAACAGAAATGAGATTTTGACAAATTGTAGGAGTTAATAAGGGGATATGGTATAATTGGGGTATGCGGAAAAAGTCCGATTCTATTTTGAGAATATTGTTGATGATTGGGGATGCGGTGGCGTTGGTGGCGTCGTTTGCGATGGCGTATTTTATTCGGGTGAAAGTTGATCCGCGGCCGTTTACGTTTGAGTCGCAGTTTTTTGATTTTGTGCAGACGGTGGTGTGGTTGGTGCCGGCGATGCTGATTATTTTGGCGGCGCTGGGGCTGTATCGGAAAAATATTTTTCTGGGGGCGACACGACTGCCGGAGCGTAGTCGGGTGGCGCTGGCGGCGGTACTGTCGGTGGCGGCGCTAATTGTGTATGACTTTTTTGCGGGAGAAAACCTGTTTCCAGTGCGAATTATGGCGCTGACGTCGGTGTTACTTTCGTTTGTCTTTTTGTTGTGCGAGCGAGTTTTGGTGCGATTTATTGTGCGACAAATTTTCAAAAGCGATTACGGTGCAAAGCGGGCGGTAATTGTGGGAAATGCGAAAAGCACGGAATATTTGGCGGATTATATCGCCTCGACACCGGAAGCGGGCTATCGGCTGGTGGGGGTGGTGGCGAACAAAAAATACATTCCAAAAGATCTAAAAACGCATCAATATTCGTCAGTAAAAGAGGCTTTGAAAAAGGCGCGGGCGGACGTGATTTTTCAGACGGATGAAAAATCCACAAAATATGTATATAAACAGGCGGTGGAGCGACATTTGTTGTATTATTTTGTGCCGAGCGAGACGGCGCTGTCGTCGCATTTTGGCGAGCTGGAACTCATTGGAGCAACGCCGGCAGTGCTGGTGATGACGACGCCACTTACTGGTGGTTATGTAGCAGTGAAACGGGCGTTTGATATTTTGTTTTCTCTGCTTGCGATTATTATTGCGGCGATTCCAATGTTGATTGTGTGGTTGATTTTGAAAATTACGGATTTTAAAAGTCCGGCGATTTATGCGGATGAGCGACTGACACAATATAATCGGCGATTTAAGTGTTATAAATTTCGGTCGATGAAGCCAGAATATTCGGGGATGACGGCGGAGGAGGCGTTTATTAAAATGGGCAAGCCGGAGGTAATTAAAAAATACCGGAAAGACGGAGATTATCTAAAAAATGACCCGCGGATTACGAAATTTGGGCATTTTATTCGGAGGACGTCGCTTGATGAGCTGCCGCAACTGTTTAATATTTTGAAAGGGGATATTTCGTTGATTGGGCCGCGGGCGCTATTGCCAGGGGAGTTGCGGGATTACGGAGACCGGTCGTTGATTTTGACGGTAAAGTCGGGGCTGACGGGGTTTGCGCAAGTTTCGGGGCGGCGGGATATTCCGTTCGAGGAACGGCGAGCGCTAGATATTTATTATGTGCGAAATTGGTCGCTAACTTTGGACGCGCAGATTTTCTTTAAGACGATTGCGATGGTGGTGAAGCGGGATGGAGCGAAGTAGATGAGTGGGAAAGCTGATAAGACGATGAAAGTGGCGATTGTTTGCGATTGGTTGACGACGGTTGGAGGCGCGGAAAAAGTTTTACTGCGGATTCATAAGTTGTTTCCGGACGCGCCGATTTATACTTCAAAATATGATCCAAAGGGGATTGATTGGTTTGCGGATGCGGAAGTGAAGACGGGGTGGCTACAGAAGTTTCCGTCTGCGATGCGGCGGATTTTGGGACCGCTGAGACAGTGGTATTTTTCGCATTTGGATCTGTCGGAATACGATTTGATTATTTCGGTGACGGGAGCGGAGGCGAAATCCGTGAAGTCGGGGCGGCGACTGCATGCGCTAAAGGTGAAAAATAGTGGTAGAGGGCGAGAGGGGAAGAATTCGCGCGGAATTCACATTTCGTATTGTCACGTGCCGACGCAATATTATTGGCAAATGTATGATGATTATGTAAAAAATCCTGGGTTTGGGGTGCTAAATCCGGTGGTGCGGTTTTTCTTTAAGTTGCTGGTGCGACCTTTGCGGAGAGCGGACTTAAGAGCGGCGCAAAATCCGGATTATTTTGTGACGATTTCGGAATATGCGAAAGAGGCGATTAAAAAATATTATGGGCGAGAGGCGGTGGTGGTACATCCGCCGGTGGAGCTGAAGGATTTTTGTGTGGGGCGCGAGAATGAGACGGGGAAGCGTTCTAGGGAAAGTGAAAGTTGTGATAAGAAACAGGGGTCAAGTTGTGGAAAACCTGTGGAAAACTTTTACGTGGTAACGAGTCGGCAAGTGAATTGGAAGAAGCTAGATTTGGCGGTGAAAGCGTGTATGATGACGCAACGGAAGTTGGTGGTGATTGGCGAGGGGCCGGAGCATAAGAAGTTGGTGAAGTTGGCAAAAGGGTCAGGGCTAGTGGAGTTTTTGCCGACGATGAACAAGAAAGAGCTGGCGAAATATTTACGTCGGGCGAAGGGATATTTGTTTCCGAGTATGGAGCCGTTTGGAATTGCGCCGGTGGAGGCGTTGGCGGCAGGTTGTCCGGTGATTGCGTATTGTGAGGGCGGGGCGCGGGATTATGTGATTGACGGAAAGAATGGGATTTTGTTTAAAGAACAGACGACGATGTCGCTTGCGGAGGCGATTTTGAAGTTTGAAAAAATGAATTTTCGGCGGGAAAGAGTGGCAAAGACGGCGGTGAAATTTGATGAAGTGCGGTTTGATGCGGAACTGAAAAATTTTGTGAAAAAATGTGAGAAGAAAAATGGTGCGGGGAAAAGTGGCGCGGACAAAGACTGAGAAATTTTGGCGGGCGGAAAGTTGGCTGAGATTTTTGGTGTATGCATTGCCGTTTGCGTTGATTTTTTCGTACTATCCGGTAATTACGCTCGGGCAAAGTGAGACGATGAATTTGGAGCTGTCGGTGTCACTGATATGGTTGGTGGTGTTTGATGTTTTGGCGCTGTATTTAATGATGCGGCGGAAAGTTTTGTGGGCAGTTTTTACGACGCGGGGGAGGTGGTTGTGGTTATTGTTCCCGCTGTTTGCGACGATTTCGGTGATTTGGTCGCTGAATGTTTGGCGGGGGGTTTTGGTGGTAGGGATTTTGTGGTTGATTTATTTGGCGGTGTATGGGTTTTTTAACTTGCGAGATTTGTTTGCCGCGGATGATTTTCGGGAAAAGTTTTGGCGGGCGTTTTTTGCGGCGACAATGTTTGCTTGTGGCTGGTGCGCGATGCAATGTGTTTTAGATCTCGTGGGAGTTTCGCGCGAGGGGAGTTTGATGTGTGCGGGGTGCGTATACCAAATGTTTGGGTTTCCACATCCGAATGGATTTGCGATTGAACCGCAATTTATGGGAAATTTGTTGCTCGCGCCGGCGATTGTTGCAATGTGGAAGATTTTGAAAAAAGACAGTTTAAAGTTTAAATGGTGGTTATTGTTTTTTGTCATTGTGGCGACGCTATTTTTGACATTTTCGCGCGGGGCGATTTATGCGTTCGCAGTGGCGATGGTGTTTATGATGGTATGGATTGGGGCGCAACGAAAAAGTTGGCGAGGAGTGGTAAAAGTGATTTTGACAGTGGCGGCGGCGTTTTTGTTTACACTGAATGCGCAAGGAATAATGGCGGCGGTTAGCCCGACGAATGATACTTATGGGAGCGGGGTGGCGAAAGTGCTGAATCATTTGTCGCTTGGGATTATTGAGGTGCGGGAGAAAACGGTGGAGAATATAGATGATGCGAAAGTAGAAAAGGCGGAAGCGAATGAAGAAAATGCGTCGGTGTTTGACGGGTATGTTGAGGGATCGACGGATACGCGAATTAGGCTATCGAACGCGGCGGGGGAAGTGTGGGCGAAAAATCCGGCGACGATTTGGTTTGGGGTGGGTCTAGGCGGAGCGGGCGAGGCACTGTATCAAAACGGTTTGTCGTCGGCGCCAAAAGAAATTATTCAAAATGAATATATGTCGCTACTGTCCGAAACTGGGTTGGTGGGGATTTCGTTGTTTATTTTAACATTGGGGCTGATTCTGCGAGCGATCGTGAAAGGTGTAAAAGTTCAGTCGGCAAAAGAAATTAAAGCTACAAAAGTCAAAATCGCGACAACGAAAACAATGATGTTGAAAAGCGAAACTGCACCGATAGTTTTGACGCTGATGGTGGCGTATGGAATTACATTAATGTTCTTTTCGGGACTTCCGAACGCACTACATATTTATTTGTTGACTGGATTGATTTTTGTGCTGGGGCTAAAAACAGAGCAAAACAAAAACCGCACGGTAGAAAATTAATCGATAGATTTGCGGAAAAAGTTGGTGTCGTAAATTTCGGCGCCGTGATGTTTGTAAAATTCCTGGGCGGATTCGCGACCGTGGCCACAGGTGAATTCTAAATCTTTGCAACCTTTTTCGGCAGCCCATTCGAGCATGGCGTGCCAGAGGGTGCTGCCGACGCCTTTGCCACGGACGGTACTGTCGGTAACGAAATCTTCGAGGTAGGCGTTTTTGCGAATGCCTGGACCCATGATGATCGACAAAGTGGCGATGCCGAGAATTTTGCCGTCTTCTTCGGCGATGAGTAAGTCGTGATATGGCGAATTAATGACGTCTTCGAACCATGCGCGGGGAATTTCGCCTTTGTCTTTTTTGGAACGGGAAAGTTCGATCAAAAGTTCGCGTACGCGCGTGGCGATTTCAGGGGTGTAAGTTTCGAGTTTTTTGATAATCATAGAATTTCTCCTAAGTTAGTTTTTAATTCTTCGGCGAGGCGCGAGATTTCGGATTCGTCGCGACCCCACATAGTGATGCGGATTAAGTTTTCGGTGCCGGAAGGTCGGACGAGAAGTCGGCCGTCGACGGATTTTAGGCGTTGGTCGAAGTCGAGTAAAAGTTTTTTGGCTGGGTCGGA
>CAVDHS010000074.1:0-1814 GCA_963609155.1 Bulleidia sp. | reverse complement strand
AACGACCTTTTTCGGCTGCTAACTTTTCATCATAAGTAGACAAAAGTTTTTTCACGGTATCTGAATTTAAGTTTTCTTTTTGTTGCGGATCGGCAGGAATGTTGATGGTGATTTGCGGAAGTTTGTTGATGATTGTGGCAAGTTTATGTAGCGACTTTTTAGTTTCAGAAATGACTTTTGTAGTTAAAAGTGCAGTCAGCATGCCGTCGCCAGAAGTTTGTCCAGGTGGGATAAGATGGCCATTTTGCTCGCTGCCGATTTTGGCTTTTCCGGCAAGCATGGCTGCGGCGATATTTGCGTCGCCGACGGGAGTAACTTCGAGTTTTAAGTTTTCGGATTGGGCCCAATTTAATAAACCTTGATTTGCCATGACGGTTACGGCGAGAGAATCAAGTCTGAGAAATTTAGTCAAAATCGCAACTAAATGATCACCATCAACTTCGGCGCCGGTTTCGTCGATCATCAAAACACGGTCACCATCGCCATCGAAAGCTACGCCGAAATCGAGATGTTGTTCGAGCACGAGTTTTCGCAAAGATTCGAGATGTGTGCTGCCACAATCAAGATTAATTTCGGTGTTATAATTTTCGTTGACGTGAATTAATTCGACTTCGGCACCGAGTGATTCGAAAACAGATTTGTTGATGACACTGGTGGCGCCATTAGCGCAATCCATGCCGAGGTGAAGTCCGTGGAAATCGGCAACTTTTTCAGAGTCATTTTTGCCGACAGAGCTGAGATAATCTTTCAAATGTTCTTGATAGATTTCGCGAGCGCTTTGAGAAAGGTCGGCGCGATCGGAAGGAGCGACGGGCGAAAACGAAATATCGGCACGAAGAGAGGCTTCGATTTTGGCGCGACCATTTGCGCCGAGTTTTTGTCCGTGGCCCTTGGCGTCCAGTTCGAAAATTTTGATGCCGTTGTCGGTGAAGGGGTTATGCGAGGCGGTGACGTCGATGGCAAAGTCGAAACCCATTTCGGCGAAACAAAAATTAATCGCGGGAGTTGGTAAGACTCCAGCGGAAGAAAATTCCACACCAAAAGTTTCGCAAGCGGTTTCGAGATCACGAATGATCCATTCTGAAGATTCACGCGTGTCGCCGGCGAGAAAGATTTTGAATGAATCGCGATCAGCGTAATCGACTAATCCGCACACGATTTTAGCGAGAAATTCGGGGGTGAATTGTTCAGCTTTACCACGAATGCCGTCAGTACCAAAATTTTGCATGTTAGCTCCTTTCGAGAAGTTTAATAATAACTTGGAGGGTTAATTTGACATCGGAAACGGTGCTGCCGCGAGAAAGGTCGGCGAGCGGGCGGTCGAAACCTTGGATAATCGGGCCGGCGATGGTAAATCCACCGAAGCGTTCGAGGGATTTGTAGAGAATGTTGCCGGAGTTTAGGTCGGGAGTGATGAGAATGTTGGCGTTGCCTTTGACAGTCGAGGTTGGGAATTTTTTGGCAGAAATTTCGGGGTCGATAGCAGCGTCAAGTTGCATTTCGCCGTCGATGAGCCAATCAGGAAATTCGGCACGGATTTTCTCAATGGCGTAATGAATTTTTTCGAGATCGGGATTTTTACCGCCAGAACCGTTAGTGGAATAAGAAAGTAGGGCGATGCGCGGAGTTTCGCCGGAAAAGCAAGCGAAAGTCTGGGCGGTGTCTTTGATGAGCCAATAAAATTGTTCTTTGTTTGGTAATTTGTTGACGCCGCCGTCGGCAAGGGCGAAAAGTTGGTCAGCTTTTTGACAAATAAAACAACTCGAGAAAAAGTCGGAACTTAAAGGAATGCGGTTTTTGTAGGCGAGTAGGAC
>CAVDHS010000073.1:0-2471 GCA_963609155.1 Bulleidia sp. | reverse complement strand
GAATTAACCCAGCCCATAACAGTAACTTTTTGTCCTAAAGAATCATTTAAGGTGTTGGCTAAAATTCTCATAGATTATATTATATCACTTTCCTAAACAATAGTCGAGGAGCATTTCGGTGGTGAAAAAACCAGCCAAAGTATCAATTTCGTCAAGCACGAGAAAATAACAACTGCCGAGACGATTAATTTCGGAAACAGCAAATTCGAGCGAATCGGTAGCGTGAAGATAATAGAAATTTTGATCGAGATATTTTTCGGCACGATCGGTTTTTTTAATTTCAAGAGTGTTTAGCGCTTCGGTATGAATGATGCCGAGAACTTTGTTTTTGTGATCAACAACCGGAAAATTAGTGAAACCGGATTTGTAAAGTTTGTCGAGCATTAATGGACCGAGAATTTCATTATTTTTAACAAAAATCATGTCGGATTTTTTAATCATTAAATCTTTTACTTTGCGATCGTCGAAACTCATTACAGCGGCGATGCGTGCACGGTCGGTATCATTTAAAACACTTTTCGGAGTGCGTCGAAAAACGTCTAAAAGATCTTCGAGAGTTTTGGGCGTATATTTCGGAGGTTTTGGCGTTGGCGCAGGTTTTTTCTTCGGACGATATTTTTCGAACTTTGGATCAAGCCACTGAACTAGCCTTTGCATAAAACTTTCGAACATGATAATATAATTATAAGTTTTATGAAAAAAGTAAAAGGTTTTTCAGTAGCAGGGGTGATTATTGGAATTTTAGTTGTGGCATTATTAGGAGTGGCGACTGTCGCAATTGTGAACGGCAATAATAATGCTACGAATTTTGATAATTATGATCTTTATTCAGTGATTGAGCCGAGTAATGATAATGGAAATATTGGTGATCACGTAAAAGGCTCGAAAGATGCGCCGGTATTGATTTTTGAATATGCGGATTATCAATGTCCGGGTTGTGCGTCGATCAACCCGCGAGTGAATAAGGCAATTGAACAATTGGACGGGAAATTGGCGGTTGTGTATCGAAGTTATTTATTGTCTTATCATCAAAACGGCACAGCGGCAGCATCGGCGGCGGAAGCGGCGGGATTGCAAGGCTATTGGAAAGAATATGCGGATAAGTTGTTTAGCAATCAATCAGAATGGGAATACGCTTCGGCTTCGGATCGAACGAATTATTTCAACAGCTATTTTGAGGAAGTTTCGGATGGGAAAGGCGATTTAGAAAAATTTAATACAGATATTGCTAGCGCAAATGTGTCGAAAAAGATTGAATTTGATATGGGAGTGGGAAAACGTGTGGGGGTCGAGGGGACGCCAGCGTTTTGTGTTGATGGACAGTTAATCAGTTGGGGGCAAGCGGGTAGTGTAACAGTTAATGGACAGACGATTTCGTGGGATTCGGCGCGTTCGGGAGATGATTTTGTTAAATTGTTGAAAGATATCGTCGAAGCGAAAACTAGTGAGCAAAAATAAAATAGATCCAAAAAATCCCCCGAAAGGGGGATTTTCCAGTCGAGATTAAATCTCGATGAACTCTTGCCAAGCGGCAGGAGCGATTTTAGGTTGTTTCTGCTGTTGTTTCGCAGAACGACCTAATCGTTTGATACGCATGTATCCGATTTTCTCCTTAATGTTTTTCGCTCAGACGACCTTTAGGCCCACTCGCTTGGGAAAATGAAGAGCGATAGGAACTATTTTAGCAAAGGTTGTAAATTCGTGCAAGCATAAAAGGAATGGATTCCGTGTTATAATGTAGATATGAAAAAGCGTGGGCGTCCGAAATTTCATAAGATTAAAACTTGGCAGCTGTTGGTGCTTTTGGTGCCGCTGTTGTTTGTCGATGCGACGTTGCTGAGATTGGATCATATACATATGACGGAGTTGAGAGATGCGGTGATGGCGGCGGACGAAGCAGGGGAGGATGATGCGGCGATTGCGGAGAAATTGGAAGCGCTTAAAGATTTTACGTTTAATAATATTGTGATTAATGTGGTGGATGATAATGGAGATCAGAAAATAACTTTTGGAACAGGGCCATTTTATCTTGAGCATACTTATATTCGGGCGGCAAATGCGGCATTAGAGAAGGCAGAATCGAATTTAGCGAGTGATAGCAACCCGAACGGGAATATTTATGCGGCGGCGAGCGAAACCTGTAAGGCACAGGCGATTCAAAATGGTTGGACGTGGGATAATGCGAACTATATCAATTGTATGACGGGGGAAATTGAGAAATATCCGGCGGCGAGCGAATTAAAAGATAAGGTGGCGGCGAGTCTACCTTCAACGGAACTTTACCGACATAATTATGCTTCGCCGCTCTGGGCACCGACAGTGACGGGATTTTTGATTTTGTTGACATTGGTGATTTTGATTGTGGTTTTAGTTCAGGGAATAATCTGGATAATTTTAAGATTATCTCTGTTATTTATATAAAACCCCTAAAAACCCCTTGACTTTTTTGGTTGGGGGTCATAAGATAGAAG
>CAVDHS010000072.1:0-2978 GCA_963609155.1 Bulleidia sp. | reverse complement strand
CAGTAGCGTGCTGCTTGCGATTTTGGAAATTCTGTTTTTACTCGGTGGAGTAATTTTTACAGCAGAAGTAGGGCTAAAAGAACTCTGGTGTATTGTGATTGGAGTGCCGGGTTATGATATTTTCGCATATTTATTCGGGAAAATGTTCGGTGGTAAAATTTTCGGAAAGGCCCGTCCGTTTCCACATATCTCGAAAAATAAAACTTGGGAGGGAACGATTTTCGGCTTAATAACTGCGATGGGACTAGTGGCGATTTTACTTGTAGTCCACGGCGATTTAGCGACCAGTTGGATTTATCTACTTTGCGGACCGTTAGCACTGATCGGCGATTTGTTTGAGAGTTATTTGAAACGAACTTTCAAAATTAAAGACTCGAACGAGATAATTATTAAAAATAAATTTTTCGAAAAGTTGGAATTTTGCGTCGGAGGTTCCGAAGGACACGGTGGGTTTCTCGATCGTGTTGATTCGGTCGCCTTTACAATGTCGATACTGCTATTATTTTCGCTTATTTAATTAATTTCCGATAGCCTTTAATTAAATAATCCGCGCCGGAATAAATCGTCAAAAGGAGCGCGAGATAGAGAAAAATGTTTCCTATCACTGTGAAAAATTCAAGATTAGTAATTAAATTCAAAAGAATAATAATCAGCGCAGTCATTTGAAAAGTAGTTTTCCATTTGCCCCAATTCGAGGCCGCAATTGTCAGACCATTACGCGCGGCCATCATCCGCATACCATCGACTGCAAAATCGCGCACTAGAATAATCGCAAAAACCCAAAGTGGCACGACGCCAAGATAAACTAAAACCAAAAAAGCCAAATTCACCAACATTTTGTCCGCCAACGGATCGAGAAAAGCACCGAGATCGGTAACGATTTTTTGTTTGCGAGCCCATTTACCATCAACAAGATCGGAAAAAGCCGCAATAATAAATAAAATCAGTGCGACAATTTTAGCCCAAATCGGCTCGAGCATTACAAAAATCACAAAAGCTACCGCGAGCAACATTCTTAAAAGCGTCAGATACGTCGGACCGGTAATGACCGCCGATTTTTGCGAATGTTTAGTTGTTTTGTTCATAGAACCCTTTTCCGAGGTATAACTTGCCAAGCGCGAATGCCTGCGAAACGTGCTGCTAACACATCAGTCGACCACCTATCGCCAAGCATTACCGTTTCGTTCGGTTTAAAATTATGTTCTTTCATCGTCGTGGTGAGCTTTGTGCTTAAAGGTTTTTTCGCCCACCAAACACACGGCACATCAATCGGCTCGCAAAATTTCTGAATTACTTTTTTACGACCATTGTTGCTAACCACGGCAATTTTCACTCCGGCTTTGCGACAAGCTTTAATCCAAGCCGTAAGCTCGTCCGAAGGTTCTTTCTCGCAATGCAAACGTAAAGTATTATCAAAATCGCACAACAACAACTTCACGCCATTTTCTTTCAGTATTTCTGGTTTCACGTCTTCAAAACGTTCAAACTTTTTGTCCGCACTAAAAAATCTCATATGTTTATTTTAACATAAAAATGGAGTATAATATAGATATGTACGGGAATTTTAGTGAGTTTTTACAGAATAAACAGAAGCTTTGCATAATTCAGGCCGAGAATCCGGATGGCGATTCGCTCGGAAGTGCGATTGCGCTGGATTATTTACTCGAGGGGAAGGAAGTCTCGCTTTATTGTCCGGTCGACATCCCGAAATATTTACATTATTTTACCGACTGGGCGCGAGTGACTAGTGATTTTGATTTTAAGGCGGATGGTTATATTATAGTTGACACTGCGGCGACAATATTGTTGTCGAAATTGCTGAATGATGCTGCGATTAGAAATCGGCTTTACAACGCGCCAGTGTTTGTGATCGACCACCACGAAACGCCAGATGATTTAGATTTTCCGCATGAAAGTATTATCGAAATACGTCCTGCGGCAACAGAAGTAATTTATCGCATTGCGAAAGATCAAAATTTTGGAATTAAGCAACCGGCAGCCGAAGCGATTTTTCAAGGTCTGCTGTCGGATACTTTAGGGTTAACAAGCGCAGCAGTTACTGCTGAAACTTTTGAAATCGCGGCGGACTTAACCCGTTTCGGCGCAAACATTAGCGATTTAGAAAATCGGCGACGTGAATTTATGAAAAAATCGGCGCGCATTCTTGATTATAAAGCGGATTTGATTAAGCGAGTCGAATATGCGCTCGATGGGGAATTGGCGACGGTCCATATTCCTTGGGAAGATATTCGCGAATATTCGGACGAGTATAATCCGAATGTATTGATTTTGGAAGAATTACGTATGGTTGAAGGAGTGAAGGTCGCGGTTGCAATAAAAACTTATCCGGACGGAAAAGTAACCGGCAAAATTCGGTGCAACGCAGATGCGGCGATCGCGGATAAAGTCGCGGGATATTTCGGTGGCGGCGGGCATCCATATGCAGCTGGTTTTCGAACTTATGACACAGACTACGAAGAAGTCGTACGCGATTTAATTAAAATGTTGCCAGAAATGTTAAAGGAGGATAATGCAACTAGCTAAAACTTATGATTTTTGTGTATCTGAAAATCCGAAACTTACAGTAGTTTTGATCCATGGTATCGCTTCGGATTCATCGACTTTTAAAAACGCTTTGGATTTTTTCAAAAAATCGGAAAAATTGGATTCAGTGCGTTTTGTGACTTTTGATTTGTTGGGAGCCGGAGAATCGTTGAAAAATGATACATTAAATTATGACTATACGGAACAATTGAACGCGTTGCATAATTCAATCGAAGCGCTAAAACTCACTACGCCGTTGATTTTGATCGGGCATTCGATGGGAACTTTTATCGTGACGCGTTATGCTAGTCAACATCCTGAAAAAATACAAAAGTTGATTTTGGTTTCGCCGCCGGTTTATACTAAGGAAGATTTCAAAAACCCGGCTTTCTCGGCAGGAATAAAAATTTTTGAGAACACGCTCAATATAGAAG
>CAVDHS010000071.1:0-4098 GCA_963609155.1 Bulleidia sp. | reverse complement strand
ACTCCACGCGCATAAATTCAAACACGTTTTCCCGACAATGGCCGGGCTGATTGGCGTGGTCGCGGTCACGGTAGTCACTTGGATTTTTAATCTTGATCGGGGGCAAACTTGGCTACCGCTGGCTGGTTTTCTCGGAGGTGCGCTAGTCGGGGTTATCGATGACGTGATTAACATTTTCGGTTCTGGCCGCGGCGCGGCCGGCTTGCGTGGGCCGACGAAATTTTTTCTGATTTCTGTTGTTGGCTTAGCTCTCGGCTGGTTCTTTACGGTTAAACTCGGTTGGACGACGATGTTGGTGCCATTTCTTGGTGATTTCGAGGTTGGTGTGGTTGGCATGACTCTGATTTTCGCTTTTGCCGTAGTCGCCACTTCGAACGCTGTGAACATTTCCGATGGTCTGGACGGTCTTTCTGGCGGCCTCGCGATGATGGCTTATGGTGCTTATGGCGTGATTGCGCTCTTTCAAGGTAATATTTTACTGTTCAGCTTCTGTCTCACGGTCGTCGGTTGGCTTTTGAGTTATATTTGGTTCAACGTCCCACCTGCGCGGTTTATGATGGGCGACACTGGCTCGTTCGCACTCGGCGCTGGGCTGGGTGTGGTCTCGATGATGACTAATTCATTCCTCCTTTTACCGATTATCGGCCTGCCGTTTGTGGTTGAAGCTGGTTCGAGCCTACTCCAACTTTTCTGGAAAAAAGTTTTTGGACATAAACTCTTTATTTCTGCCCCCATTCATCATCATCTCGAAGCTATCGGTTGGGGCGAAGCTAAAATTGTCATGCGTTTTTGGATCATTGCCGGAGTTTGTGCGATTGTCGGTGTTTTTCTTGCCGCAACCGGAGGCGCGATTTAAATGTCCACTATTCGTAAGCATAAGTCCGATTTGGTGATTTTATTCGTCACTCTCGGACTCATGGCGTTGGGTTTAATCGTAATTTATGCCATTGGCCCGATGCGCGCGAATGTCTTGAACAGCACTTACGGCTCAAATTACGATTCTAACTACTTTTTCTGGGGTCAACTCCGCTCGGTTGGGCTAGCGCTTTTAGCCTTTTTCGCCGCTTTTAAGTGGATCCCTTATAAATACATCAAAAAAATCGCGAAACCGTTAATGATCATCGCCATCGCGCTTTCGGCCTTACTTTGGATTCTTTCGCTCGTTCAATCCAGCCTTGTAAAATGCGAACTCGGCGAATGCCGTTGGTTCGACCTCGGAGTAGTCAGTTTCCAGCCCGCCGAACTCTTAAAACTCGCATTAGTAATCTATCTTGCGGACTTTCTCGCTCGGAAAAAAGAGGCGGGCCAAATCGGCAATTTGAGAGAATTTTGGCTCCCACTCGCGATTATTTGTGGCATTTCACTCTTTCTCGTTGTCGTTGCACAAGGTGATCTCGGCACTGGCGTTTCGTTAATCGCAATCATCCTCGGCATGCTTCTAGTCTCAGGAATTTCAATGCGCCAATATTTAATTTTATTAGCTATCATCTTAGTCGCTGGTGGCGCGTTGGCGCTTTCTGGCCATCGCATGGAACGTGTTGACGCTTGGATTACGACTTTAACTGGCGGAGAAAGTTCCGATTCGACCTATCATGTTGACAACGCCATGCTTGCCATCGGTGTTGGCGGCTTTTTTGGTGTCGGCATCGGCAATTCTGTCCAAGCCACCGGTTATCTCCCCGAATCCATCAACGACTCCGTCTTCGCAATTATGGGTGAAACTTTCGGTTTTGTCGGACTTTTCGCGATCATCGCTGTTTTCGCCGCTTTGTTGCTAAGAATGCTCAAAGTTGCCGAATATACCCCCGATACCGAAAATCGCTTCATCGTCATCGGTGTTTTCTCTTGGATTCTCGCTCAGGTTGTGGTTAATATCATGGCCATGACTGGGCTAGTGCCAGTAACCGGAATTACTCTCCCGCTCCTCTCTTATGGCGGCACCAGTATGATCTTTATCGCTTTTGCTTTGGGCCTCGTTTTGCAACTTTCGTGTTATACTAGTAGAGAGGTAACAACTGAAAATGAAAATATTAGTAATCGGCGGGGGGTCCGGGGGTCACATTACTCCAGCCGTCGCCGTAATTCGTGAAATTTTAGAACAAAAACCGCGCGCTGAGGTTGAATTTTGGACCGACCCGAAATATTATAAAAATGTCACTAAATTAACCACTGAAATCGGCGTGGCTTGGGGTGAAACCGCTCGTCGAAAGAAAACGACTTACATCCGCGTTCGCCGATTGCCCGCAGGGAAGTTCCATCGCTACGCAAATTGGCATTTTAAAGATTATTTCGTCCATTTCGGCATTACGCTAAAAGACTTGATTTTCGGCAACATTTGCGGATTCTGCGGATTTTTAGCGGGACTTTTTACTAGTTTTTGCCGACTTTTGCCGAAAAGACATCGTCCAAATGTGATTTTTTTGAAAGGCGGCTATGTTTGTTTGCCAGTTGGGCTAGTCGCACGTCTTTTTAAAATCCCTTATGTGATTCACGAATCTGACGTCGTCGCAGGTTTAGCGAACCGTATTCTGATGAAAAAAGCCAAAAAAGTCGCCTTTGGAATGCCTCTGTCGGATGAAATTTTAGCAGAACACCCGAATTATGTCTATACCGGAATTCCGGTTGGCCCTGAGTTTAAACCTATTAGTCCGACAAAACAAATTTCGCTCAAAAAAGCTTTCTCTTTTAATCCCGAAAAGCCTCTGGTCGTCATTACCGGCGGCTCTCAAGGCTCCGAGAATTTGAACGAAGCAACCCGCGTCATTCTCCCTGAACTATTAAAATTCACCTCTGTTGGGTTAGTCGCCGGTCGTAAGCATTACGAAAATATGGTCGATTTGAAAAAGTATGAAAATTGGGAAAAAGCTAGTCTAGAATCGAATTTTCGCCTCTGGGAATTTAGTACAACTATGAGTGAATTGATGGGGGCTGCTGACGTGATTATTTCTCGTGCTGGCGCGACCACCATTGCCGAGATGGCGGCATTGAGAAAAGCTTCTGTTTTAGTCCCGTTCGAGCGTCTTCCTGGTGGTCATCAAGAGAAAAATGCCGCTCGTCTGCAAGAAATTGGCGCCGCCGAAGTTGTCGGTGATATGAAAATGATGGAAGACCCGACAAGATTGCTCGAAGCTGTCCGTCATCTCGTAAAATCTCCCCGTTTACGCGCTGATATGGCGGAGCGTTTACATAAAGAGGCTCACGCTCATGCCGCTCGACATTTGGCTGAAATTATCCTCGAGGAGGCTTAAACGGTGGGGAAAAAACTTTTTGGCAAGCAGAAAAAAAATCGCAATTCAGCGTCCAGAGAGTCGGTATCTACCCCTGAAACCGCGCAAAAATCGCCGGAATTGGTTCGCAAACGTCAAAATTATAACTCGACTTTCAAGATGGGGCGCACTATTGGGCAAGAGCGGGAAAAACTTGAGACAAAAAATGAACGCAATGCCGCTCGCAAAAAAGACAAAAAACATCGCACGCGTCGCATAACTTTTACGATTCTCGGCTTTACTTTGTTTATAGTTATCTTGGCCGCGCTCGGCTTTTTCTTCGTTGGCAATGGCGATCCGGCCCCTGTCAATGTAACTCCTGAGACTGAAACTATCGACCCCACGATCGAGATTATCGACGAAGATGCTGCTACTGGTGAAGGCATCACTAAACGCATGAAATCTTACATCGGACAAGCTGAACAAGATTTCCGCGACCTCGGTTATAAACCTGTTAAGGCTGTTGTCCCCTCTGGCTCTATCCGGGAAGTCGATTTTTACCTCGAAGGCTATTCTGGCTTCATCAAAACCACCATCGATCGTGGCTCTGCTGTCTCTGTTGAAGATGCCGATCGTATGTTGCGTTATCTAGCGGGACAGGGAACCACCGAATTTGTCTATATCGACGTTCGCATCGAAGGCAAAGCCTTCTGGAAATAGGGAAAAACAGGAAGTTCACCCCTTATTACCCCTGTAACTCTAGTTCTCTCTACTTCTCTGCTTCTGTTCGGTTTTTGTTCGGAAATATTTTGACGCGAAAAACCAGCACGAAATAAAAATGATGGTAGGCAACAGGGGAAATACGAAAATAGGGAAATAAAGCGGGGAAAAA
>CAVDHS010000070.1:0-3300 GCA_963609155.1 Bulleidia sp. | reverse complement strand
CGAAAAACAAAAAGTACGCCGAACTTACGGACTTTTGGAAAAGCAATTCGCGAAATTGATGAAAGAAGCGCAAAAAACCGAAGGTTTGACTGGCGAAAAGTTGTTGGAATTCTTGGAGCGACGAGCGGATAATGTGGTTTACCGCGCAGGATTTGCTTTGACACGCCGACAAGCACGACAATTAGTCAGCCACGGGCATTTTCTATTGAACGGTCGACGAATTGATATTCCATCAATTCGTTTGAAGCCGGGAGATGTGCTTGAAGTGCGACCGCGCTCGGTAAAAACTGAATATTTTAAGAATTTGCCGAATATTATCGGTGCGGCGAACGCAACAACACTTTCATGGTTGAAAGTTGATGCGAAGAAAATGAAGATTGAAATTACGGGCTTGCCAAAACGCGAAGAAGCGGAAGCTGGCATTAATGAACAATTAATCGTTGAGTATTACTCACGTTAAGGAGAAAAGGGTATGACAACAAAAAACATTCACGAAGCAGTGCTCGCCGAGATAAAAGATTTGAGTGAGAACAGTGCAGAATTTGTGATCAAGCCGCTTTATTACGGCTATGGCAATACACTCGGCAACTCTTTGCGTAGAGTTTTGCTTTCGAGCGTTAAAGGCGCGGCGATCACAGCGTTTTCGATCGAAGGAACGACGCATGAATTCACTACGATCCCAGGCATTCGCGAAGATGTGGTCGACATTATGCTGAATTTGAAAAATATTCGTTTCAAAATGCATACTGATGCACCGATCGAACTCACTTTAGAGATTAAAGGCGACAAACAATCGGAAAAAGATGGTGATAAGCGCGTGATCGCGGGCGATATTAAATTGCCAGCGGAAGTCGAAATCGCAAATCCGAATCAGATAATTTGTCACATTGATGATCCGAAGAAAACGTTGAAAATGAATTTCATCGTCGAAAGTGGTCGGGGTTATTTGGCCATCGATCAAGCGAGCGAAGATCGAATACATTCAGATATGATAGCGATCGATGCAGTGTTTACACCGGTTTTGCGCGTGCGCTATAAAGTCGAAAACACGCGTGTCGGGCAAGATACGAATTTGCAACAATTGACTTTAACGGTCGATACGGATGGAACGCTTACGCCACGAGATGCTTTCGAAGAAGCAGCAGCGATTTTGGTGAACCAATACACCGCTTTGGCTGGCGGCACAAAAGTTGAATCAGCGCCGATGCCGGGAACGGAGGAAGAGGAAGATGATTCGGGATTGATGATGTCAATCGAAGAATTGGATCTTTCGGCGCGAACTGCTAACGCACTTTTGAACAATGATATCAAGACAATCCGCGATTTGGTGACTTTGTCGGAAACTGATTTGAAGGATTTGAAAGGATTTGGTCAAAAAGCGTTAGACGAAGTAAAAGAAAAGTTAACGGAGTTAAATATTTAATATGCATCGCCACGGATACAAAGGTCGAAAATTCGGCCGAGAAACAGACCAGAGAAGGGCGCTAAAACGTGGGCTGATGTGCTCTCTCATTGAATATCAATCTATAACTACAACTTTGGCTCGGTGTAAAGAAATTCGTCGAGAAACGGAAAAGTTAATCACTTTGGCGCGAAAAGGCGGACTTGCGAATCGACGGTTGATTATTGCGCGTTTGAATAGTATCGAAACGGCAGCGTTGCTATGCGACGTAGTTGCGCCGCAAATCAAACGCGATTCGGGCTATTTACGTATTGAACGCGCTGGTTATCGACGCGGTGATAACGCGGAAATGGGAACGATTAGCTTTGTCGATGACATTGATTTCGAAGTTGAAACAGCGAAAAAGGAGGACAAGTAATGAAAACTTATTCTCAAAAAGCGAGCGAAATTAATCGTGAATGGTGGACGATTGACGCTTCGAGCATGCCTCTGGGTAAACTTGCAGTAGTAATCGCGGATAAGTTGATGGGCAAATCGAAAGTCACTTACACGCCGCATATCGATAACGGTGATTATGTCGTCGTGACGAATGCGAAAAATGTGGTGGTGACTGGCGATAAAATGGTTCAGAAAAAATATTATCGCCATAGTGGTTACCCGGGCGGCTTGAAAGAGTTGAGGTTCGAAGAAGTGCTCGAAAAAGACCCGGCGCGCGCGATTCGCGAAGCAGTCAAGGGTATGTTGCCAAAAAATAAGTTAGCGGCAGAGCGATTGAAGCGGTTGCGCGTTTTCGATGGCGCGGAACATACGCACACGGCTCAAAGCCCGAAGGAGATTAAGTAATGGCTACGAAGAAATATACTTATGGTTTAGGGCGACGCAAAAGCGCGACAGCAACAGCGCGACTTTACAGCGGTAAAGGTGATTTGGTAATTAATGGGAAACCGGCACTTGATTATTTGTCGGGAAACAAAACTTATCTTGCGGAAATCACTGATCCGTTGGCGCTCGCTGGAAAGCAAAAAGAATATGATATCACGATTTTGGTAAAAGGCGGCGGTCTAGCAGGGCAAGTCGACGCGATCAAACTCGCGATTTCAAAAGCTTTGGTAACGGAAGCGCCGGACTTGCGCCCAGTGCTCAAGAAAGCTGGTATGATGAAGCGTGATCCACGCGAAAAAGAACGCAAAAAATACGGTTTGCGCTCGGCGCGTCGACGCGAACAGTTCTCGAAGCGTTAAAGTTTTGCTTCCTCAGAAAAATAGACCCCGACAGGGGTTTATTTTTCTTTAGGGAGTTTTGAATGTTCCTAAAAGCTAAGATTTTGACGAAAATATTTTTACTACTCCCGAAAAATAGTCTTTTCGGGAGTCAATTTTTGTGGTATAATAAGAATATGGGGCGTTAGCTCAGCTGATAGAGCGCTGCATTCGCATTGCAGAGGTCAGGAGTTTGAATCTCCTACGCTCCACCATAAAATTCGGTCTTAGGCCGTTTTTTGTTGGTAATAAGATTATTCTTGTAAAAATGAATTAACTGGTGGATTTTTGGCCGGTTAAATCTAGATCGCACTTATTGTTTTCAAACTCCCGGAACAGGGAATTTTAAGGCTAATTCACGTACTTCCGCGCGGATGCTAGAGAGTTCGGACGCGAAATTGCCGAGATTTTCGTCGGTTTTGGCTTTTTTACAGATGTCAGCGACTTGTTTCATCCAGTCGGCCAAAATTTTCATCTCTTCAGTACCAAGTCCGCGCGTGGTAATCGCCGGAGTGCCAAGGCGCACGCCCGAAGAACGAAAAGCGCCGCCCTTATCTGAAGGCAGGGCATTGGCATTTAAAGTCAAACCAACCATGTCGAGCGCTTTTTCGTAAGTTTTGCCGTCAATGCCGAAACTTT
>CAVDHS010000069.1:0-6234 GCA_963609155.1 Bulleidia sp. | reverse complement strand
GTTCTTGCATCTTTTTATTCGCGGCGCTTTGTATCGGGTGTGCTGCTGCTGGTTGCATCATGTCCGCAGGCTCAGCAACCTGCTTTTTCATTTGTTGCTTCGGAGACCCCTCAACCATAGGCGAATTAAAATGCTTCACGATTTTCGGATTTCTTCGCACCGGCACGACGATATCGCTCTTTTTCATCGGACGTTTAGTATATTTCCGACTAAGAGTAGTCGAAGCTTGTACTTTGCGACGATTCACCGCAGTCGCCTGTTGATGGTTTTCGGATTTTTGCATTAATTACCTCACTTATCCTACTTCAATCATACACTTTTTTAATTTAAAACGCAAGAGTTAAAATTTTGCCATATTTATGGTATAATAAAGTTATAAAATATGGATACTGAAAAGTTTAAAAAACGCCAAAGCTTAAAAGTAATTATCTCTGAAGCGATTATGGTTTTAGCTGTGATTGGAATGGTAATTGTTTTGGCACTGGTAGTTTCGGGCTATTGGCTGAATTCGGATTTTAAAGTTGAACGACAAGGCATGGTACAGGTTTCTTCAATCCCGACTGGAGCCGATCTCGATATTGACGGATCATCTTCTTGGCTTCAGCGCACAAATACTTCAAAAGTTCTCTCGAGCGGTGAACATACGGTGACTGTTTCGAAAGACGGCTATGATTCTTGGTCGAAAACGATTAACATTTCCGAGGGATATCTTTATCGGTTGCATTATCCGCGACTTTTCCTACAAAATCGCGAGACTGAAAAAGTTCTCGACACAACTGGCACGATGCTAGCTTCGATTTCTCCGGATTACGATAAATTATTGCTTGCTGACGACACGACTGAATGGCAAATTATTAACTTAAATGCGGATAATTTGGAGCCAAAAAAATTAAATCTTTCGGACTTTCTTTCGGGCGCCAGTTTAGCTGAAGATGCTTCGGTGGGACTGTTCACGGGCGAAATTCTGTCTGCGGATTGGGATCGGGGTAGCGATCATATCTTGCTTAAGATCAAAACTGCAGAAAAAATCGAATGGGTACTGGTCGACATTAACAATGTAAAAAATAGTATTAATTTAACCACAGAATTTGGTGCTGATTTTGACAAAGTCGAGATTCTCGACAATTCATCGAGCAATTTATTAGTAGTTCAAGACGGCAATTTGCGCAAAATTGACGTTGCTGGGAAAGCGATTTCAGCAGTTTTGGTTAGTGATGTGAATGATTTCGACCATTATGAGAATGAAATTGTCTTTTCGGCGGCGAATAAACAGGGCAAGTACACCGTTGGCTGGTTCAAAATCGGTAGCGACGAGATAAAAGAGTTCGAGATTACCGATCAACCGACTCGAGTTTTGATTTCAAAGTTTTATGATGAAATGTATATTACTACTTTGCAAGAAAAAAAGGTCGCAGTCTATAAAAAAGTTGATTTTGAGCCGGTTTCGAACTATGATTTAAGTTTCGTGCCAACAATGATGGAGATTGGACATGACGGCGAATTCGTTACAATGAATGACGGCACTAAAATCGCGACACTGGATATGGAAGCGAAAGTTGTGCGTGAATGGTCGGTTGAAGGCGATAGTTTTGATTGGATTGATAACGATATGATTTATACAGTGGCAAATGGCGAGTTGATTGTCTATGATTTCGACGGCTATAATCGACGCTCGATTGCGAAAAACGTCTCGAACCGCTTCCCAGTTGCGATTACGGATAATAAATGGTTATATTATTTCAGTGACGGCGAGCTTGTGCGCGAAAAATTGACGAAATAATTAATTTCCGGTTAAGAAATTCCAAATTCCTTCGAAGAAGGATGGTTCATTAGACGGCAGCGAGCTGTCGTTGTTTTGATCTGTGGTTGAGGAATTTGTGTTCGTGCCGGCTGAACTTTCCGCGCCTTCCCAACTTGGCGAAACTTGTTCCGCAGTGACAAGCAGGCGATAGCGCGAAGTCCCGAGCGGTGTGCAAGTGACCAGTGTCAAAATCGGCTTTTCAGTCTGCACGACTAGCGCCGCAACATCGGTCGGTTCCACTACCTCTTTTTTCGTTACCTGGTAAGTGTAGCGAACAGAATTATAATTGATATAAATCAAATCTCCGTCTTCGAGACGTTCTAGGCCCGAGAAAATGTATTTATATTGGTTCGAACTATAAACGTCGCCGGCGGAATGTCCGGTAATCACCGTATTCCCGACTTCCCCTGGATAAGCGTTCGCCCCAGCGATCCGATAATGCGCCACGCCGCTATTCATCGCTGACATCACTTCCGAGAGTTGGATGCCGAAATGTACTGGCACATCAACATTTAATTTCGGGATAATCAGCCGTGGGTCCGCCGAAACGGTTTGCGAAACTGTCGGATCAACCGCTTCAATCTCTGTCGCTGGCGTATTTCCCGGTGAAACATAGGCCATAATCGGCGCAAAAATCAGGCGGTTATATTGAAGGAATAAGATAAACAGAACTACTGCAACTCCTGCCAAAATTGGCGCGAGATGACGTTTGCGACGGGACTTTTTTGCGTTGTCGGTCGCTTTTGCGCGGATTTTTCGGCGCAAATTTTCGCGAATATCATCCGTATTTTCGGGGTTTTCGGACGCGCTTGTTTGCGCATGCTTCCCTGTTTCAAGCGACATTGGTGATTTTTGCCCAAGTTTTGCACTGCTTTTCGTTAACGATTTTAACAAGTCTTCCTCTTCGGCCTCTGCTCGGGCGCGTTTTAATTTTTCTTTCTCGATGTAAGTTCGCGCTGCTTTGGAATAATATTCGCTGTAGTATTTTTGGTAATAATCTTGCCATGCCGAATGATATTTTTTCCAAGATTCAGAGTTGATTTTTGGTGCAATCGGCTCATTTTTCAGATGCGCATCATCATGAGCCTTTTTCGCGGATTTTTGTGCGTTCTCAGCATAAGCCGCCAGAACTTTTTTTCTAGCCAGCGCAGCTGCGGCTTGTCTTTGCAAGTCATTCGAAGACTGCCCACCGTTTTTTGAATCCATAGCTAAATTATAGCATAATTCTTCAAGATATGATATAATAAGATTAATCGGCGATTATTAACGACCGAAGCGGGCGAGTGGCGGAACTGGTAGACGCGCTAGACTCAAAATCTTGTGATTTTCGGATCGTGAGGGTTCAAGTCCCTCCTCGCCCACCAGACCCCAATAAGAAAAGACTCGTTTGAGCCTTTTTTGTTGCAACGCATAACCATACTACAGCGCTGAGTCTTAACACCATCTGTTGGTAAAAAAAGAGAGTGTCGCCAGCTCCTTACGGTGCCTTGTTTCACTCTATACTATTATATTATCACAACTCGTCTTTAAAGTCAATAACTTTATGGTTTTTTGTAATAACGATTAATCTCTCAATTCCGTGTTTGTTGTTATGCAAGTAGTACCTCGTCCTAGAGAGCGCTTGGTTGCCGTTCATCTTTATACGGGAAAAGTCCAGGATGATATTCTTTGATTGCTTTGCGGCTTTCTTTAAAATATTCTCAATCGTCTTAACGCCGTCGCCTTGAGGAGACTTAAGCTCCCATTCAATGTTGTTTATTCTAAGGTCTGGAGTTTTTCCAGCGCCAGGAGCAATGCAGGTGATATCAGCACCAAAATAATCTAGTAAAAGCAAAATTGCATTAACCTCGTGGAAACGAAGCTGTTTGCGACTCTGGCCTTCAAAAATTATTTTGCTACTCATGTCTCTCTATTATATCACTAGTTGCATAATTCATTGACGTTGCAGGAGCCCCGCAGGGACTTTTTGTTGAGGCTGAGACTACTTATCCCAATCAAACCCCTCGCCGTAATGACCATAGCGAGCGGTTTGCTCGTAAATTGGGCGTTTTAGATCCAAAAACTCGATAATTCCGTTCGGAGTAAGATCATAACCCATGATTTCTTCCGGTCGACCATCAATAATCACCGTTTTTTCCAGAGGTTCAGCGTAGCCAATCGCATAAGCCAGTCGCACCAAAACTTCGTGCGCGCCGCGGTTCCGCAAATAATCTACCGCAATGCGCCGCGCCATATAAGCCGCCGAACGATCAACTTTGGACGGGTCTTTGCCCGAATAACAACCACCGCCAATCGCCACGCGCGGACCGTAATTGTCGACAATCAATTTTCGCCCCGTCAGACCTGTGTCGGCATCGAAACCGCCCTGATTCCAGTCTCCTGCCGGATTTAAATGTAGCTCGAGTTTGCCGGATAAATCATTTTTCGCAATAAATTCGCGCACCAACTTCTCTAGTTCCGCCTGCGAAGCGTTTTGAAAACTCGCCACGATCGAATCGATTGAACCGTCCGGCGCAATTGTCACTTGTGTCTTGCCGTCAAACGGAAACTTTGCAAAGATATATTGATTTAAACGCCGAGATAGTACTACTTCCCGCGGCAATAGCTCTGGCGTTTCGTCGCACGCAAAACCAATCATAATTCCCTGGTCGCCCGCTCCGCCAGTATCGACACCTTGCGCGATTTCTGGCGATTGTTTCACGATCTTAGTATGGACTTCAACGTCCCCAGCAATTCGCTTGACGATTGCCGGAATATCGATATTTTCAGCCGAAGAAGTAATCTCGCCAGTCACAAACACTACGCCGTGTCCGCCACAAGTTTCCGCTGCTACCCGTGCATTCGGGTCTTCTTTTAAATACGCGTCCAAAATCGCATCGCTGATTTGGTCGCAAAGTTTGTCTGGGTGTTTCGGAGAAACGCTCTCCGCAGTTCGATAGAACATATCTTTCCTTTCTGGTCGGATTTACCACCTTGGCATAGCTAGGTTGGCAGGAAGTCGTCAGGCCGGTCCCTCGTTCCTTCTTGATATTATCTTTTCTATTATACTATTTTTTCGCTTTTTTGCCAGACTTTTTCCCGAGTTTTTTATGCGCCGCTTCTTTGCGTGCAACTTTGTCTTCGATGTTTTGTGAACGGTTATGAACGCCGTAAATCAAGCTCGTCACCCCAACGATGATCATATAAGTTCCGAAGAAGCGCACAAAGGTCATAATTTCAAAACCGCCAGAGTTCAAAATCACCAAACCGATCACACAACCATAAATGCCCGCCAATACACGGATAAAACGGTCGGTCGGATCGACAGTTGATAAAAATCCGTGTAAAATATCAATAATTCCGGAGACAATAGTGTAAACTGAGATGATGATTACGCTCGAAGTTAAACTTTCTTTCGCAAAAAACAGTAGTACCACCGCAGCGACGACATCGATTAGAGCGTCGATGACTGAATTTATCCAGCCGTGCTTTTTCGTCGAGCTGTAAAGCGCGCCAGTTGCGTCAATAATCCCCATAAAAAGCAACATCACGCTTAAAATCGCGATAGTGTTGCTGACATTTTCGGTACCGTTAAATAGCATTAAGCAACCAAATATTGTCGCTAATGCCCCCCGAAAGATAAACATTGACCAATGCTTGTCGATATATCTTCGATTGATTTTTGCCATGAGAATTCCTTAAATTACTTATTCTTATTATATCACACGTGGCGCACTTTTTTGCGCACGTTCTCAACCAATTTCGTAATCTGATATTTGGCTGGTTGCAAAATCAAATCATGTGCCGGCGTATATTTCAATTCTTCACAACCAAACGAACGCTTAAACTCGCTCACGCCATAAAAACGGTGCGATTTTTCGTCCAAACCGACAATCCCCCAGAGATTGTACCGAATACAACCGCGCTTTCTCGCCTCTTCCATCGCCGCGAGATGCAAAAGTGGCGCCGCTGAATATTTGGTTCCAAGCGTCGACGATACGCCGTAATGATAGCTCGCCTCTGGACCATAAAAAATCATGAAATTCTGCGCCAGAGTTTCACCGTCTTTTTTTGCGGTATAAATTACTACTTCCCCATTTTTTCGGAACGCCTCGAACTGCTTAGTCAAAAAGTCACTCGAAAAAGCCACGTATTTTTGCCTTTCGGCATGTAATTTTTCGAGTCGGCAAAACTCTTTAATTGCTTTGTCATCGGTCTCTGCAATAATTTCAACCTCATTTTTCTTCGCTTTTCTGAGTTTTCGCCGAAAGCCCTGCGACGCCCCGGCTAAAATCTCTTCTTCGGATTTGTTCAGATTCAAAATCCCCGCATATTCCACTGATAAATACATTGGTGCCGGTTTCAGCCCTTGTTTTGACAAAAGCCTCAAAATATTTTGCGACATTGGCTCTTGCGGGCGCACCCTGACAAACACGCAGTTATGGGCCCTGCCC
>CAVDHS010000068.1:2080-4085 GCA_963609155.1 Bulleidia sp. | reverse complement strand
CTATCGAGGAAATTCGATCGAGCTATTGTTTTAATGATAACTGCGAGTCTAGTGTTGTTTTTTGGTTGTCTGATAAAATTTAATAATACCGAAACTTTTGCGGAAGGCGAGGAAAACACCTTCTCGACTACAGGGGCAAAATTTGTGACTTTTTATGATGATGATGAAAAATTAACCGTCAAAACTCGCGCAACGACAGTGGCGGAGGCTTTGGAACGGGCAGGAATTACGGTGAACGAGGGCGATATTGTCGAGCCGGGACTGGATTCTGAAATTAATGCCGAGAACTTTTATATTAACATTTATCGGGCACGACCAGTGGTGGTAAAAGACGGAATTACAGAGAAATATTTGATGACGGCGAGTTATGATTATAAGACGATTGCGAGTGAGGCTGGGGTGACGATTTATGATGGAGATAAGGTCGAAATGGTGCCGAATGATAATTTTTTGGAAAATGGGGTGGCGAATATTTATGAAGTGACGCGCAACGGGGGTCGGACACTGACGGTCGAAGAAGAAATTCCGTTTGGAGAAGAAAAAGTTAAAGATTATAACCTTTCTCCTGGAACTTCAGAGGTGCGACAGCTCGGCGAAGTGGGGACGAAAAAGAGCTATTATAATGTGCTATATATCGATAATGTGGAAGTTTCGCGAGAGTTGGTTGGGGAAGAAGTGGTGCGTGAACCAGTAAAACGAATTGTGGCCGAAGGGGCGAGTGCGATTGAGCAGCATCCGTTAACGGCGTCGATGGGAACGAATACTTATACCACGACGGTGAACGGGGTAGTGGTTGTACGAAAAGAGACTTATTACGATCTGGATATGGGAGTGGTGATTCGGTATTGCGGTTCGAGTTATTCGGTGCGAGCGGATGGTGCGAAGGTGGACCAAGATGGTTATGTGTTGGTGGCGGCGAATTTGGGGCGTTATCCGCGCTGTTCGGTGGTAGAAACGTCGCTTGGGCCAGGCAAAGTTTATGATACGGGTGGTTTTGCGGCCTCGAATCCGGAACAGTTTGATTTGGCGACAGATTGGTCTAATCGGAATGGTCGATAAATCTTTAGGGCAACATTGGCTATATAATCGAGCGATTTTAGAGGAAATTGCGGATTTAGCGGCTTATGGGAGCGCGTTGGAAAGTTCCGAAAAAACAGGGGTCGGGGAGGATTTTGGAGCGGAAGGAGAACCGGACGTTTGCGTGGAGATTGGTCCGGGATTAGGAACGTTGACAGCGTCGCTGTTGAAACGATTTGAGAAAGTGATTGCGGTGGAATATGATGCGAAATTGGCGAAAAACCTGCCAGGATCGTTCCCGGGGAAGAATTTAGAAGTAGTGAATGCGGACATTCTAGAGGTAGATATGACAAACTTGAAAAATTATGTTATAGCAGGAAATATTCCGTACTATATTACAAGTCCGATTTTAAAAAAGGTGTTAACGGAGAAAAGTTTAGCAAAGAGAGTAGCTTTATTGATGCAAAAAGAGGTGGCAGAGCGGATTTTGAGCGAAAAAGAGACGGTCTTATCATTATTCGTGAAAAATCGGGCTTTTGTGCAGGCGGGGCCGGTGGTTTTAAGAGAAGAATTCACGCCACCGCCGAAGGTGGATTCGCAGGTTTTAGTGTTAAAACCGCATGCGCCAGAGGTTGGAGACGAAGTTTTTAAGTTGATTCAAATCGCTTTTAAAGCGCCACGAAAGAAACTTGTTCATAATTTGGCTGGGGCGGCTTCAAAAGAGAAACTTTCAGAGGTCTTTGAGAAATTAAACTTGAACCCAGATGCGCGACCGGGGGATTTGCATCTTGAGGATTATAAAAGACTTTTCGCTAGCTTGCATAATTAAAAATATCTTTTTCGGACACGTATTTCTAATTACACGCGAATAAATGTGATATAATCAAGATATGTTAGATGTGAAGTTTATTCGAGAGAATCTGGCGTTGGTGGAAAAATCAGCGCGAGAAAAAGGCTATAAAATCAATGTTAAAGAGGTGTTGACGCT
>CAVDHS010000068.1:0-2070 GCA_963609155.1 Bulleidia sp. | reverse complement strand
GACGCTGGATGAAAAGCGAAAAGAGAAGCTTGCGCGCGTTGAGAAACTTCGACAGCAGCGAAACGAAAGTGCGGCGAAAATGAAAGGCGGCAAACCGGAAAAGACATTGATTGATCAGGGGAAAAAGGTCAAGACGGAGCTGGCTGGGCTAGAGGAAGATTTGACGAAAATAGAGGCGGAATATACGGCGGCATTAAAATCGGTGCCGAATATTATTTTTGAGGATGTGCCGCTGGGGGGCGAAGAATGCTCGGTTGAGGTGAAAAGTTGGGGCGAAAAGAAAAAAACAGGTGTAGATCATCTTGATTATGCGGTGGGGCGCGATTGGGTGGATTTTGAGCGAGGGGCGAAAGTTGCGGGAGCGAAATTTTATTATCTGAAAAATGAATTGGCGTTGCTCGAAAATGCTTTGGTGCAATTTGGGTTGAAAAAAGTGTTGGAAAAGGGCTTTAATTTTATCACTGTGCCGGATTTGGTGTCAGCAAAGGTGTTAGAGGGAACAGGTTTTAACCCGCGAACGAGTGATCAGAGCGACGAATATTTTATCGAAGGAGAAGATTTGGCATTGATCGCGACGGCGGAAATTGCGTTGACGGGATATCATATGAATGAAATTATTGATGAAAAAGATTTACCCCTGTTATATGCCGGTTATTCGGCTTGTTTCAGAAAAGAAGCCGGATCGGCCGGGAAACATACGCGAGGGTTGTTTCGTGTCCATCAATTTAACAAATTGGAAATGTATGTATTTTGTTTGCCAGAGAAATCGAAAGAAATGCACGAAATGATTTTAGGAGTGGAAGAAGAGATTTGGCAAGAGTTGAACATTCCTTATCATGTGATTAATATCGCGGCGGGAGATCTCGGGGCACCGGCAGCGAAGAAATATGATGTTGAGTATTGGTCGCCAGTGGACCAGACTTACCGAGAGTTGACGAGTTGTTCGAACTGTACTGATTTCCAGGCGCGAAATTTGAACATTCGGGTGCGGCGTGAAGATGGTTCGATCGAAGTTTTACATACTTTGAATGGAACGGCTGTGTCATTGGCGCGAACCATGGTGGTAGTGATCGAAAATTATGCGACCCCTGACGGAAAGTTGAAAATTCCAGAAGTTTTGAGACCATATCTAGGGAATAAGGAGGAATTATGATTGAAAAAATCGAAATTAGCGGCAAGGGACAGAAAATTGACGAACCGCTGAAAAAATATGTGGAAAAAAGATTGGGTAAACTTGATCGATATTTGCCGAGAGGAATGAAAAAAGACGTAACAGTAAAAGTGATGGTGACGGAAGTTGGGAAAAACAGAGGTGAAAAGTACGATATTTCGGCAACGATGAATATTCCGGGCGGAAAAGTAATTGCGGCGAAAGATGAATGTTCGAATGTGTTCGCGGGGGTTGATTTGGTTGAAGCGAAATTGATGGGGCAAATTCGACGCTATAAATTAGAAGTTCAGCCACATCGTCAAAAGAAAAGTCTGAAGAATCTTTTTATTCGTCGTAAATAATATGGTATAATGGGGGGTAGATTAGGAGTTTTATGGCGAAAAAAGAAAAGAAACCGACCGATAAGTTGGCCGACCGAACAGCTTTAACGAAATTTTTACAGGGGGTATTTGGTGATGCGCAGAAAAAGATTTTGCGACGACTTTGGAAACGAGCGCAAGAAATCAATAAACTAGAGCCAAAATACGAAAAAATGAGCGATGAGAAGCTGAAAGAACAGTCGGAAATTTTTCGTGAGCGAATTCGCAAGGCATTAAAAGTTGCGAAAGCGGAAGAAGGAATTAATAAAACCGGTAAAAAACGGCCACCGGTGGACGATACGAAGATTTTGAATGAAATGTTGCCGGAAGCGTTCGCAGTGGCGCGAGAAGCGACGAAACGAGTGATGAGAATTCGCCCCTATGATGTGCAATTGATTGGGGGGATGGTTTTGAATGAAGGCACGGTCGCGGAGATGAAAACTGGCGAAGGAAAAACTTTGGTCGCGATGTTGCCGGCGTATCTAAATGGCTTGACGGGGCGCGGTGTCCATGTTGTGACTGTGAACGATTATTTGGCGC
>CAVDHS010000067.1:550-7579 GCA_963609155.1 Bulleidia sp. | reverse complement strand
ATATAGAAGATCGCGCGCCTTTGGATGTGAAGATTTTCAAAAATTCAATGGCAAAAATCGTGCTAGATCAAAAAAATTATCAAGTTTTAGCCGAATTGAAAACTCCGGCAACCTTGATTTATGGCGAATTAGACCAATTCATTGCTTCTTATAATTTACCGAAACTGACAAAGAAAAATCCTCTGCTTTCCGTAATAAAAACTGTTGGACGACATGGCGTAACAAAAGATAAATATGAAAAAATTGCGAAAATTTTGGAGGAAATAGTTGATGTTGAAACTTTATAATACAGCGACACGAAAAATTGAAGAGTTCAAACCGCTGAGTGAGACGGTGAAGATTTATACTTGCGGACCGACAGTTTACAGTTTTCCTCATATCGGAAATTTTGCGTCATATATTTATTGGGATTTGTTGATTCGAGCGTTGAAATTGGATGGTTTCAAAGTTCAACGAGTGTTGAATTTTACTGATGTCGGGCATTTGACTTCGGATGGGGATGAAGGGGAAGATAAGTTGGAAAAAGGCGCTGAGCGTGAAGGAAAAAGCGTTTATGATATTGCGAAATTTTATGGTGATGATTTCTTGCGGAATTTTCGGAATTTATCTTTGACTGAGCCGGATTTGTTAGCAAAGGCGACGGATTATATCGATGCGGACATAGAAATGGTAGACAAAATGACAGCAAATGGATTTACTTATGAGACGCGCGATGGGATTTATTATGACACAGCTAAATTTGCGGAATATGCGAAGTTTGGGCGGTTGGATCTACAAGGGTTGAAAGCTGGTGCACGAATTGATTTCTCGAACGAAAAACGCAATGCAGCGGATTTTGCAGTTTGGAAATTTATTCAACCTGGCGAAAAGCACGCGATGCGTTGGGACTACCTCGGGCGACCAGGCTATCCGGGTTGGCATTTAGAATGTTCGACAATTATCCATGAAGAACTCGGCGAGCCGATCGATATTCATACTGGTGGGATCGACCATATTCCGGTGCATCACACCAACGAAATCGCACAAACTTATGCCGTTTCGGGGCGAAAACTAGCGAAGTATTGGCTACATTGTAATTTTATTACGATTGATGGCGAAAAAGTTTCGAAATCACTCGGGAATTTTTACACTTTAGACGATTTGTCGAAGCGAGGATTTTCGCCGCTTGATTTCAAAATGTGGGTTTTGTCGGGACATTTTCGCGGCGAAAGAAATTTTACCTTTGAATCGCTGGAAAGTGCAAAAAATCGGCGATTGAATTGGCGAAATAAAATTGCATTGTTACACCAAAAATCTGTGTCTGTTAACGAAGAGAAAAAATCGAAACAAGAAACTAGTTTTGACTCAATCTTGGCGGCAGTGAACAATAATTTGAACTCGCCGGAAGCTTTTGCGCTGATTGATAATGCTGATTTGACTTTTGCGGATTGGGAAAAAATCGATGAGCTGTTTGGACTAAATCTGATCGAAAGTACGCCTAATGTTAATGAAAAAATTTATGGATTAATTATCGAGCGTCAAACAGCGCGCGAACGAAAAGATTTTGTTGAATCGGATCGATTGCGCGACGAATTAAAACAACAGGGAATTTTAGTTGAAGATACGCCGAATGGTCCGGTTTGGCAATATGCGGAATAATTATCGATAATATCGCGCAAGAAAATCGGTTTTATAAGCAGAAAAAGTATCGTTAAGTAAACTTTCGCGAATTTTGTCCACGGTTCTGACCACGAAATGTTCGTTATGGATGCTTGCCAGTACCTTGGCGGTGATTTCGTCGGTTTTGAACAAATGGTGCAGATACGCCCTGTTGTAATTTTTACAACATTCGCAATCACATTCCGGCATCAGTGGCGAAAAATCAGTTTTAAAACGCGCGTTTTTAATGTTAATTCGCCCATCCAAAGTATAAAGCGAGCCATTGCGCGCCATGCGTGTTGGCGCTACGCAGTCGAAAGTGTCGCAGCCAAACTCTGCGCCGATAAACAAATCGCGTGGTTCTTGCCCCATGCCGAGCAGGTGTCGCGGTTTGTTCTCTGGTAGAATCGGGCACACGGTTTTTAACATTTCATCCATGCCGTCCGCAGTAAACACTCCACCGATGCCGAACCCATCTACTGGTTGCGCCGCGCAAAACTTGGCCGATTCTGCGCGCAAATCCAGAAAAGTTCCGCCCTGCACCACGGCATATAAATACTGTTCGGTGCCAGTTTTTTCTGCGTCCAATTTTTGATGCTCAGCTACGCAACGCGTTAACCAAGCGTGCGTTCGTGTCATCGCGTTTTGCATGTCCGCATATTTTTCCGACTTTGCTAGCTGGTCAAACGCCATATGGATATCTGCGCCAATTTTCCATTGTGCTCTCATCGAACTTTCTGGCGTCATCTCCAACTTGTCGCCGTTAATATGCGATTTGAATCGTGCCCCCTGCTCAGAAATTTTCACATCTGGCAATGAAAAAATCTGAAATCCACCTGAGTCAGTAAAAGTCGGACCGTGCCAAGCACTAAATTTCGCCAGCCCGCCCGCCGCGTGAATTAAATCCGCCCCCGGCGCCAAGATTAAATGATAGGTATTCGCCAGAATTGCCTGCGAACCAAGTTCGCGCATTTCTTGCATCGTTAATGCCTTTACGGTCGCGCGCGTCGCCGCGCCGACAAAAGCCGGAGTTTTGATTTCGCCGTGCGGAGTATAAATTGTCCCGACTCGTGCCAGCCCCACTGATTTTTTAATCTCAAATTTTAACATATCAACATTGAATCTCCATAACTTAGGAAATTGTATTTCTCATCAATTGCATGTTCATAGGCCTGTTTCAAATTTTCCCACCCCGCAAACGCACTTGCGAGCATCAGAACTGTTGATTTTGGCGCATGATAATTTGTAATCAACGCATCCACAATTTTAAATTCAAACCCAGGATAGATAAAAATATCATCCTCGCCTTCCGTTTTGCCGGTGCGTGCATAATATTCCAGCGTTCGCGCCACGGTCGTTCCGAGTGCTACCACGCGCGAGGCGTTTTTAATCGCGTCCAAAGTTTCCACCGGAATTGAAAACCATTCTGAATGCATTTTATGCCCTTCCACTTCTTCCGTTCGAATCGGCAAAAAAGTCCCCAGCCCAACATGTAGAGTCAAATAACAAATCTGCACTCCCTTTTTTCGCAAACGTTCTAACAAATCATCAGTCATATTTAGCGACGCCGTTGGAGCGGCCGCCGAACCCATGTTTTTCGCCCAAACGGTTTGGTACCGTTTTTTGTCGTCGTCGGTCGCGTCGCGATGTAGATATGGCGGCAGTGGCACGGTGCCGTATTTTTCTGCCAGCTCGCTCAACTCAGTTACACTTTCTACTTCCGCAATCCCTCCATCCAAAACTTGCTTAATCGTGATTTTTGCATCTGCGACCGTCAAAGTATCGCCGTCGTGTAATTTTCCGCGATACATTACGCGTTGTGGTTCATTGCCGTGTTTTTCTAGCACCACTAGTTCGCGCTTTCGCCCGTCTGGTAATGTGCAGAATAGTCGCGACTGCATCACTCGCGTGTCGTTCAAAATCAGTACATCCCCAGCCTGCAAAAAATCGTCTAAATTTCGGTACCACGAATCCTGAATTTCGCCAGTTTTACGGCTTAAAACCAGCAGTCGGCTCGTCCCGCGTTCCTCGGGTGGGAATTTCGCGATCCGTTCCTCTGGCAGATCATAACTAAAATCAGATACTAGCATTTTTTAAATCCCTTTCAATTTGTTTTTGGTAGCGCTCTTCCTCGGAAAAAATACAACCACAATATTTCTGCATATATAGCCCCGCCTCGCGCGCCTTTTGCTGTCCCTCACGAAATCCGACCCGAAAATCGCGATACAAAAATTCTACACCGTATTCTTTTGCTAACATTTCGGCAATGCGTTTTAATTCTTCGTGTTTTTGATACGGCGAAACTAGCAAAGTTGTTGTAAAGGCGTCAAAACCATGCTCGGCGGCATACTGCGCTGTTTTTGAGAGCCGTTTCGGATAACAATAATTCACGCACCGGTTCAAAATGTCATTTACCGCGTTTCTACAAAACTCATCTAGACCATAATCTTCCGTAAAAATCGCCTTCACGTCAATCGTCTTTGCATACTCTTTTAAGCAATCTCGTCGCGTTTTATATTCAATATACGGGTGAATATTCGGATTATACCAAAAAATCGTCGGCTCGATTTCTTCGGCGCGCAAACTATCAATACAATAAACGCTACACGGCGCGCAACAAGCATGCATTAATATTTTCATTCCATTATTATAACATTTATGATATAATAATTCTAGATAGGAGGTTTATGTCAAAAAAAATCGAGACTGATTTACAAACATTTGTGAAGTTTTGGTTAGTACCGCTCGGGATTATCGCGCTGGTATTCGTATTATATAAAGCTTTAACGGGATTAATTATCGTCGGAGCATCAATTTTTTTGGCGCTAGCATTAAAACCGCTGGTGCGGAGAGTAAATAACTTTTTCGGAAAACATTTCGGAAAAGACAAACGTCATCAAACCGTCTCAGCAATTTTCGCCTATCTAATCGTAGTTCTAGTAATCGGGGCAATTGTCGCGATTGTTGGTCCGGTAGTAGTTAATGAAACTGCAAAATTCACACAAAATTTCCCGGAAACTTTCGAACAAACTTTCGGCGGTTGGACTAAAGTTAATGAATTTGGCTGGATGTTGGGAATCGAAAATTTGCAAAATGAAATTCTCGCTTCGCTAAGTTCAGTTTCGAACACTCTCGTTGGCTCGCTAGGATCGAATTTAGTTTCGAGCGTGAGTGGCGCGGCGGATGTAATTATGAAAATTGTATTAGTGCTGGTTTTGACTTTGTTATTCTTGCTTGAAGGACCGGACATGTTAAATTCGTTCTGGACGAAATTAAGCAGCCGAGAAGAAGACAAAAAATCTGTCGCCGTAGCGCGCAATGTAGTTTCGAAAATGGCAAATGTGATTTCGACTTATGTTTCCAGACAAGTGATCATCGCGATGATCGACGGAACCGCGAGCGGGTTGATCGTTTTCTTCTTGTCGCTATTCTTCGGAATTTCGCCAACATTGGCGATTCCGATGGGAATGACTACAATGCTATTTTATTTAATTCCGATGTTCGGACAATTTATCGGAGGAACATTAGTCACTGTGCTACTATTCTTTTCAAGTCCAATCGCCGCAGCAGTATTCGCGATAATTTACATCATTTATGCGCAAATCGAAAACAACCTGATTTCGCCGAAAATCCAAGGCAACGCCCTAAAATTGCGTCCGGTGATTATTCTTTCAGCAATCATCATCGGCATGTATATGTTCGGATTATTGGGTGCGATTATTGCTATTCCGATCGCGGGTTGTATTCGAGTTTTAGTTGAAGAATACCCAAATATAAAAGCTTTAAGAGATTAGGATGAGTGAAAAAGCGGACGCGGCCAAAGAGTTAGAAGAGAACGCAAAAAATTCAGCTAAAAAAATCGGTCGGAAGCCGATACTGATCTTTTTATTTGTTTTAATCAACATCGCCGTAATCGCGCTGACCGCGTTTTCAGAATTTGGTAACTCCGAAAACGCCACTGCGCTCTCAGAAGTAAAGCTTAACTTCTGGCTGCTAATTCCCGCCGTGTTATGTTTTTTAGTGGGAATTGTGGCGGAAATCTATAAATATGTATTGATGATGCAACGCGCTGGACGCAAAAAAGTCACTAAACGCGTTTGGACGATAGCACGACGCACAGTTTTGCTCGGAAAATATTATGACAACATCACGCCAGCAGCAATTGGCGGACAGCCTTTTCAAATTTACTACATGTACAAAAATAGTAAAATCTCTCCGGGCATGGCGACGACAATTCCGATTATTGGTATGATCTCGAACCAAATCGCTTTTTTGATTATCGCAATTTTTGCAATTTTCTTTGGCGGGTTCATGATCAATAATTCAACGCTGACTGCGACTGCTTGTCTCGGGCTTTTATTCTTTGCATTTTGGCCGGTTGCGATTTTAATTGCAACATTTTTACCGAAAACTACTTCGGAATTGATCACGCTCGGCGTAAAACTTGGCGCGAAAATGCATTTAGTGAAAAATAAAGCTGCCGCCGAAAAGAAAGTTCGCGATGGCGTAAATGAATATGCCGAATGCGTAAAAACGATTCTTAAAACGCGACGATTATTGCTCGAAACAATTTTATTGTCGGCAGTATTCAACGCATTGGTAGCGGCGATTCCATATTTCGTTTTAACTGCGTTCGGAGGGAATGTAGATTTTATGACTTGTTTCGTTCGTCACTACAATCGCAGTGACCGCAGCAGTTTATTTTATCCCGACACCAGGAAATGCCGGCGCAGCAGAAGGAACTTTTTATCTAGTCTTTTCGGGACTGTCGAGCGGCTATATTTTCTGGGCAATGTTAGTATGGCGCTTTTTCTCGTATTATATTTACATCATTCTCGGGCCGACAATTTATGCGCGCATGCATTTTGAGAAAAAACGCAGGAAAGGAAAGTTAAAGAAAAAGAATGCTTAAGTTATTTAAATTTCTAAAGCCTTATTGGTGGCAAATTATTTTATTATTGGCGGCGACCGGCGGACAAGTTTGGGCAACGTTGCAACTTCCAACTTTAATGGCCGATATTATCAATGACGGAATTATATTAAGAGATATGGATTACGTTTGGAAGACTGGAGGATGGATGCTTCTAGCTACCGCTTTCTCGGGATTAATGGCGTTCGTAACAAGTTTCTTTTCAGCGCGAATTGGCGCAGGTTTTTCACGCGACTTGCGAGCTGCAATTTTTAGCAAAATTTTAAATTTGAATATGACAGATTTGAAAAATTTCAGCACGGCGAGCTTGATTACGCGTACGACTAATGATGTTAACCAAGTTCAACAAGTAATGACTATGATGTTGTCGATGTTTTTGCGTGCGCCAATGTTTTGTATTTTAGGCTTGGTAATGGCAATTCAAACTGCGGCGGAAATGAGTTGGATTATTGCGGTCGGGG
>CAVDHS010000067.1:0-540 GCA_963609155.1 Bulleidia sp. | reverse complement strand
TTGTAGTTTTGGTGGCGGTAATTATGATTTTGGTGGTGCCGAAATTTAAACTTTTCCAAAAATTGGTTGATAAAATTACTTTGCTGACGCGCGAAAATTTGACTGGTTTGAAAGTAGTTCGAGCTTTCAATAATGAAAAATTAGAACAGAAAAAGTTTCGACGCACGAATGATGACATGACGCGACTTTTGATTGCGGTTGATCGTATTTTGGAATTGCAAAATCCATTTATAAATATAGTTTTTAACGGGATGACGCTTTTATGTACTTGGATCGGAATTTCGCTGTTGACAACTGATTTTGCTTATCTTGGGAACATGTCAGCATTCGCACAATACGTTTCGCATGTGATGATGTCATTTTTGATGATGTCGATTTTATTAGTGATGCTGCCTCGAGCAAATGTCTCGGCAAGACGGATTAATCAGATTTTGAAAACCCCGACAAAAATTCATTGGCTGGAGAAAACTCGTGGCGTGCCAGATAAGCATGCGTCGGTCGAATTCCGCAATGTTGATTTTAGCTATGAAGGCGCAGCAG
>CAVDHS010000066.1:0-3729 GCA_963609155.1 Bulleidia sp. | reverse complement strand
GTGTATGTACCACTTGAATTTCGATTCCGCCCCATCGCGCATTCAAAATCTTCACAAAATCCGCATAACCCGCCGCCTGTGTCGATGAAATCACTCCGATTCGCGTCAAATTCGCCGGTAATTCCCGTTTATTAAACGACGAGAATAATCCTTCTTTTTCCAACTTCTTCTTCAAAAACTCATAAGCTTTCTTCAAACCACCTTCCCCCACTGGCGTAATTTTTTTCACCGTCACCGAAAACTTTCCCCGCTGCGTTACCTTTGGCACTCCCCTCAACAAAACTTTCATCCCATCTTCCAACGGAATTTTCAACTCCCACACTGGCATAAAACAATTTACGCTCGATTTTGCATCTTTTAAATCAAAAAACACCCATCTATTTTGGTTAATCTTAAAACTCGCCACTTCGCCTTTAATTTCTGTCTCGTCAATTTCATAGTGTAATGCTTCGTTCGTTCGCTTAATGAACTCCGTCGGAGTTAATGCAAAATCTTCATTCACATAGTCATCAAACAAATCGTAATCATCGTAGCCATCTTCAAAATCATTGAACATTTTTCTTTCCTCTTATTGCTTTATAATATGGAATTGAACCCGACACGATCGTGAATAATAATGTAATCACTCGTGTCATCACTGTGATAATTGTCGCGGTCGGAAAATCTACTCCAAGCGCAATCATCACGCCCGCCATTCCGAGCTCATATAATCCATACGGCACAATTCCATCAAACACCGATCCAATCGCCTCACCTACCATAATAAACAGCAAAAGTTCCGGCCTCCCCAACGAAATCGCCACGATCCAATATGTTCCAATTTCGCACAAACTATAAATCAACCCCCAAAGCGCCGGCTTTTTCAAATAACGTTTATTCTCTTTTGCGATTTTTACACTTTCGTGAATGTCCATAAAATATGCGCGAATTTTATCATTTTGTTGTTTTACTTTTCGTTTTCGCCCAAACGTCACAATTTTCAACAACGTTGCAGAAATTTTCGCCACCATATTCGAGAAAAATTCAATCCGTTTTTTACTATCGGCAATGAAAATCACCAACCACAAAAACAATAACACGCCCGTATTCATTAAAATCGCCACCGGAATAATCCACTTCGCTTCGTTCGGGATCAAATTAAATGCCAACAAAATGACTACCGCCACCAGCGCCTGCAAATAATTAATCACTGTCGTCACTGCATACCGAAAAATATATAAAAATGATGCCTGCCCAGCGGTCACATTATATGGTTTTAAACGATAAGTCAAAAATGCCAACCCGCCAATTCCTCCCGCCGGCACTGCGTGATTAACGAAATTAAGTTCCGTCGAAATTCTCAAAATCTCTCCGTTGCTGATTTTTTTTACATTCGCCCGATGACGCAAATAAGAAAAGAAAATCTGCCCGCACGCAAAATACATAAACAACTGTTCCGGAATCAAAAGCAACAACACGAACTCGTTTGCGTCTTGTAGATGATTTAGAGTATCTAAAATATCCGCCCAATTTTCGTAAATTACATATCCGACCAAAATTATCGTCAAGATAATCAAAATCGTTCGGAACGAAAACCCCCAACGCTTATTTTTAGCCATAACGAAATTATACCACATTTATGCTATAATTGGGGTATGAATTACCTGGCTGTGCTCGGTCGTCAACCCGAGATCTCAATTGCTGAACTCGAAAGTCTTTTTTCTGATGTCAAAAAAATTTCACCTGAATTGGCGGTTTTTAATGCCGAAACTTTACCGAATATCGATTTTTTCGGTGGTAGTTTAAAATTTGCCATCAAGCTCGACCAAAAACCACTCGATTTTTTACAAAATTTACCTGCCGGAAAAATCACTTTTGGACTTTCTGATTATTCTAAGAGCGCCAACAAAAATTCCGCCGCGCACGAAGCGCTAAAATTAAAAAAAATTCTCACTCGTCACGGTCGATCTGTCCGCGTAGTCGAAAATCGCGCCGCTGTGCTTTCAACTGCCACCGCACTACATAACGGACTTTCCGGAAAAAATGATCGTAAAATCGAATTGATTAAAACCGATCGCGATTGGTTCCGCACCATCGGCATTCAAAACATCGATGCCTACACTCGCCGCGACCAAACTCGCCCCGCTCGCGATGCTCGCGTCGGCATGCTTCCGCCCAAACTCGCGCAAATTTTAATCAATCTTTGCGGTCCAATCGAAAAACCCGCCGCTCTACTCGATCCTTTTTGTGGCACCGGCGTCGTTTTACAAGAGGGTCTTCTGATGGGTTTTCGAGTTTGCGGCACCGACATCGACGAACGCATGGTTAAATATTCTAAAAAGAATCTTAGTTGGTTAATTGACAACTCAAAAAATGACAATTTTCAAGTTGCCGCCGATGCTTTTCAGGTTTCGCAAGGCGATGCAATGACACACAAATGGCCTCGCGTTGACGCCGTCGCTTGCGAAAGTTATCTCGGCAAACCTTTCTCGAAAATCCCGACCGATATCGAACTTAAAATTGAACAACAAAATTGCCAAAACATCATCCTTAATTTTCTAAAAAACTTATCTGAGCAAATTCTCGAAAATACCCCTGTTGTAATCGCAATTCCAGCTTGGCTACGCGAAGATCGCACTTTTAAACGTTTAAAAATTCTTGACGAAATTGAAAAACTGGGGTATAATGTTAATAATAAGTCGCGCGAGGGCCTTCTTTATTATCGTGAAGACCAAATTGTCGCGAGAGATATAATAATTTTAAGGAAAAAATAATGTCACATGTCAAAGCTGGCGGTACCGCCAAAAACATCCATAATAATGCTGGCCAGCGCCTCGGCGTTAAACGCTTCGGTGGTCAAAAAGTAAAAAACGGCGAAGTTCTTGTTCGTCAAACCGGCGCGACTAAAATCGCTGGCCCTGGAACTTATATGTCCCGAAACTTCACCATTCATGCCGCAAAAGACGGCGTAGTCACTTTTGTTAAAACTAAGAAAACTCATTTTTCCGGCAAAAGTCTGCCGCGTGTCCGCGTTGAAGTTCGCTAAAGTTTAAAAACTGCTCGACCGAGCAGTTTTTTGTTGTTTTTACTATCGAAAACTTCACGAATTAAAATCTAATTTTTATTATGTCGTAAAAATTTTTAACAAACCACCAAAAATTTATTTTTACCTTTTTTCACAATCGCCGTTTGCGAAAGTTCGAGATCTTCTTTTATTTTTTCACCATTGATCGAAACTGCACCTTGCGCAATAAACTCGCGCGCCTTCTTTTTCGATTCCGCTAAACCATTTTTCACCAATGCCTCAACTAACATAATTCCTTTTTTCTCTGTCGGCAAATATTTTGCAAATTCCAAAATCTCATCACCCGCAAATTCACTAAAATCCGTCTCTCGATCAAATAAAACTTTCGTCAAATTTTCTACCGCTTCTGCGTTTTGCGCCCCATGTACTACTTCCGTCACTCCTCGCGCTAAAGCTTTTTGTGCAATTCTTTTTTCCGGTGCTTTTTCGTGTTGCGTCAAAACATCTTCAATCGTCTCGCGATCATAAAGCGTATAAATCTTAATCAAAGATTCCACTGCCTCGTCCGGCTGGTTCAGCCAAAATTGATAAAAATCAAAAATCGATGTATAATTTCCCGAACCATTATCCGCGCTCGCTAGCCAAATCGCGTTCCCCTCACTTTTGCCAAATTTTCGTCCCGTCACCGGATCGATAATCAGTGGTGTCGACCACACATCCGCACC
>CAVDHS010000065.1:0-2528 GCA_963609155.1 Bulleidia sp. | reverse complement strand
GCCTACTTTGACGACTCCCAACGTCAAGCTACTAAAGACGCAGGCAAAATCGCCGGTCTCGAAGTGAAGCGTATCATCAACGAACCGACCGCCGCAGCCCTCGCTTACGGCCTCGAATCGAAAAAAGACGAAAAAATCGTTGTTTTCGACCTTGGTGGTGGTACTTTCGACGTCTCGATTTTGGAACTCGGCGATGGTGTGTTTGAAGTGATGTCCACTAATGGTGACACTCATCTCGGCGGTGAAGATTTTGACAACATCATCGTCAATTTCCTCGTCGATGAATTCAAAAAAGAGTCCGGTATCGACATCAAAAAAGACGCTGCCGCGATGCAACGCGTCAAAGACGAAGCCGAAAAAAGCTAAAAAGGAACTCTCAAGCTCCACTTCGACCGACATCAATTTGCCATTCTTGTCTGCTGATGCTGACGGTCCAAAGCATTTCGAATATACTTTGACCCGTGCCAAACTCGAAGAACTAGTCAAAGACTTGCTCGCACGACTCGAAAAACCAGTTGAAAAAGCTTTGAAAGATGCAAAACTCACGACTAAAGACATCAATGAGATTGTCATGGTCGGTGGTATGACCCGAATGCCGGCCGTTGTCGAAAAAGTCAAATCCATTTTCGGCAAAGACCCAATGCAAGGCGTCAATCCGGACGAAGTTGTTGCGGTCGGCGCTGCGATTCAAGGTGGCGTGCTTCAAGGTGACGTCAAAGACATTCTCTTACTCGACGTAACCCCTCTCACTCTCGGTATCGAAACTATGGGCGGTGTCCGCACTCCTCTGATTGATCGCAACACCACCATTCCGACCAGTAAATCCGAGACCTTTAGTACCGCTTCCGACAATCAGCCTCAAGTCGAAATTCACGTCCTTCAAGGTGAGCGCGAATTTGCTAAAGACAATAAGTCGCTTGGTCGTTTCATTCTCGATGGTATCGCCCCCGCTCCGCGTGGCATTCCACAAATTGAAGTTACTTTCAACCTTGACGCCAACGGTATTCTGAATGTTACTGCGAAAGATAAAGGTACCGGTAAAGAACAATCGATCACCATCCAAAACTCTGGTAATATGAGTAAAGATGATATCGAGAAAGCTCAAAAAGAAGCCGAAGCTCACGCCGAAGAAGACAAGAAAAAACGCGATTCGATCGACGCCAAGAACCAACTCGAAAACGCTATCTACCACGCCGAAAAGATGCCAACCGAGTATAAAGACAAAATCTCCGACGACGACAAAGAAACTATCAAAAAAGCCGTCGAAGAAGCTAAAAAAGTCCTCACCGACGAATCCGCTGACAAGGACAAGTTCGAAGAGGCTGCCAAAGAACTCAACGACAAAATCATGCCTATCGGCGCGAAATTATATCAAGCTGCTGGCGCCGACGCTAACGCTGATACTAGCGCCGACAAAAAGTCCGACAAAAAATCCAACACTTCCGATGACGAACCAGTTGAAGGTGAAGTCGTCGACGAAAAATAAAATACACGTTCAATAACTACTGGGGCCATCTATATAGGTGGCCCCAAAGCCAATAATTATTGCCGACATTTTTATTTCGCAAAAAAATCGTATATATTTTCAATTTCTCTTAAAAACTCCGCTCCGAAATAATGTTTTAATGCATATTTTTTCGCCGCCATAGCAATTTTCTTATTCTCATCCGGATGCGTATATAAATATTCCAATTTATCATACCATTCTTCCGGCTGCACTAAAAATCCGTTCACTCCATCTTGTATTGCTTGCGAAAAAGCGTACGACGGCGACGCAAGCACCGTTGTTTCCACTATCGCTGCCTCAAAAAATTTCAATTCCGATTTGCAATTCGTGTAATCACTAGCTATTAGCGGCGCAATATTTACATCAACTTCCGCCATCAACTTCTGTAATCTTCGAAAATCCGTAAACGGCAAAAATTGGATTTTTCCCTGAATTTCCATCTCTTTCGCATCTTTATCTAAAGTCATAAATCCAACAATTCTCAAAATCGCATCATCATGTTTCTTCAAAAACTCCAATATCTGCGGCAACGCTAGTTTCAAGTCTTCTCGATGCGTTTTCGTCCCTGGAAAATATCCAATCACAAAATTTTTATCTTTTCTTGTTTTATTTCGGATATACACTTCCGAAGCCGCAATCTGCTCCCGATTCAAAGAATTTCGAATTACTTTCGCAGGTTTATTAAAACTCTCCGTTATTTTTTTGCTAAAAATTCATTCGTCGCAATGAAAAAGTCCATTTTGCCAGCAATTTCTTTCACTTCTGCAAAATATTTAGCCCAATAATTTCGATTTTTATCATCACTCACCGTTTCTAGAAACAAATCCAGATATTTATCGTCGAACACCAAATCATCAATATCTAACCCAACCTTTAACCCCTCTTTTTTAGCCGCTTTTATTAATTTCGTGCTTTTGTTTAGTTCAAATTCTCTACCAAAAATCAAAACATCGCATCGCGGTAAAATTTTCAAAGCATCTTCAGCCTCATTTTTCAGAAAATACACTGCCTGCCACTTTTT
>CAVDHS010000064.1:0-2112 GCA_963609155.1 Bulleidia sp. | reverse complement strand
CACTACACTATATCTAGCGTTTTTACAGTAAAAACCACCTCTAAAACACTAGATCTGGCGTCTAGCTGTTGACTCGCTTACAGCAATCCACGAATCAACTGAAACTCTTCCCTCTATTATATCACACTTAACCTAAAAAGTCCAGCTTTATTTCTTATTCTCTTTCGCTAAGAACTCTAAGGTTTTCTCGATAATCATCCGGTTTTTGATGTCCATTTTTACGTTCGGATTCTTCAAATTTTTCAATGCTTCGGCTGAATTTTTGTAAACATCTTTCAACTCCGCAATTTTCGCTGCAACTTCTTCATCCGCGACTTTAATTTTCGCTTCAACCGCCAAAGTCTGTAAAACTAATGATGCTTTGACGCGCATTTCCGCAAGCTCACGTGCTTCCTTCTCCCAATCCTCTGGTTTTTTGCCACTGGCTTTCAGGAAATCTTCAAAGCTCATTCCTCTCGCGGCTGCATTGCGTGAAATGTCTTCGCGAATCGCCTTTAATTGGTCATCGATTAAGATTTCCGGTGCCGACACAGTCGATTTTTTCACCAACGCCTTTACTAAATCATCTTTAAAATTCTCCATCGCACGATGCTCATTTTGCATCTGGAGATTTTTTTCAATATCTTTCTTCAATTCGTCCAGAGTTTTGAACGGACCACATTTTTCTGCCATTTTATCATCGATTTTTGCTTTCGTGATTTCATTTATCTGCTTCAGCAAAACTTCGAACACTACCTTTGCGCCCGCTAATTCTTTTACACCATAATCTTTCGGAAAAGTCAACTTGAGATCGAATTTGTCGCCAACTTCATGTCCAACGATTCCATCTTCGAAGCCAGGAATAAAGGTTTTTGAGCCCAAAACTAATTTATAATCTTTCGCCGAACCGCCGTCAAAGGCTTTGCCGTCTTTTTTGCCAACAAAATCAATTACAACTTCATCATCAAGTTTCGCTGCTCGTTTTACGATCTTTTTTTCAGCGAAAGAGTTCGCAAGATTGTTTAAAACTTCATCAACATCTTTTTTCGCGATTTTTACCGCCGGCTTTTTTACCTTTAATTGTTTGTAATCGCCGAGTTTAATTTCTGGAATAATATCTGCTGTTGCGACGTATTCTGCTGTTTCATTCGGCACATATTTTGTCACATTCACATTCGGCACCACCAACGGCGATTTCGATTCTTTCTGGAACGCGTCGATTACGGTCGTGCGCACTGCGATATCGATCGCTTGAGCATTGACATCATTTTCCGGAATAAATTTTTCCGCCACTTTTGTCGGGACTTTTCCTTTGCGAAAACCTTCGACTTTCACTTCTTTCGCGAGACGCTCAATTGCTTTTTCGCGCGCCGCCTTCAAATCCTTTGTATCCAAAGTTACGGTAATCTCTACCCGAGAATCAGATATTTTTTTGACTTTAGTTTTCATGAATAACTCCTGTTTTCTGTATTATAGCATAATTTCCGGCTGATTAACAGAGCGAAAATGTGTTAACGTGAAACGGGAATTTGCCCCGAGTTTCACATCCGGATTCAAAATTTCGTTGGCATCGAAAAGTTGTTTTATTTCTGTGTATAATGCTTTTTCCGGCTCGGACATTTCCCCATTAGTCACCACCGCTTTTAAACGCCCTTCCGGCGTCCCGCCCGCTAACTTTCCGCCCTGACGAGATATAACATAAGCCCCCGCTCGTAAAAATGTTGTTGCTTTTTTCCGATAATCTTCTGCTTCGAGATTGAATTTCGGTCGCAAATTGTAGATTCCAGTCGCGAACGAGCCATAAAGCGCCAAATCAAGTTCCAATTTCTCCGCCAAAACCTTTAAATCTTGTAAAAATCCGGCAATATTATAATCCGGCAGATAAAAATCCGTCAAAATCGGCACGCGCTCGCCATTTTTTACATAACTTAAATAATTTGTCAATGAATTCTCGAATTCGTCCAGGGTTGTCTTTGTCTCCGGCGATTCGAAAGTGAATTTCGTAGTTCGCGGCACTTTTTCTTTCAGCGCCAACATTTTTTTCATTCGTAAATTCGTGCGTTCGGAAAAACTGATAAAAATTACGTAACCATTCTCAAAACGCCGAATTACGCCGTCAAGATTTTTTCCAGT
>CAVDHS010000063.1:1838-2951 GCA_963609155.1 Bulleidia sp. | reverse complement strand
ATCTGCCCACTACCCTCCAGCTTAAACTTCCGAATCAACGAATTAAATTCCAATTTTTTTAGTCCCGAAATCGCTTGTTCCGCATCAAATTTAAAATCCGGAATCTCAGACAAAGAAACTGGTGCGTCAAACATAATTTTCGCCAATTTTCGCGACATGAATGCCGCTTCTTTTCCAAATTCCAATTTTTCTCGCACCGATTTTTTTTCTACCGCATCCAAATTTCTATAAATCGCATCTAAATCTCCAAACTGGTTCAAAAGTCCCGCCGCCGTTTTTTCACCAATCCCCAGCACCCCCGGAATATTATCCGACGAATCTCCCTTCAGCGCCTTAAAATCCAAAAATTGCGATTTCAAAATCCCATATTTCGTTTCAACTTCTGCTACATTCATCTCTTCAATTTTCGAAAATCCTTTCAAAATCCGAAGCATCCGCGTATTCTCATCCACGATCTGCAGCATATCAAGATCCGACGAAATAATAAACGTTTCCCACACACATTTCCCATCTGCGTCTAAATCATTGTCCGCCTGCAGAGCTAGCGTCCCAATAATGTCATCCGCTTCATAGTTTTCAACTTCCACAAATGTCCAACCAAGTTTCGTTACTAATTCTTTTAGCAATGAAATTTGCGCATAAAAATCTTCGCCCGGCTTCACTCGCCCCGCTTTATATTCCGGATAAATTTTTCGCCTTTGATCCGCAGAAGTTCGCGAGTCCCAAGCCACTACTACTTTTGTCGGTTTTAATTTCGAAACAATTTCCATCGCAATCGCTGCAAATCCATAAATTCCGCCCGTCGGCGTTCCATCCGCGAGCCCCAAAGCTCCCATTGCATAATATCCCCGATAGAAAACTGATTTTCCGTCAATTAAAACCAGTCGCTTCATCAAAATTCAATTTCCTTCAAAATTTCATCCACTCGCGCCGTTGTGTCTTCAATTGAACCATTATTCAAAACATAATAATCCGCCGCCGCAATCGGTCCGCCTTTTTCCAAATTCTCAATTTCCGACCGGTCCCGTTCTCGAATCGCTTTCGCGTCAAACGCTCGCCCCGGTCGTTTCGCCACACGCGCATAACGCAAATTTTTATCCACTACTACGCCAA
>CAVDHS010000063.1:0-1828 GCA_963609155.1 Bulleidia sp. | reverse complement strand
ATCCAAGACAATTCGTCGTTGTCCTGCCGCGATTAAATCTCGCGCTTCACCAATTACTTGTCTCACTACCCAATCTTTTCCCTCAGTTTCCCGGATCATTTCCCGAAACTTTTTCTCACTCTCACCGTCTTCAGTTCGTTCAATCCCCCGCTTTTCCATTTCTTTGTAAATCATTCCTCCAAAATAAACTTTCGGATAACCTTTCGCAGTCAAATGATCCACCACTACCGATTTTCCACTTCCGCTCATCCCCACCACTGCTAAAATCTTCACATTTTCCATATATCTAGTATATCATGATATAATAGGGTATGGCTAAATTTTTTACCACTAGAGATGATCTGGAGCAAATTATTAAAGAAACTCTCCCCGATCATGAAATCGAACACACCGAACATATTTTAACTGGCTGGACTAACATTGTTATCGAAGTAACGACTAACGAAAAAAGTTATTTTTTCCGTTTCCCGCGTAATCCTTTCTGGTCTAAAATGATCGTCAAAGATTCCGCCGTTTGTAACTTCGTCAACGGCAAAACCAGTTTTTACACCCCCCAAATGAAATTATGTTACGACGCTGCCAAGCGTCCTTTTTCTGTCCACGAGAAAATCGAAGGCTACACCCTCGGCGACCGCATTTATCATTTATCTCATACCGCACTTACTGGCGCAGCTTACGACGTTGCAAAATTTATCAAAGAACTCTCTCGCATCGATCTCAGTAACGCTCCCGCCAAAGTCAAATATCCCCTCGCCGATTTTTTGAAAGAACTTGATTATAAACATTACACCACCCACATCGATGCCGACCATAATTTTATCAAACAAACCGAAAAACAAAACCTCGTCCACGGCGACCTAAATCTCGGCAACATTTTACTCGACAAAAACGACAAAGTCATCGGCGTAATCGACTTTTGTTTTGCCGGCACTGGCAATCCGAACATGGACGTCGCTCGCATCATTTCTCGTCCCGCGCCGAAAGAATTCGAAGAAACTTTTCTCGCCGAATTTTCTGACCAACCCGAAATTAACCGCATGAAAAAAGCTTGGCAAAATATTGACAACGGCTACGCCGAACACATCCGCACCAACTTCCCAGAAATCAATTTAAATCAATTGTAAAATATTTAATTTTTGCATCTCTGCGCGCGTCGTCATCATTTTTAGGTATTCGTTCATCGCTAGAATATTTTTCAAAAATCGGCAAAGCCTGTGCCACCGCTCCGTCATATACCGGCGACAAATCGTAAACACTCCAAATTACCGCCCGCATCTCCGGCATCGCCTCCGCATAAAATTCCAGTGCTTTTTTGGTTGCCCGAATAAATTCTTGTTCTGTTTCTTTTGTGTGCCGCCACGCTCGCCCCGCCAAAAACTTTTCCGTCACCGCCGGCGAAACCGCAATCATCAAAAGCAACGCCTGATAATTATTTTCTAACAACATTTTTGCCAAAATTCCTTCCATTTCCGGATCCAGCAAAGTCACGTCCAACATGATATCATACCCTCCCCGAATCAACGCCGACAAAGTTAAAAACATCATGATCGTCGAAAACTCATCTGTCATTTTACGCACATTTTCTTCACCATAAAAATTCCGAATTTCCGTATAATGTGGATGATATTCTACAAATCTGCGCGCCGCCACTAAAATCGGTTTTAAATTTCGCGCCCTAGCATAAGCTTCTGCTGCCGGCAAAATCTGCGTAGTTTTTCCCGAACCCGAAATTCCCGCAATCCGAATTAATTGCCGATTTTTTGTCGCTTCAATCGTAAAATCCGCTAACACTTTTTTCAAAATCATCAAATATTCTTCAGCTCCAACC
>CAVDHS010000062.1:0-3380 GCA_963609155.1 Bulleidia sp. | reverse complement strand
AGGGTAGTGGGCAGATGCAGGAAAAAGCGGCGATGAGTGCGCCCGTGAATACGCCGGAAAAGATGAAAAAGGCGGACGAGGCGAGCGAGAAAGTGGCAGAAAATGAGGCGATAGAATTTCCGGAGGATGTGATTTTGAGTTGGGATGTGAAGAAGTTGATGCATGATGATGCGAAAAAAGCGGCGGAGATTTTGGCGGGAGCAAAATTTTGGGACTTGGACCAAGCGAACTTTTTATTGAATCCATTAAGTCGAGAACAAAAAACTTTATTTGACGTGATGGACTTGACGGAAAGATATGCCGAGCAGAAAAAGGAATTTGCAAAATTACCAAAACTTTTCCGAATTTATACGGAGTTTGATTTGCCGTTAGTGCCAATTCTGTATAAAATGGAAAAGAAGGGGATGCTGATTGATTGGAAATATTTTGCGGATTTGAAAATGGAATATACTGAGGAAGTCGAGGCGTTGGAGCAGGAAATTTGGAAATTAGCGGGGAAAGAATTTAACGTAAACTCACCGATTCAGTTAGCGGAAGTGTTGTTTGTGGATTTGAGATTGCCGACAAAAGGCATAAAAAAGACGCAACGAGGTTATTCGACGGGGGCGAAAGAGCTAGAAAAATTGATGGAACAACACGAAATTGTGCCAAAAATTAAAGAATATCGTGAGGCGACGAAGTTGCTCACGACTTATATTGTGCCGATGGCGGATTTGGCGGATGCGGAAGGGCGGATTCATACGACTTTTACGCAAAATGTGACGGCGACGGGGAGACTAAGTTCGAAAGAGCCGAATCTGCAGAATATTCCAGTGCGGACGGAGGAGGGGAAACGAATTCGGACGGGATTTGTGGCACCAAAGGGGCGAAAATTAGTGTCGGCGGATTATTCGCAGTTTGAATTAAGGCTGGCGGCAGTGCTGGCGGACGACCAGAAATTGATTGCGGATTTTAATGCGGGGATCGATATCCATACCAAAACGGCGGCAGAGGCGTTCGGAGTGCCGTTTGAGAAAGTGCCCAAAGAACAACGACGGGCGGCCAAGGTGATTAATTTCGGGATTTTGTATGGTATGAGCGTAAATGGGTTGGCGGCAGCGGCCAAAATGTCGTTTTTTGAAGCAAAGCAGTTCATTGAGAATTATTTTAAATTGAGGGCGCCGATTAAGGAATATTTGGAAAAGATTTTGAAGCAGGCGCGCGAAGAAGGGTATGTGGAAACTTATTTTGGGCGACGACGACCGTGTCCGGATGTAAAATCGACGAATTTTGTGATTCGGCAGGCAGCAGAACGGGCGGCGATGAATATGCCGATTCAGGGGACAGAGGCAGATTTGATGAAGCGAGCGATGATTGCAGTAGACCGGAAGCTGCCGGAGGGAGCGGAACTAGTAATGCAGGTACATGATTCGTTGATTGTGGAATGCGACGCAGCGCTGGCTCCGAAAGTGGCGGAAATTTTGCGTCAAGAAATGGAATCTGTCGCGCCGGAACTGAAAATTAAGCTGGCGGTGGAAATAACTATTGGTGATAATTGGGGAGAGCTGTAGGAAAGCCAAAAAAACACGTTTCTTTGGAACTCTTCAGAAACGTGTTTTTGGCGTTAGGTACTATAGTATTATCGATTATAAGCGAGGTTTTGTTCCATGGCCTGAGTTTCGAGCATGACCATGCGAGTCGCGTCATCGACGGCAGAGTTGACGGAATGTTTGACGCGGGCGGATTCTTCGGCTTTTTTGGCATCGTTCCAACGGTCTAAAGTGCCGACGAGATAGCCGGTGATGCGGCGTAAGCGTTCAAATTTTCCGGAATCGAAATAATCAGCGTAAGTGTTGAAATATTCTTCGGCGGCTTTTTCGTCAGCCTTTTCGGCGATTAGGCGAGTGCCGATTTCAACAAGGCAGGAAACGTGCATAGTTTCATATTGCGCGAAATCAGCGAGTGCGGCTTCGGCATCTTTTTTAGAAATTTTCGCAAATTTTGCGAGCGATTTTAGAAATCGATCGAGATCAAAATTTTCGACGTCGTTAGGAGAGCGATAAATAATTTTCTTCATGGTTCCCTTTCTAATTTTGGTTTATAAGTATTACCTATATTCATTATAAACGCTAGATGTGGGGGTGTCAACTGTTTTTTAACGCTAGATGTGGGGTTCTTGTGGAAAAGTCGGATTTCCAGAGAAGTTTTGTGATAAAATTAAAATATGCCAGAATTACCGGAAGTAGAGACGGTGCGGAGAGGACTTGAGGGGTTGATTTTGAAGCAAAAAATTCGCGAAGTGAGAGTTTTATGTGAAAAATCTTTTGTGGGCGAGCCGGAAAAAATAATTTCGGGAATGGTGAAAAATGTGCGAAGATTTGGTAAGGCGTTGGTGATCGATTTGGAGAATGATTATTCTTTGATGATTCATCTTCGAATGACAGGGCAGTTGATTTATGATGGAAAAGAGCGATTTGCAGCGGGGCATCCGAGTGAAAATTTTGTAGCAAAATTGCCGAATAAACAAACGCGAGTGATTCTAGAATTTGAGCGCGGAATTTTATACTTTAATGATCAACGGAAATTTGGGTTTATGAAAGTTTTAACAACGCTGGAAGTTTTAGAGGACAATTTTATTCGAAAATTGGCGCATGAACCGTGGATGATGACTGAGACGGAATTGTTTGAAAAGTTGAAAAAACGACCACGATCGATGATTAAGGCGGCGATTTTGGATCAAAGTGTGATTTGTGGATTGGGAAATATTTATGCGGATGAGGCGTTGTATTTGGCAAAAATTCATCCAGAACGAAAGGCGGGAAGTTTAGCGTTTCCGGAAGTGAAAAAATTGTTGGAAGCGGCGCGAACAGTGATGGATAAGGCGATTGACGCGGGCGGTTCGACAATGGCGACATACGTAAAAGCGGATGGGACGCGTGGTGATTATTTGGAAAAATTTGCGCAAGTTTTTCGGCGTGAAGGAAAACCTTGCAAAAAATGCGGTGCGAAGATTATGAAAATTCGAGTAGCGGGACGAGGAACGCATTTTTGTCCGAAATGTCAAAAAATGAGGAGTGAAAAAAATGATTGAAATTTTTTATGGTGAAGATCGATTGGCGGCAGTGGAGGCAGCAAAAAAGTGGTTGGGGGAAGGTTATGAAGTGGTTGAAGGTGCAGAACTTTTGACGACGGATTTGCCGAGTTTGTTTTTGGGAAATTCATTGTTTGATGAAGGAAAAGAGCGACGAATTTTAATACGAGATATTTTAACAAACACGAGGATTTTGGAAGAATTGCCGAAATATTTAGAAACGCCGCATAAAATTGCTTTGCTCGAAATGAAAATAGACAAAAGGACGATGATTTATAAAAAAATGAATGAAAAAACTAGTGGAGTGAAA
>CAVDHS010000061.1:6151-20320 GCA_963609155.1 Bulleidia sp. | reverse complement strand
CTACAATAATTTTTTCTCACATTTAATCTTAACGGCATAGATTCGATGTGAGTTTTGATGTGATCTTCATAAGTCCAGCTTTCTGTTGTGGCATTTACCCGCCAAAATTTGAAATCATCTCCATTATCACCCAATATTGTCGCTTCTGTTCCATTATTAACTGCAAAAGAAGGGTTACCGCCATCTTCTTCTATATATTTGATCGTCACCGTTTCAGGCCCTTCTGTTCTCGTATTTTCGTACTCACCGCTGCCGTCAGACTTCGCTATATTTTCTGTGACATATTTTGTTACTTTAATTGTAAAATAATCCCCCTCCTTATTTTCCGCCCACGTCTCCCCGCTCGGCACCAACACCGTCCCGAAAATTATCAAAAATAGTGCCAAAAAACCGCCGAATAAAATTTTTCGGCGCGAAAACCTTAGCCCTAACACAAGACCCCCTGTTTAACAAAAACAGTGCATGACAGATTCATATATTTTCATTATACCATAAGCTTTTTATTTTTAACAAAAATCACAAACAAAAAACTCCCTCCCGTTTCCGAGAGGAAGTTTTCCGATTCCCGCCCTTTGCCCCCTAGATTCCCGCCCAAATCCCTTAGTTTGAAGCGGTCATCTTATAACAATTTTTTGCGGCTAGCAAGATAATAACCAAGCGTCGTCACCGTCGCACCCGCGCCGATTGCCCCAGTCACGACTGTACCTGCCCCCGTGTTCACAATCGTAGTTGGAGTTTCATCCGACGAAGGAGTTTCACCTGGATTATCCGGTGTCGGAGTCGGCGTTGGGTCTGGATCCGGATCTGGAGTTACATGACAAGTCTCGTCGTCTTTGTTCACAAACACCGACGCATCATCCTTATAAACTCCACCATTCACCGTCGCACTCGCCCAGTTTACCAATTGGTTATCACCACAAGCCATGGTTTTATCCACAACTTTACCAGTAAATCGCACGTATGCATTGCCTTTAGCATTATAATCACCAATATTGATACCGCTTGTCGTCACTGTATTATCAGCGAGCAACACGCCATTTTGGTAATTCGAGTTGTAAAGGTAGGTCGAATTTTGAACATATTCAACGTTTGTTGGCAAAATGTCTCGAATCATCACGTTTTTAACTTGGTCTGCCAGCAAGTTTTGGTATTCGATTTGGTATTCAACCTCATCACCAACCTTCGCTTCTACCGATTCACTCCAAGTTTTAGTCCCTTTAATTCGGACTTGTTTCGTCAATTTCGCGCCAACCGATTTATGCACTTTCACATCAATCGTCACCACGCCAGAATATTGATAACAACCCGGAATTTTACCGTTCATCGTTTCATAACCCAAGGTCGCGCCCGAAATGATCACATCATTCGAAAGTGAGAAAGTTCCCTTGTTGTTATTGTATTTTGCTGAACCGTCTACATATTCCAAGTAAAAATCATCATCCGAAGTCAACTTCACCTCATCCCAATATCGGGACGGCGTAGCATTCGAGCTATCGATATAACCGATAACCGTATGCGATTTCGCCACTGTGGTCGGCAACGAGAAAGTCGCCTTCACATTCTCGGCAATCGCTTCCATTCCTTTCGGACTGTTGTTGTGTACGAACAAACGGATCGTATAAGTTTCACCGTCTTTCACACTAATTTCGTTCGCGTTCCAGCTCGAAACCGTAGTTCCAGCCACTTTCGCGCCCACGAAATTCTTTTCATCCCCGATTTTACCGTTTGAAATCGAGTTAAACGTAATTTTGTCCCCCAATTCCCCATTATTAATTTGATCAAGCGTATAACTCGGACGACCATTCGCGTTGTCGCCCCAAGCATTCACAATGATCGGAGTCAGCGAAGCTGCTGCAATGACCGCCGCAGCCGATACGCTGAGTACAGATTTAGTAATTTTCTTCATAATATTCCTTTCATTAAAATTGAAAAATAAATCTTTGTGCTAGCCGTTCAAATTGTTAATTTACGTCTGCACAACCAAATCGTCTCAAATCTCAAACTTGGATGAGCCCGGCGGTAAACAACCCGCCGGGACATAAATAATGTACTAGGCTCAAACTGCCCCCCCTAGCCTCATCCTCGCTATCTAACTGCACCGCTAATCCGAAGGACCTCCCCAGGCCTCTCCGGGAGTGCTATTTATAGAGTTGCCCGTGTCAGCTTCTTTAGCTGGCTCAGTCACCTCAGTAGCTTTATCAACTCCACCATAGCCGGTACCGGCGCTGGCATTGGAGTCAACGTTGGCACCTCCAGAAGGTGTTGACGGGGTGTTAGAATCTCCGCCGACCTTCTGACTAGCATTGGTGTCGTTCATGTTGTCCATGTCCTTCCTATACTCATCGTATGATGAGTAATTCGTGGAATTCGTGGACTTTTCCTCCGTCGAAGAGTCACCTCCCGAATTTGTGTCTGGTCCAGGACCAGGATCATCATTCGGTTCGGTATTCTCTTTTGGAGCCAGATTGGGATCTTTATTGTATCCCGGAGTATCTGGGATATCTGGGGTTGGTGTGTCGCCGCCAGGTGTATCACCACCTGGGGTATCACCACCACCAGTAGTCGTGGTTGTGGTTGTAGTTGTGGTCGTGAATTCTTCGACTGTTTGTGGAGTAATTTGCATTACTTCCGCTACATCAGTCGGTTGGAATCCACACTCCAACCGGAAGGCGACGCTGAACTCATTATCCTTAATCTTAAAGGTATAGACGAGTTCGTGCCCTGCGTGATTATCTGTTTTAAGGACAATCACATCAGGATTACCAGATGCAGTATACGGATTCATATACATCTGATCCGACACTGATTGACAATCCCTAATTTCGACCTCAGCTGCATCCAAGAACTTGAAAAACGCATCAAGCTCTTTATAGTAGGCTGCTTGGTCGGAGGCCCAGCGCTCTTTAGCCGAATTCATGGTCTTCGCCCAGTCGCCCGAGCAAGACTCATAGAATTCGCCCAGATAACGAGTACCTACCTTGGCATCGACTACAGCGGTTGACGCTGCCGCAAGAGCAGGATCAACTTTCAGCCGATTCCGGAATTCAACGTCGAACGATTTCGCGTTTGAACCTTCTACGAATGCGTTAGGTCCAAAATTAAAATCGTCTTCAGTTGAACCCCCCTGGAGGTCTAGGTTGTAAAAATGCAACCAGCCTCCAGCCGCACTTTCGGCCGCATTAGCTTGGCGAGCAGAACTCTTCACCGAATCGTTCAGATTCAGATCACTCCAAGCCACCGTTGTCGCCAAAAACGCCAAGATAATAGTCGTCGTTACAGCAATTGCAATGCGACCAAGCGTCAAATTACGCTTTGCTTCTGCTTCTTCGTCTTCATGATTGGCTCTAAAATAAAGCCAATCGATCGGCATAAAGCCGATCGTAACTATCATCATTACTGTTGGAATAGCAGTAATGATCGAAGTCACAAACTTCGAAGTCGTTAAGCTTGCAGAAGCCCAGGCAGTGCTTTGCAGTGTGAAAAACACTAATACTGCAAAGATTACAAATGGAATTGCCTCGATGACTCCACCGCCTTCACGTCGCCAATAGATAAGCATACCTATTAGCAGCATGATCAGCACCAGCATAAAAAGTGGTGCCAACCACAAAAACGTGGTCGTAAGTTTCGGAGTAGCATAGTTAATCACCGCTACTCCGAACCCAATCGCAAAAATCCACCACACCATATTGGTTGGGATATTGCGAAACGCCGAGAACTTCTTTTCCGCAGTACCGTCCCCAACAACAACAAATTTGCCGTCGGTTTCAATACCCTCAATCGCAGTTGCGGCAACAATTGCGATCACAAAACCAAGGATCACGCTCAGGAATAAATCCATTGCGATCACCTCCTTTCACTAGTCTATGTACATGAATAATTGGGGAGTTTAGTTAGACAGCTTCAGGTATCAAAAAATCTTGAAACCTGAGATGATTTGGTTGTAAAAGGTCTTCGTTATTTTAACACACGTAAAACTCAGACTACTTTCATTGTAGCACACTTTCTTATTTTTGTCAATAGTTTTAATGGTTTTTTGCGCTTATGTCTAGAATATGAAAAAACCTGGCACAATGGCCAGGTTTTTAAGGTACGTAGTAGCAAAGGCGAAAGCCCCGAATGTTAGGGCCGAAGCCCCATGCGTCCGAGGCTTTCCCTATGTAACGACGCGGGCAAAAGCCCTGAATACTGGGGCCGAAGCCCCAACATTCAAGGCTTTCAACCCAGATTAGCAAATCAAACTCGCGAAGACGGAAGATATTTTTCAATCTCCGCCACCGTTAAAACATGATCGATAAAGCCATCAACCAACCATACCCAAACGGGGTCATAGAACCCGTTCGAGATCTGTTTTGCCGCCCAGATATCGGTCGTCAGACCGAACATCTGGGCCTCGTAGTCCCAATAGCTATAAGCCCTTGCAGGCCCATTCATCGCTCCTGTCGCTCCTGACGAAACTGGATCTACGAAAGACTTAGGGACAACTGGTGTTGGCGGCGTCGGTTTTGTCGTCTTACAAGAAAACGTCGGAGTGGCGGACAGGGTTGATGTTTTATCATCACCTCTGTTCTTGTTCTTCTTCGTTTTCTTCGACGATGCTTTCTTTGACGATGCTTTCGCTGCTGCATCTTCCCTTTTGAAAAGAGGAAGCGTCGCATCTGTCTGTGTTGTGCTCTGGGTTCCGTCGTCATGCTGTTTCTGTTGTTTTGCTGCTGCCTGTCGTTCAAGATAATGTTTCTTAGACATAATCTTCCTCCATTTCATTGGTCGTTGTTGTTAAAGTACTACTATACATTCATTGTAGCACACTTTCTCAAAATTGTCAATAGTTAAATAATAAAAAGTTCATAAAACAAAAAAACGAACCAGATTTCTCCGCCTCGTCTTTCTCTGGTGCGGGTAGAGAGAATCGAACTCTCATCTCGAGTTTGGAAAACTCGCATACTAGCCATTGTACTATACCCGCATATACTTAATGTACTTGCTTATTTACATGATAAAATCTTTCAGATCGGTGTTTTCTCCGAGTGAAGCGCGATTTGTCATCGAGCGAACGAGGAAAAACGCCGAGATGGGAGATTTTAGCCGTAAATGGGGTGGGATAGCGGGATCGAACCGCCGACCTTCGGGACCACAATCCGACGCTCTAACCATCTGAGCTAATCCCACCAGAAAGTCACACACCGATTATAACACATTCTATCTCGAAATACCAGGATTTCGTCTTGCCGGCGCCGAGCCCTCGATTCGCGATGGCCCGCCAAATCGATCTGTCGGCGTTTTCTTTTCATTCATCCCCGAAAAACCCGACCTGTTTTCTCGCTCTTCGCCACCAAAACCGCCAGCATCGTCCCGTTGTCCTCCATATTTTTCCCGAATTGCCGCTCTTTGCTCCATATCCTTCTTTGCATTATAATTCCAAGATTTTGCCCCATTATTATTAAACGCTCTGCCCACCACTTCCGAATCTTTATATTTTCGAATTGCTTGTCGACTCGCCTCCATCGCCTTTCTCGTCGAGAAACTTTCCGCCGAAGACGTACCAATATTTTCCGCACTCTGAGCCTTGCCATAAGCCGAAGAATGCATAATATCTTGTTTTTTGTCACTAATCAACCTCCCGAGCAGAGGGTTATTTGTCATTTTTGGATTGTTATTCGCTCCCGAATTATCCATCGTCTATTTCGGCAGTAGTAAAAACGCTACCGTTCCTGCCGCCGCCCCTAAAATTATGGTTAAAATTATCGCTACAATCAATCCTACAGGCGCATCTTTTTCTGGTTTCGAAATAATCGTCACCGGCCCCTTCGGCTCTTTCAGAATTTCTTTCGGTATGGCGACTTTTTTCGTATAAACGTTTTTCGACAACGGCCGCTTTTCAACTTTTCCTTGGTTAATAAACGGATTTTTTGGAGGTTGATAAGTACTTTTTGCCGCTAAAGATTTTTTAGAGTTTTCCACCGACTTTTCCACCGGTTTTACCTCTGTTCTGACGCTATTTTTCGTGTTCGCGCGATTACCAATTTTTTGCGCTTTTGTTGCCGCGATACCTGTTTTTTCGGCTCGAAAATGCGATCCATTCGTCGCCCTACTCGACAACGGCCGTTTCGGCACGTCAGTTTTTACAAATTTCGGATTTAAATCCTCAATCATCCCCAATTTCGGCATTTTTTCGCCTGAAAAAGCCACCGCTTCCGTCGGTTTCGGGATCGGTCTCTTCGCTGGTTTTACCACAGACTTCGCCACTGGTTTCACCGCCGACGTTCGCGCCACCTTCTTCACTGTCGGTTTAGCAACCGTTTTCTTCACTCTCGGCTTAGCATTCGGCATCACCACCGTCTTTTCTTTCACTGGCTTTTTTGTACCGCTCGGCCTTTTCGCCGTCGGCACAAAATCCATGTATTGTTTTTTCATGCGCTGACTCTCTTTGCTACCTCAATTATATCAGTGAATTCGCTTAAAATCAAACTTGCGCCTCCGATAAGTAGCCCATTTACTCCCAGAATCGTCAAATACGCCCCTGCATTCGACGGATTCACACTTCCACCGAACAAAACCGGCACTTTTTCTGCCACTTTTTTTCCATAAGCTTCCGTCAGACAATCCCGAATTATCTTCACCGCAGCAGTAATTTCATCCGGTGCAGCCATTTTTGCCCCTTTCACCGAAGAAATCGCCCATACTGGCTCATAGGCAATCATGATTTTCTCAATGTCATCATCGCCGATTTCCGACAATCCTCCCTGTAATTGATCTCGAAGCACATCCTTCGTTTCGCCGAACGCGCGCTCGCTTTCCGTCTCGCCCACACATAAAATCGGCGTAATTTTGTGTCGCACCGCTGCTGCCACTTTTTTCGCTTCCGTTTTGTCGTCTTCATGGAAAATATAACGTCGCTCCGAATGCCCAACAATCGCATAATCCGCTATTCCTCTAAGTTGCGAGAACGAAGTCTCCCCTGTAAAAGCGCCATAATCTCGATAAAATGCATTCTGCGCCGCAAGTTTCATCTTATGCCGATCGATCTGCAACGACAACGGCTGCAACGCGATCGTCGAAGGTGCTATCACCACCTCAACATTCCGATAATTCGGCATTTTCCTTAATAATTTATGGAGATAAATCGAAGATTCCCCCACAGTAAAGTTTAACTTCCAATTGCCCACAATATAAGTTTTCATATTTTCATTATACCATGATATAATAAGATTATGAAAAAAGTTTTAGCATTCGACATAGATCAAACCTTAAATGTGGCAAAAACGCCGATTACCGACGAAATTGCCGATTTATTATTAGAATGTCTCGATCATTTCGAGATTTGTCCCATTTCGGGCCAAAAATTCGATCAATTCCTGATCCAAATCGTCAACCAGCTCAAAGACCCTACTCCGGCCCAATTATCGCACCTGCACCTTTTTGTGGCTCAAGGAACGCAATATTATCGTTTCAACACCGAAAAAAATGACTGGGAACAAGTTTATAATTATCCGCTAACAGATGAGCAAGTTGCAAAAATTTCCGAAAGTTTGGAAAAATCTGCGAAAGAGCTCGGTTTTTGGGAAGAGGACAAGCTTAAAGACGGCGACGAAATTATCGAAAATCGCCTCTCGCAAGTCACTTTTTCTGCTCTCGGTCAACATGCCGGGACCGAAGAAAAATACGCCTGGGATCCGGATCACAAAAAACGCGAACAAATCGTTGCACGCTGTAAAGAACTTACCCCTGAATTTGATTATGAAATCGGTGGAACGACCTCTATTAACGCGATCATCCCCGGTATGAACAAAGAATTCGGTATGACGCATTTGCTTGAGGAACTTAACGTCGAAAAATCCGATATCCTTTACTTCGGCGATATGACGCAACCTGGCGGCAATGATTACCCCGTGGTCCAAATGGGGATCGACACTATCACTGTTCGCTCGCACGAAGACACAGCTTTTGCGCTCCGTGGCATTCTTGGTGTGATATAATATAACCATGAACATCATTATAGTGGGCAACGTTTTAAAAGACGTTTATCTTAATCTCGATGGTCGGACCGAGGATTTTGAAACCGACCGCAATCAAATCAAATGGCTAAATCTCGGTTTTAACGGCTCAAAACATTGTTTTTTTAACCGCACTAGTACTCTCGGCGGAGCCGCCGTTTCTCTCGAAGTTTTTCAAAAATTCGGTCTCACAGCCGCAATTTCTGATTCTAAACTCGATTTTAATGCCGAAAACGATATCGAACATACCGCCAACAATACCGTTTCGACCCACCGATATATTCTTGTTGCTGACGATAATGTCGCTTACTTTTCCCCTGTTGAATTTGCAAAAACTAATTTTACACCTCCTACTGAAGGAGTCGATTATCTTTTCGTTGATCGTTCCGCAAATCTTTCTTCATCGACAATTTCAAAAATTCTCTCTTATCTCGAACTTTCGCCCAACACTCATCTCGTACTTTATTTGCGCGATACCGACAGTCCAGAACTAAATTCGCTCGCAGAGAAAGCCAACCTCGTCTTTTTCGAAAATAACAGAGGTCTTTCGGGACTTTCCAGCGCGCCTGAATTAGCAAAAATAGACCCGAAAAAAATCGTTTTCATTTCTGAAAATTGCCTTACTTATCTTGATATTTCCGAGACAATCGCTCCGAACCGCGCCGATCTCTCGACTCACCTTTCTCTCTTTTCCATCGCTGCGGCCTCGATTTTAAGTAGTTTCATCCTCGGTCATTCGGTCGAAGATAGCCTAAAACTCGCGCGATTAAACCTCGAAAATTCGAAATTAAATGCGACTCTTTCGCTTTCTGAACTTAAAGAACTTTTGGCTAATCCACCCGTGAAAAGTGATCTCGAATTAATCGCCTCCAACTTAGTTCTCCCCTATAAAGGCATCCTCGCAGCTGATGAATCTGGTGGTTCAATTCGCAAAAAATTCGAAAAATTGAACATCGCCGATACTTATGAAAATCGACGTGATTATCGCAATCTTTTCTTCACCACCGATGGGCTCGAAAATTACGTCAATGGCGTCATTCTTTTCGACGAAACCGCGCATCAAACTGCCGATAATGGGGAAAATTTTGTCGATTTTCTTACTGCACGTCATATCATCCCTGGGATAAAAGTCGATCAGGGTCTCGAAAAATTCCCTGGTTCCGATGAGACTTTTACTAAAGGCCTTGACGGGCTCGCTTCTCGGTTGAAAGAATACTATTCACTCGGGCTCCGTTTCGCGAAATGGCGCGCCGCTTTCGAAGTTCGCTCATCTGAAGATGGTAGCCGCATTATCGCCCCTTCCGATGATGCAATTGATGAAAATTGTCGCATTCTTACTGAATATGCTCGTGTTTGTCAATCTGAAAATATTGTGCCAATTGTCGAACCAGAATTAGTCTATGATGGTGATTATTCAATCGATGAATGCGCCGATTTAACCGCGAAAATCCTCGATTGTCTCTTCCAAAAACTCGTCGACGCGAAAGTCAATCTTCGCGCATGTATCTTAAAATGCAATATGGTGCTAGCTGGCAAACGCTTCGAAAGTCAATCCACCCCTGAAGAAGTCGGCAAAAAAACCGCTCAAATCCTCAAAGATCATGTCCCTGAAAAGTTAGCTGGCGTAGTTTTCCTCTCTGGCGGCCAAACCGTCGAACAAGCTACTGATAATCTCGCGGCTGTAATCAAAAATGGGCCTTTCCCTTGGCCGGTTACTTTCTCTTTTGCTCGGGCACTCCAAGATCCTGCACTTTATACTTGGGGCGGCGATAATAACCACGCCGATGAAGCACGCGCCGCTTTCAAAGAACGCCTAGTCGCGAATCAACACGCATTAAAACAAATCGGAATCGAAAAAAATCCTTCTAGCGAGCAAAGTTAAAAACTTTTTCCTCTAGAAGGATTATTACCCAAAAATTATTCTTCGGTTTTGGCTTCTTCCGTTGGTGTTTCAGTAGTTTCAGTTTCTGCCGTCTCAGTTTCCTCAGTTTCCTCAGTTTCCGTTTCCGCTTCTCGTTTTTCCGCCTCTGCCGCCGGATCATAAAGTGAAACTACAACTTGTTCCAAATCTAGTTCCTTATCCGCAAATTCTACCCCTGTCGGCAATTCAATTTCCGCCAAAGTCAACTTATCTTCCACTGCCTCCATCTTCGACGCATCAACCGTCAACTCCTTAGGTAAATCTGCCGGTTTTGCTTTCACTGCAATCTCTTCTAAGCTTTGCGCCATCGCAAAATGATAAGTTTTCGCCGCTTCTGATGCCTCAAAATTCACAACCACAATCGGCGTAGTCGCTTCCACCACCTCTTTAGCCGAAATCGCTTGGAATTCCACATTCAAAATTCGTCGCGAAACTGGGTCAATTTGAACATTTTTCGTAATCGCCAACTGCTTTTTTCCAGCAACATCAAGATCGATCGGCGAATGATAGCCCGCTTTTTCCAAAACTTTTTCTGTCGCCACATATTCGCTTGCTACCATCATCGGTTCTTTTCCACCATAAATCACCGCCGGGACCAATCCTTCCGCGCGCACTTTTTTCAATTTTTTCCCTGTTAATTCCCGTTTTTCCAATGCTAATTTATATTCAGCCATAAATAACTCCTTTTAAATTATTATATCACATTTTTTTAACTTTTACCATCGCTGGACGCAAAACTTCTCCTTCGTAATAGTACCCTGGGCGCAAAGTTTCCGCAACCACTTCTTTCTCACCCTCTCCTTCGACCATCACCGCATCGTGCAAATCCGGATTAAATTCCACCCCTTCCGCCGACGCAATTTTCGCTATTTTCAACTCCCCTAAAGTCTTCTCTAGCGACTTTTCCAGTGGTTTCAATTCCGCATAATTCGCAATTGCCCGATCGAGATTATCTAAAAGTGGTAAAATTTTCGTAATTGTCGCAAATTTTACCGTTTTTCGCTCGTTTTCTTTCTGCATTTCAACTTGTTTGCGAAAATTCTCAAAATCCGCCCGCGTTCGCTGCAAATCGGCCGTCAATTCCGCAATTCCTGCCTCCAGAACTTCTTGTTTTTCGGTTTTTTTCTCTTTCATTTTAACATTTCCTCCAATACTTTTCCTGCGTGTTCTACTATTTTAATTACTCGCAAATAATTTTGTCGTGTTGGCCCCAAAACTCCGACATAACTTCGGTCCGAAAATGGCGACCGAAACTTCGAAATGATTAATGCCACCTCTGAATTTCGGCCAATCGGATTTTCGTGTCCGATAAAAACATTCAACAAATTTCCCGGCTCAGTCTCTTTCAGCCAAGGTTCTAAATTATCTAATAATTCCGCTACTGCTTGTACTCGTCGCGTATCATTAAATTCCGGCTGCGTAAAAAGTCGCGAAATGCCCGCGAGATAGAGCTGACCACCAATCGTGCCTAATCCTAAATTACCAGTCAGCTCCACCAGCATGTCAACTGCTCCACGAATCGCCGCGTCCGCTTTTGATTGTGCCGAAACTCGCACTTCTAACGCATGTGCACCGCGTTCCAGAGAGCGTTGTTCATTTTTCATCTGATTCAACGGGCTTTCTTTTTTCGATGTTTCCTCCAAATGATTTACGTAATACCGATATCCTGCATCAGTCGGCACTCGTCCCGCTGAAGTATGTGGCTGTGCAATCATTCCCGCCGCCTCTAATCGTGCCATTTCCGCCCGAATTGTCGCTGACGATACACCAAAAAGCTTCGCCAAAGTCACACTTCCCACCGGCGACGCCGTTTCGGCATATTCCTCAATAATTTGGCATAAAATATCATTTTGTCTCGGAGTAATTTCCATATCTCCATTATACAAAATTAGCACTCTCGTGTCAATAGTGCTAGTTCGCATTTTCGCTTCATTTTCCCCAAAATATGCTATAATCACCACTATATGGACGAAAAAATCACCGCCATCAAGCAATGGCTCGGCACCGGCTCGATCAACATCTTCGGCCTACCAATGTCCGGCAAAGATACCCAGGGTATCAAACTTGCCGAAGCTCTTGATGCAAAATTCCTTTCTTCTGGCATCATCATTCGTGCCATGGAAGAACAATCCAAAGATAAATTCTCCGAAAAAGGCAATCTTATTCCGACCAATGTTTTCTACGAATGGGTTTTACCCTATTTCGAACGTCCCGACCTCTTTAAATACCCTTTAATCCTTTCTTCGGTCGGCCGCTGGTTCGGCGAAGAGGACCAAGTCATGTCTATCGCTGCCGGCGCTGGCCACGAAATCAAAGCCGCAATTATTCTTAACATCTCCGAAGTTGATGCCGAAAAACGTTTTAACGAGGCCAAAATTCTCGACGATCGTGGTGAACGTGCTGACGACAAAGATCTCGAAATTTTTCACAACCGTCTCAAAGAATTCCGCGAAAAAACTCGCCCTGTTATTCAGCATTACCATTCACTCGAGCTTCTGATTGAAGTTAACGGCGATCAAACTCGCGATGCCGTTTTCAACGAGATCGTCGAAAAACTTTACCAAAAAACTTTTTAATTTCATCTCTAAATTCATAAATTAAATACAGCCCACCGACCCCTAATACACCTAACACCGCGTACAAAGCTATAAACGATGAATTTTCATTATAATTTTCCGGTTCTAAACTATAATTTGCGCCATTATTTTCCTTAATTTTCCGACACCGATTCGTCTCCGGATTCAAATAATAACCCTCTTTGCAAGTTTTCTCCGCGGCTGTGGTGATTTTTTTACATCGCCCCGTCAAAAGATTTAAATATTGCCCATCTTTACAAACTTTATCTTTCACGCTCGTCACTTTTACACAATTCCCCGTCACTTTGTTAATTACTTTCCCATCTGTACAAGTCTTAAATTCCTGATAATTATTCGCCGCGCCAGGCGTCGGCGCATAAGTTACTCGCCACAATTTTTTCCCGTCAGCATCATAGCCCAACCACGCATACGACGTCCCTTTTCGTTGTCCATTCGGATAAACCAACGTATCTACCACCGTATCATCTGTATCGATCAATTCTATTTTATTCGAACTCGTCGGATTTTTCGTCAAACTAAACCCTACCGGATAATACGCAAAATATCCGTCCGCCTCCACTTTTCCCGAAAGCACATAATTCTTATTTTTATACCGAATTTTACATCCGTCCATCTCCACCACCCCTGTTCCAGGATTATAGATTTCAATAAATTGCTCACTTTTTTCCACTTCGTAATAACTCAAAATCTCCGAAAATTGTAAACCCTTACATTGTGCCGTTGTCGTATTTTCGCTATTTTTCTCCTCTACTTTCTCTTCTACACGATAATTTTCTGCCTGATATTCCGGTATATATTCTTTAAATTCCCACTCCCCTGTCCTCAAATCTCGCACTAAACTTTCTCCGCTCCCTGATTTGAACCCTCGTTCACACCCTTTTTCACCCGTCCAACAAACTTCATCAATTTCTTCACCATTTCGAATCAACACCAACGGCCCCGATTTTTGTGTTAATCCCGAACTAGCCCCTGTTATCTTATAAGTCATGTTGGCTAGCTCGCGCTCTGGTGAGCTAGCCAAACGAAGGAGGATGGTCTCGCCGGTCATCCAGCTGTTCTCGGGGAACTCGACCAGAGTTAGTGATGGCTCCCCGCTTGTTTTAGTATAGCCTAACGCTGTTCCAGCGAGCGAAATCGGTGTGTCGGAGTTTTTGCCCCGAGCAATCTCAATCATTTCTCCGGAATTTTTACTACCATATCCCGGATTTATCGATCGAATATACAATTCAGGCGGTTCCCAAACCGCCTCGTCATCTTCATCATCATTCTTGCCCTCATTTTCACCACTTTCATTCGTCTCCGCATATGCCATCGCAGCGCCGTCCAAAACTCCGAAAAGTCCAAAAGTAGTGCCAAAACCTACCAAAATTCCCTGCCAAATCACTCCTAAACTCAATCCAAACAACAATATTTTTTTCAACATTTTTCCCGTCATGCCCCCGAAACTATCACAAACTATCTAGGAATACAACCCTTTTCGTGCTATAATCGAAACATGAGCGTTTTGACCTCTGTGGGAATTTTGTTATTATCCATGCTAATCATGGCTTTTTTGCAACTTTCACCCGGAGTTTTCTCACTTTTAATCCACTATACTAACGGCAAATTTTCCAAAAACAAAGCCTCCGATCTCGGCACATTTTTCATTTTATGCGTC
>CAVDHS010000061.1:5609-6141 GCA_963609155.1 Bulleidia sp. | reverse complement strand
GTTCTATTCTTTCTCTCGATTTATTCCATTCTCTCCTCCACTCCCGCCATCGTTCAAATCATAGACAGCAATCTCTTTGCTTGGATCATGTTCAGCATTTTTGTAGCGCTCGGTTGTTTTGTTTTTTTCTTTTATTTTCGACCGGGGCCTGGCACTAAATTATTCATCTCCCGAAAACTCGCACACAAATATCATCACAGAGTCGAAACCACCAAAACTCGCTCCGATGCCTTTTTACTCGGGCTTTCCACCTCTGTTTCTGAACTAGCTTTTTCTTTACCACTTTATCTCATCACCGCCATCACTATCATGCGCACTTTTTCCAATAGCTCCGAACGCGCTGGCTTAATCATTCTTTTCGTCATCGTCTCTATACTCCCCTTGCTCATTCTTCATAGCGCCGCCGCCACCGGCCGCAACCTCGCCGATTTCACCCGCTTTCGCTTCAAAAACAAAACTTTCTTCCGCTGTTTTATCACTTTGTTTTATTTCATTCTCGCAATTTTAATTATCTCGGAGGCCTCATTATGAC
>CAVDHS010000061.1:0-5599 GCA_963609155.1 Bulleidia sp. | reverse complement strand
TGCTAAAGCTCTCGATATTCCTCCTGGCGCAACCGAAATTTTCATCGATCGAACTCTTTCCGCCGTCAAAAAATTTCTCAATCAGAAAAAACTTGTCACCGCACAAGATCTCGATCGTGCCGTAATTAAAGAACTCAAAAAATATCACAAAGATTTTGCTTATGTTTATCAAAATCATGATAAAATAATATAAAGATGGGTAAAAAATACGATTTCGACTATTTAGTAATTGGCAGTGGTCCGGCCGGCTCAACCGCCGCGCTCACTCTTGCCAAAGCGAAAAAATCCGTGGGGCTAGTCGAAGACCGCGCTTTCGGCGGCTCTAATCTCAACACTCGCGACATTCCTTACAGCATCGCGCTCGATTTTGCGCATACTTATTCTCGCACACGCTCTTACCCCGCTCTCCGACATCAAGATTTGCATTTTAATCCTCCTTCGGTGCTTGCTTCAGAATTAAAAGCCGTCGTCAAAATCGGCATCGAAAACCAAAAACTTTACAAAAAACTCGGCATTACTTGCATCTCGGGTTTTGCGAATCTGCTCGATCAACATACCATCGCCGTCAAAGATAAAAAATACACCGCTGCGAATTTAATTCTCGCGACCGGCTCTAGTCTAAAAACCGCCAGCATCCCCAGCGCGCCCTTCATCAAACATCTCACACCTGAAACCGCAATCAAAATTCGTCGTCTGCCGAAAGTTGTAGCTGTCGTTGGTGGCGGTGCAACTGGCTGCGAAATCGCTGAATTTTATGCCGAACTCGGTGTTAAGACTATTCTCTTCGAAACTGCTAAACGTCTGCTCCCGCGTGCAGATCGTGAAGTCGGGGCTTGTCTTGCTAATTATTTTACCGAAAAACTCGGCGTCACAGTCCTCACCAACTCCAGAGTTGTCGCGCTCGAAAAAGATGAATTTTCTAAACGCATCATTTTTCGCCATGAAAACACCGAAAAATTAGTTCGCGTCGATAACATCATTCTCGCAACTGGCAGTCAACCGAATCTCGAATACGGACTCGAAAACGCCGGCGTAAAATACAAAAAAACCGGCATCACCATCAACAAATATTTTGAAACTTCCACTAGGCATATTTATGCCATCGGTGATTGTCTCGGCGGCCATTCTTCAACCGATCGTGCTTATATCGAAGGTTTCACTCTCGCGAATAACCTAATCAACAAAGTCCGAAATCCAGCCAACTACCGCGGTCTCGTGCGTACCGTAAAAACCATTCCCGAAGTTGCCATCGTCGGCTCGACCGAATCTGAACTCTTAAAACACAGTCACAAATATCACAAATCCATCGCAAATTTAAACAGCGTCCCCGCCAGCGAACTTTATCATTTCGATTCTGGCTTCGTCAAACTTCTTTCTGACCGCACTAACCACATTATTGGTGCTTCCATCGTCGCGCCTCACGCCGAATTGATCGCTAGCGAAATCGCCACCGCCGTTCGACATAATCTCACCGCGCTCGAACTCGCTAGCACTCCGCACGCGATCAACAGCTATAATTACCTCGTCAAACTCGCCGCTAAGCAACTACTCAAGAAAAAATCTTGACTTTTTCGTCAATCTTTGATATAATAAAGATATATCGTGGGGTAGAGCAGCCTGGTAGCTCGTTTGGCTCATAACCAAAAGGTCGCTGGTTCAAATCCAGCCCCCACAACCACAAGATAATTAACAACGACCGCCCCCGCACGGTCGTTTTTTAATCTCTACTTTTATCGACAAGTCGGATCGAAATCGTATTCGCATTTCACGATATCCATCCCTTTCTTCAAACCGTCGTCGCCTGGATTACCCAAAAGCTCCAACGGCCCCATGATCGACAAATATGAGCTATCTGCCTCGGATTCCAAACGCGTCTCAACTCTTCGATACAAATCGTTCGCTCGTCCCGTTGAATCAACTTTCACTTGCACACCACTCAATTTCGCCTGACTACTAGTACCCTTTGTTTCTTCTACTTCGCCCTTCTCATTAATCGTTTTTACTGGCTTATTCGTACAAGTTCCGGAGCAATAAAACTCCAACGAAAAATCCGTGCTCGGCTTACCATATGGCAACGCTACCACAAACATAAACGTTTCCTCGTTTCGCGTGCCACCGATCGGTTTCGGTAAGTCAATTTCCACCGAACAAGCAAATTCACTTCCCGAATTTTCCGGACAATTCACCCCATACGGCAAATTCGTCGCCGTCTTATCGTTCGATTTCAAAAACCCTTCAGTCCCAATTTTGTTAATCGAGCCATTCCACGCCCCTATATAATTATTCGCTTTCGAAGTTTTCGCCGTTGTTTCATTTGTCGGCACTAGATACAACATCCCTCGATCCGTTTGATTTCCTTTCGTTACATCAAAATCTTTCAAACTAAATTCCGTTCCAGTCTGTACCATCGCTAACGAAATTGTCGGCGGCACTGCTGTTTGCGCGGTACCGAATTGCGAGAATTTCACTCCCGTACTCGACGAGCCCAAATTCGAATATGCAAATTTCGTATCTTCATTTGCATACCAACTAATTTTCACTTTCGTAATCTTATTCGCCACATTTTCACCCGCATCACCATCAAACTTGACTTTCACTACTTTCATCTGCTGCGAAGAAGACAATGTCGATCGATAATCTTCTAGCGTCGTCTCAAACTTCGTACAAGTATAAGCCTGTTGCATTCTATTGTCGGTCGTATCTTCCACTTTTACCTCGCCCTCTTCACTTTTCTTGATTCGTCCGATAATATGTCCAACCATATCACAATTTTGATATTTTGGGCTTTCCACATACGTTATAATCTCTTCACAAGATAACGTGTCATTTGCTTCATTTATCACTCCCGCACTTTTCCCGCTATCAATACACTTTTGATAATTAGAAAAAGCCACTTTCGCATCTTCTACTCCTGCTAATGCTGAGTCATATGCCGACTGTGACAAATCATCATTCGAAGTTCGCTCAATCTCTGAAATAATAATCGTCGCAAAACTCACCACAACCACTAGAAGCACCAATGTTGCAAACGCCACGATATAAAACGACGCTGCACCTTTTTTAAATTTTTGCTTTTTTAATAATTGCATATTTTATCCTCCTGTTGTTCGAGCCGCAAAGTTAAATTTATTTATAGCACAGTAGTCGAAATTTTCAATATCCGATTCCGCCCCTTCCGGCGTAGAACAATAATTGCCAGTCGTTTTGATGTTAATTCCGCCTTGAATCGTCCCTAATATAAGCGATACCGAATAAAGCATACTTTTCGAATTTCCGCCCATCGCCGGCGTCCCCACCGTCAAACCGTAAAGTGCTAAATTGCTACTCCCTGCCAAAATATCTTCCGGTTCCGCTTCAAGCGTATTGCAAATATCTGTCGAAACATTATTATTTTTTGCTTTATCGCAACTAATATCAATTGTGCTGTCCGTGATCTTGCCGTCAGCCTTATAATCATTATTCATTCCTCCCGCTGCCGCCTTACATACCGCCCGCGTATCATCTTCCACTTTTAACAGCTTAAAATTACTTTTTTCTTTCACTGTTGCTGTCGAGCCATTCATGTATTTATATCTGATTTTTAACTGTTCCGTATCTTTCACTTCATAATCACCCTGTTCATTAAAATAGCCCGAATTCCAAATGTACGAATATTTTTTCGTACAAAACACGCCTCCAACCACTACATTGTTCAAACTCGAATTACTCCCTCTTTTCACTTCTTTCGCAACCTCAGTCATCATCACAAAACTTTGGCCTTCATTTCCATCACATTTTCCAAGAGCCGATGATCCAGTCCCATACAAATCTGCACATTCATTTTTCGCCACTGCCGCCGGCGATTCTTGAATCGCTTTTCGCATATCTTCAACCACATCCATGCCCGTAGTATTTAACTGATTCAAAGTAATTCCTCGATGATAAGCCGAAACCGAATTATTTATTATCAATATTACAATAAGCGACAACATTGCAATAAATGCAATCGCCAAAGACAACTCCACCATTGTAAAACCACTTTTTATTTTCTGATACATTTATTCTCCTCGTCACCCATTAATTCTATACTCGAAGAATTTTTCGCACCAGCATTGATTCGTACATCACTTCGATAATACACCCAAGATCCCTCCGACGTATTAATACAAAAATCAACATCTTGTTTATTTCCGTCCTTGAAAATATTGAAGTCCAGCCAGTTGATATTCGTACTACCTTCTTTTATCTTTTGATTAATTTGTATCAAAGTATCCGTATAATATGTATACACTACCCCCGAACTCGGATGACGGACGATTAAAAGCATCCCCTCTTTCGGCTTGTAACATTTTTCGTCATTGGAACACGCACTCTCAATCTCTGCCGACCATTTCGGCGAATAACTTTCCGCCAGTGCCATTAAATTCAAACTTTTATTTCCTCCGTCTGTCGTCACTTCTACCACTTGCGCCTTCAATGAATTCAACAATTCTAGCACTGTTCCGCCGCCCGATTCATTCATCACGTTCCCCACCACTGTATACATGAATAATTGGTTTCCTGCTGCGCCGCCGTTTACCTGCTTGCCCGCCAAATTATATTTTTCACCAAACGTAATTAATTTTCCGTAAATTGCCTTTTCGGTTCTTCCGCCACCCGCGCCTTTATTATTCTGTACATTAGAAGTTTCCGAATAAGCTTTACGCAAAAATTCCATAAAGTTTTGCACCGAATCGTTACTTCTTTGTTGATAAACTGAATTTCGCACTCCAACTGTAACCGCCATAAACAAAAGCCCTGTTATTGCCAAGAAAATTGACACCTCCACTAGCGTAAAGCCCCGCTTACCCTTTTTCATATCCTTATTATAACATAACCTTTTCAAAAATTGAATCTAATAGTTCGGGAATAAATACATCATCCACTTTTCAAAATTCGAATATTCCTTCTCCTCTGTCAACTTCGTCGCCACCGAAACTTCTTTATGTTTGTTTTTCGCCTCCGCCGAATTTTCCGGCATCACCACCATATTCTCGCCATTCAGTTTTTTATCCAAATTTTTCCGCGCCACCAATTCTTGATATTCATTCGTTTTATAATATTCATTCGCCATTTTCGTCACCTCGACCTCATTGCGCAAAAGCTCCAAAGTTTTTCGTTCCGAAGTCAATCTCTCCGACAATTCCCAGTTCCGGCTCATCGCCGCGACTGATTGATAAGTCCATACTAAACACAAAACTATCGCAAGAAACAGTACTACATTCTCCACCGTCAACAAATCGTGCCGAGTTTTATAGTTCAGCCGTCGCAATTTTGTTTTTATTTTGCTCACGCTTTTCATTATCTTTATTATACCACGAATCCCTCCCCAAAAATCACCAACCCTAAACATTCCGTGGTATAATATAAACAACTTGGGGATGTAGCTCAGCTGGTTAGAGCATGCGTCTTATACACGCAGGGTCCTAGGTTCGAGTCCTAGCATCCCTACCATAATAGAAAATCGATCAAAAAAGTGTTGTAATTTTTACAACACTTTTTATTTTGTTTTATTTATTTCTTCTTGCGAAGAGTGAGGAACCCGTTACGTGGATTTTCGCAAACTTCTCGATCTTCCGGC
>CAVDHS010000060.1:0-14079 GCA_963609155.1 Bulleidia sp. | reverse complement strand
TATGTTGTTAGAAGCTGAGATGGCTTCTCTCGGGTCGCGTCCGGTCAGCCCGTCGTTCTCGGAACGCTCCTTCGAACTATGGTGTTCTGCGCACGCACTAACAAGATAAAGGGTGGCGAAGGGTTGCTTTAGCTCCGTTTTAAGGTAATGTTCGGAGAAAGTGCTGATTTTTTTCTCCTTGGCGAGGGCTTTTTGGAGGTCTAGGAGATAGTGAATATCATCGGGGTTGTGGCTGGTCGTGATTTTGATGCCGTTTTTTTCGGTGTTTTTGTAATAGCGCAAAAGTCGCGAAGGGAGGCGGGATTTTAGGGCCTCTTCCTTCCCTGTTAGATCGAGTTTCCAAGTCTCTTTGGGATTTAAATCTGTGGATTTTTGGGCGATGCGGGGGAGATGATCAGTGAAAATTTTAGATTGAGGCTCGACGCGAATAAAAAAGGCGTTTTGGCGACTGGCAAGGTTTTTGAGACTTTTAAGCGAGTTCTCAAAACCAGATTTTTGCTCAAAAACTGGTCCATAAGGGAGATAAAGGTAGTTCCCCATTGGAGTTTTTTTCGAAATCGCCAGATATTGGTAGCCACTTCCCTGCTCAAAAAAACTTACTTCGTGCAAATCATCCTGAAGTTGTTTCCATTCTAAAGTCTGCGTAATCGGTGCATCCATAATAAACCCATTATATCATATGGCCATGTGTATTTTTTTGACAACTTAAGCGTTTTATTTTTGCTTATGCAAAATCTCCGGCTTAGATTTTAAGTCGGTTGCTAAATAATGTTCGCCCACCTGTTTCCCAACTGCTCCGGGTTCGGATGCTAGTGGTTAGTTCAATTTTAGCGCGAGCGGATTGGTTTGTCAAGCTGGTTGCTAGCCGTCGTGGTTGCTAGCATAACGGGGAATTAGTTTCCAAAACTGCTTGTGGTTTGGTGGAAAAACATGAGAATTTTAGGTGGAAAAATTTTTCGGTCCCAGTGTGGTACAATTAAAATATGGCTTTTATACGGAAATTCAAGACGACTTCGGGCGCGACTGGGGTGCAGGTGGTTTATAAAGAAGGGGAACGAGTAGTCAAAACGGTGCATGTCGGGTCGGCATCGTCGGAGGAAAAATTGCTAAAACTCCTGCGAAAAGCGCAGGGAATTATAGACGGAGATAAAACGCCGCTATTTAATTTAGATAAGTTTAATAGGGAAATAAAGTAAGCGTGAAAAAGCCCGCCTCAAGGCGGGCTTTCGTCTATCAGTTGTTTTTTTATTACGATCTTTCTGGAAGTTTTTTCCAACATTTTACCCAATTTCGGACTAAATTAGGTAAAGAATCTTCGTTCTCGAATTGTCGTTTATATTCCGCTTCCTCTGGAAGAGGAATACGTGCGTTGGCACGAGAGTTAGCTCGAATTTCTTCGATCGGCACTCCCTGCTCAAAACGCATTTTTGACACAGCATCAAGCTCAAGAAGCTGAAGTTGCGAAAGCTGCTCTTCCGTCGGATTATCCAACCCAAACTCTTCTCCATTGTAAAGACAGACTCCGGATGGGTTATTTTCAAATAACCAACGGATGCTGTGTTGACTATCCGTTCCCCGAGACGGAAAACGACGCGAATCATGAGATTCGAAATCAAGCATGAAACCTGGAATCTCATTTTGGCGCCTAATCAACTGCAGAAATCTACGTCGTGCTTTTATAGAAGAAGCGTTTTCTGGCGTTATTTCGTCTTTCAATAATACGTTCAAGACGAAATCCACTGGAGTTTCTTTTAGATAACGTTTGATCAAATCACCAAACGTCGGATCGAAAATCTCCGCCATCAGGAAAAGATCTTTTGAGTAACTGCCAAAAATAGCATTCAAAACCCTGATCGACTGGTCGCCATCAAGCATATCATCAAAATTCCAATTCTCGAGATTAAAATCTTTGTTGATAGATTGAGGAACATCGATACGAAAACCATCGACTCCGCAACCTAAAGTCCAAAAATTTATAACTTTATGAAAATATTTGATGATATTTTCGTTGATATCGCCTTGGATGCCATTGGGGAACCATAGAAGATCCCTTTGCCCAGCAGAGAATAAACTAAGCGAGTATTCGTTAGCTTTTTCATCATAATGCCATGCCGATTGGCCGTCGAAACGGTTTTTCTGACTTGGATGGTCTTCTTTTGATAGCCAGAAGAAATCTCTTCTTGTTTCCGGATTAATGAATAGTGCATGTTTAGTACTCATATGATTCGGAACAAAATCAATGATTACTTTAAGATTAAGTCGATGTGCTTCATTAACAAAATCGTCAAAATCTTTCATCGTTCCGAAACGCGGATCAATGTTGAAATGATCTGAGATATCGTAACCATGATCTACCCATGGCGAAACGAAAATTGGACCAATCCAAACGTGCGTAGCATAGAGTTTCGAAACGTATTTTAAACGTTTCTTAGCAATAGCTAGGGGTGAGTCCTCCTTTCCAAGATAGCAAAATAAATACATCTGATAAACAAGTGTTTTAGCCATAAAGATCACCTCTTTCTATAAAACGTGGCTAAAAAAATAAGGAACAAGGTACTTTCATTATATCACTAAAATCTCAAAAAGTCAAGCCCATAGTTAAACAACAGAGGTAGTTAGATGACTTTGAGTTGTTCTTTCAGACGTGCGATCAGGGCTTCTTTCTCTTTGATTTGGTCGCGAGTTTCTTTAACTAATTCGGCGGGGGCTTTTTCGACGTAGTTCGGGTTCATCATCCGCAGATTCAGAGCATCAAGTTCGCGGCCAACAGAGAGGATTTTTTCGGTCAAGGTATCCCTATATTCGCTAACTACTTTTTCGGGGACATCGAGATAGAGTTCGTGGTTCACGAGAGCAAGTCTTAACCCTCGAGGGGTGCCAGAGAGGGAATTAATGGTCGGGACCTTAGTCAGGGTCTTGATCAGGAGTCTATTATCACTAATTAAGCTGTCATTATCGTATAACAATGCGTATTTTTTCGCGTTATTGGTGCCTGGGAGGCTCTGTAAGGTGGTTCTGACCTCGTTTACTATATTTCTTATGTTTTCGAATTCCTCGGCTGAAATCGGGTCATATTTGAGTTTTTCGGGCCATTTAGCGTTGGCGATAAAGCCGTCGGTCCAGCTCAAATTCTGCCAAATCGCTTCGGTGACAAATGGCGCAAAGGGGTGGAGGGCAATCAGAATGGTCTCGAGAGTGCGTTTTAGTAGGGGCGCGTTTTGGTAGAGTTTTTGGCTCTCTAGGAACCAGTCGGCGTATTTATCCCAAATTGTCTGGTAAAGTACCTCGACAGCCTCGGAAAAACGGTAATTTTTCATGCTGGAATCGAGAGTTTTTAGACATTCGTTAATCTCACGGCAAATCCAGTCTTCGCCCATGTTATCTGTAGAATAATCCGCCAAAATAGGTGTTTTCTGATTATCGACAATGTTTTGGACGAGGCGGGAGATGTTCCAGAGTTTATTGCAGAAATTACGAGAGGCAGTGACGGAGGCTTCAGAGAAAGCTTGGTTCAAGCCGGCGGAGCGACCCCTTAAAATGCCGAGGCGGAAAGCGTCGGAACCGTATTTGGTGACGAGATCCATAGGGTTAATGACGTTACCCTTGGATTTGCTCATTTTTTTGCCGTGAGCATCGAGAACGAGACCGTGGAGATAGACTTCTTTAAACGGAACTTCGCCGGTAACATAAAGCCCCATCATAATCATGCGCGCGACCCAAGCAAAGAGAATGTCAGCGCCAGTCTCCATGACATTTAGGGGGTAGTAGGGGTTGAAATTTTCTTCGGTCCAGTTGGTGCAGACGATTGGCCAATGGCTACTCGAGAACCAAGTGTCGAAAGTGTCTTCGTCGCGGACGTATTTGACGCCGGCTTTTTCAATAACTTGGAGATTGGTGCGACGATCGAAAATCCAATCCGGCTCGTCGGTTGCTTCGAGAGTGATTTTTTTGAACATCGGAATCGCAATACCCCAAGGGATTTGGCGGGAAATGTTCCAATCTTTTAGGTTTTTGAGATAGTTAATTAAGACTTTTTGCTTGTTTTCGGGGTGGAATTTGATTTCGTTGTTTTCAAGATGCTTAATTGCGACTTTGGCGAGTTTTTCGACATCGATAAACCACTGTTCTTTGAGCATGGGCTCAATGGTGGCGCCACATTTGTAGCAATGAGCCACAGAATGCTCGATTTTTTTCTCGCCCCTTAAAAAGCCGCCGGCTTTTAGGTCTTTTAGGACTTGTTTGCGACATTCCGCAGTAGTTAAACCATCGTATTTTTCGGGGACGTTGATCATGGTGCCGTTTTCGGCAATAACTTGAATACGTTCAAGGTTGTGGCGTTCGCCAACTTCAAAATCGTCAAAATCGTGCGCAGGGGTGATTTTGACAGCACCGGTACCGTATTCGGGGTCGGCGTGTTCGTCGGCGATGATGGGGATTTCACGGTCGGTCAGGGGTAGCTTGACGGTTTTGCCGATTAGGCCTTTGTAGCGGGCGTCGTTCGGGTTGACTGCGATGGCGGTGTCGCCGAAGAGGGTCTCGGGGCGAGTGGTAGAAATAATAATCGAAGCTACAGATACGTCTTCCTCGGAACGCTCCTTCGAGCCCGTCGTCACGGGTCTCAGTCGCTCCGTATTTGCCCCGTCGGCAAATATGCTCCTCGGAAGAGTATCTGTAGTTTCTTTATCCACGACTTCGTATGCGATGTCCCAGAGTGTGCCTTTTTCGTCTTTGTATTCGACCTCGATGTCGGCGAAGGCGGTTTGGTGCTTCGGACAGAAGTTGACGAGTTTTTCACCCCTGTAAATCATGCCGTCGTTCCACATTTTTTCGAAAGTGGTATAGACGCGGTCGATGACGTTTTCGTCGAGGGTGAAAGTCAAATCATTCCAAGAACAAGAGGTGCCGAGGGCGCGAAGTTGGAGTTCCATATTGCCACGCTGAGAGGCGACAAAGTCCCAAACTCGCGCGTAAAGTTCGTCGCGAGTGAATTCGAAACGGGTGTGGCCGTGTTTTTCGAGTTCGCGCTCATACACGACCCAAGTTTCGAAACCAGCATGATCGGCGCCCGGAACATACCAAGCGGATTTGCCTTTTAGGCGATAATAACGCGTCAAAGAATCCTCGAGAGCGATAGTGAGGCCGTGTCCGATATGGAGATTGCCGTTAGCATTCGGCGGGGGCATGACAAGGGAAAAAGTGTGTTGTTTGTCGTTTTGGCGGTCGTCGACGCCGTCTCCATCGTTGTCGACAGGAAAAATCGAAATTTTAGGGTTAAAAACGCCACTGGCTTCCCAGGCGGCATAGATATCGCTTTCATATTCCCCCGGTTCATAACTACTCGAGAATTTCATAGTTTTATTTTAACATAAAATGGGGAAATAGAGAAGATGACAACTATTTTTCGAGTTTGAGGGCTTGTTGGATTTGTTTAAATTCGTCCTCAGTTAGCTTAAGCTGGCGACCGTGGAACCAAGTTTCGTCGAGAGGTTCGAGATGAACATGGGCGTGAGGAACATCGGTGCCGACCACTTTCCAGAGAATGCGCACGCCGAGAACCCGTTCCATGTGTTTGGAGAGTTTTTTCACGGTGTGCATTAGAGCTGTGTAATCCGCGTCTTCTAGATCGTAGATTTTGTCGACCTCGGTTTTAGGGATAACGAGAGTGTGACCTTTGGTTTCGGGGTTAATGTCGAGAAAAGCGAAAGTTTTGTCGTCTTCGTAGATTTTATAACAGGGGACTTCGCCGTTGATGATCTTAGTGAAAATACTACTCATGTTTGATTCTCCTTATGGTTAAATAATAAACTAGTGCGAAAATGGCGGCAAAAATTAGCGCGCCGATGACGTCGGAGATCCAATGTTTGTTCGCAAAAATGCGGCCGACAGAGACGAGGATAATTAAAATGAGCATTAAAAGATCGAGAAGAGTGCGGGCGGTTTTGGATTTGATGTAATAGGGAAGAATGATGGCGGTGAGGCTGAAAATTGTGGCGACAATCATGACGTGGGTCGAAGGAAAACTCGGTTCGCCGGAGCCGTCGGGACGGGTGTTTAAGACAAATAGTTTGTCAAAAATAAAATAAGTTATAACCATGAGGATTAGGGGGATAAGCATCAGCAAGAGCGGGCGGTCGACTTTTTTGAGAGATTTGTTTTTGATCCACTGAAAAAGTGCTAAAAAAGCGAACACCGCCAGCACCGCGAACGAGGCGGCGAGGATAATGTTTGTGGCGAGGTCCCAGTGCATAGGTTTATTATAACATGTCAACCGTAATGTTTGTTCATAATCCTATTTGGAGAACTAAGTTGCGAGGCAATGCTTAGCATTCTGGCGCGATTTTGGCGCAATAGTTGGCGCGATATGGTATAATATGAGTATGAAATATGTGCCTAAGTATACAATTAACGAAAAAATCCGCAATAATCTCCAAGAAATTGAGAAATTGAGAAGCAGAATTCACGGAAGTCGTATTTTGCCAGAGGCGGAGGCGTCAATTCGGCTGCGGGCAAGTGTAGAATCTGTACATAGTTCCACCTCAATTGAAGGAAATCCTCTGAATATTAATGAAGTCCGAGCAGTGATAGTGTCAGATAAAATTTTAACAAAAGAAGAATATGCCGAGATTGAAGTACGCAATTACAAAAAAGCGTTGGATTTTATCGATAAGCGTCGGCACGGAAGTTCCGAGATTGAACTTGCAGATATTTTAGAGTTGCATCGGATTATTACCGACGACTTATTAGATAAAACTAGGAGCGGAAAGATTCGTAAAAATCCGGTATATATCGAAAATCAAAATCATGAGGTGGTGTATACGGCTATTGAAGTTAATAAAATTGGAGGGGCATTGAATGATTTGGTTGAATGGATAAAAAATAGCCGATTTTCTATCCATCCGGTGATTATAGCGGCAATGATTCATCTGCGAATCGCCGCGATTCATCCGTTTGCAGATGGGAATGGACGCACGGCGCGGGCTTTGACTTCGCTGTTTTTGGCGCTAAATCAATATGATTGCGACGGTGCGCTGGTTTTAGATTCGTATTATGCGTCCGACCGGCAAGCCTATTATGCGATTTTAAGGCTCGTAAATGGTAAAAATTATGCGACTTCAGCAAAAGCGGATTTAACGGCTTGGTTGGAGTATTTTACTAATGGATTTTTGACTTCTTTGCACGTGCTAGATGCGGAAATTCGGATGATTAATTTGGCAATTCCAGATGAGACGGGTTTTTGGAAAATAGATCGAGAGAGCCAAGATATTTTGAGTTATGTGTCTAAATTCGGCTCTGTTAATATCGCTGAAGCTGAAGAAATTTTACCGGAAATGAGCCGGAGGAGTGTGCAACGGAAACTAAAACAGTTGGTGGACGCGGGATATTTGGCGATGGTAGGGGAGGCTAGAGGGATAAAATATGTTTTAACCGGCGAAAACCTGAAATAAAATGACTGTTTGTGTTTTATGATAAATGTTAAATTTGATTTTTACCACATCTTGAAAAAATATGGTATAATAAAAATGTCGCCTTTGGGTGATGCTCATTTAATTTCTAGGTGGATGTGAGATTTTTCGAAACATCCACATGTGTGCCCGTAGCTCAGCTGGATAGAGCGTTTGCTTGCGGAGCAAAAGGTCGTAGGTTCGAATCCTGTCGGGCATACCATGAACTTAATGCATTAAAGAGAGCTTAGCCTCGCATTTCTAACGCAAGGTCGCTCTCGATATTTTTATAATGATATAGCATTTAGTGAATCTTAAGAATACATGGTTGAAAAAAGATGATATTTCCTGCAGGAGCGAAAGAAGACGAAAAGAATATCGATTGGCAACAGATAGTCGAGATTAAGGACGCAGATTTTGGTTTTGATACGCCTAGAAAATCGGCAAACAAGACTAGATTTTGCGTTAGAATTTTGTTATTCAATGAAAAAGGTGAGATATGCGTAGTCAAATCTGAAAAATATAACTATTTGCAAATACCTGGCGGCGGTATAGAAGATGGCGAGAGTATTATCGAAGCTTTAAGGCGAGAAACAGAAGAAGAAACTGGTTTTGTTATTAAAGATATTGAACCGATAGGTTATACGATAGAGAGACGAGAAGATGTACAAAACCCCTATTCGTGGGGGCGTGGTATTTCTTATGTATTTAAGTCTATGTCAGATAAGGAAGTCGGGACGCATTATATGGAATATGAAATAGCCGAGGGATTTAAACCGTTTTGGATTGCGTTCGATGATTTTATCGCTGAACAAGCTGATAATGAAGGTAAAATTAAAAGTTACGGCAGATGTTTTTCAAACAGGCGCGATTTAAAAATTGCCGAGTATTTCAAGATTAAACATAGCTAAGTTAACAGCTAACATTCCATTGGAAGTAATTTTTATATATATTTACCAACATGCTGTTTTTATTGTGAAAATATAAAAATGGTAGATGCAGGCTGGTTGAAAATATATGGGTTTTATGATAGAATAAGAAGTGGAAGCGTGGCCGAGTGGTTGAAGGCGCACGACTCGAAATCGTGTGGGCGTTTACGCGTCTCGGAGGTTCGAATCCTCTCGCTTCCGCCACATTTTTTTACAAAAATGCGTCAAAAAGTAGAACATCGGATCTCGCTGGCGCTCGATGCGAATCCTCTCGCTTCCGCCTCTATTTTACCCTAGGCAGGGTATTTTTTGTGTTATAATGAGGAAAACGGAGGTCGGTATGGCAGAAGAGGAAAAACGGATTGAGATTTATGAGGGTCTGAAGGGGGAGGTGGTTTTTGATGTAGATGTGGAAGAGGAGACTCTGTGGGCGACGCAGGCGCAGATGGCGCAGGTGTTCGGGGTGGATAGGACGGTGATTGGGCGACACATTCGGAATATTTATCGAGACGGGGAGTTGGTGGAAAATCCGACAGCTGATGAAAATCGAACTAGTGCAAAAAATGCACGAGTTGAAAATATAATTCAAAACAGGGGTGGGGTTCATGCTGAGCGAACTAGTGCAAAAAATGCATTAGTTCGGAATCGGACTTGTAAGGAAATTTTACAGACCCAGATAGAAGGCGGGCGAAAGATAGAACGAAAGGTGAAGACTTATAATCTGGATATGATTATTTCGGTGGGGTATCGGGTGAGTTCGAAAAAGGCGACGCAGTTTCGAATTTGGGCAACTTCGGTTTTGAAACAATATGCAGTTGATGGGATGGCAATAAATACGCGACGACTAGAAAATATACAGGCAAAGAAAGATGCGAAAAGATTGCACGAAGTCGAGGAGATGATGGCGCTGGTGCGACGGCTGACAACAACAAAAATGTTGGATGCGGGCGAGGCGAACGGGGTGCTGGAGGTGATTTCAAAATATGCGGGGAGTTTTAAAACTCTGCAGGAATATGATGACGGGCATATTGACCTGAGGTTTTTGAACAAAAAACAAAAACAAAAAGAATTAACCGTCAAAATGTGCGAACAAGCGATTAAACAACTTAAGCAAAATGTTGATGGTGGGGAATTGTTTGGGCGAAAACGCGGAAATATGTTCGACGGCAGTTTAATGGCGATTTTTCAGAGTTTTGATGGACGAGAACTATATCCGAGTGTACCGGAAAAAGCAGCGAATTTATTATATTTTGTGATTAAAGATCACCCGTTTTATGACGGAAATAAGCGGATTGGGGCACTACTGTTCATTCTGTTCTTAACACTGAACGATTATCATTTAACAGAGAAAGGTGAAACGAAAATTTCCGACCGTGCACTAACGGCAATCGCGCTTCTAATCGCAGAAAGCGAACCAAATGAAAAAACGTTGATTGTTGGTTTGGTTTGTAAATTGCTAGAGTAGAAAAGATGTGGTATAATGAAGACGTTATGGGAAAGCGGGAAAAATCTAATCGAATAAAAAACAAAAACGGTGGGTTTAAAGTTGGATCGCAAAAATTAAAAGCGCGAGTATTGAAATCGTATTACGGAAATCCGATGAAGGATATGAAATTAATCGCGATTACTGGAACGACGGGGAAGACGACAGTGGCGCATTATATTCATGAAATTTTGAAAGCAACGGGAGAACAAGTCGCGGTGTTAGCGAGTGACCAGCCGTTTAAGATCGGAATGTTACATAAATTTTTGTCAGACGCATGGAAGGCAGGGGCGAATTATGTAGTAGTGACAGTACCGGCAGACGGACTGCGCGATAATGTATTCTATGGTTTACCGGTGACCGTGGCAGCGATGACTAATTTTGTGACAGCGGGACTAAAAGATATGGAACCGGAAGAATATCTTGAAAATGAAAAAACTTTGTTTGATATGAAGCCGGAAGTTGTGATTTTGAATCATGATGACCTAAATTATGACACTTTTTCTGAATTTAAGGGCTCGAAAAAGACGCTCACTTTCGGACAAAGCAGCTCGGACGTGAAAGTGCTAAATTCGAAACTTTATACAGGTGGGACTGAGGCGACGATTTCTGTAGATTCCGATGTGATGACTGTAGCGACGTTTATCCCAGGAGAAACTGCAGTTTCATTTATGGCTTGCGCAGTGGCGATTGCACATAGTTTAGGTATTAAAAGCGAGCATATTATCGACGGTATCGCCGAATATAACCCCAACGAATCCGCATAAAGATTATTTTTGAAATTTTTGCTTTAAGATTTTTCTAGTTACTTTAATATCTTCGAAATCATGCGGGCCGTCGGCGCGGAGAATGGTTTTTTCGTGACCTTTGCCAAGGATGAGAACTAAATCGCCTTTTTTGGCGATATTCAAGGCTAATTCAATAGCTTTTTTGCGATCTAATTCTTTGAATAAATCTTTGCCGAGAGTTTTGCCTTCTTTTTCAGCACCTTCGATGAACGCGACGGCAATTTTTTCAGGATCTTCATCACGGGAATCATCTTCGGTGATAATAACAATATCGGAATATTTAGCAAGAATACGACCGCGAATCGGACGAGTCGAAGGATCACGACGACCAGCACCGCCGTGAACGGAGATAACTCGGCCCTTGTGATTTTTAACACTGTCGAAAACTTTTTCGAGAGCGTCAGGAGCGTGGGCATAGTCGATAATTACGGTGAAAGGCTGACCTTCGTCGATAATATTCATCCGGCCCTCAACACTTTCTAAAGTCTTTAAACCGTTTTCGATTTCTTCAGATTTCAATCCAAGTTTTTCGCCGACCATCGCCGCGGCTAAAGAATTATAGACATTAAACTCACCGGGAATTTTAGTTTCAATATTCATACCATGATATAAATATTTAACGCCTGAAACCTGTAATTGGATTTTTTCGGGACGATTTTGCCCGTGTTTTATACCATAAGATGAATAATTTTTCGTAAGCGTTTTGTAATATTGGAACGCTGGGTCGTCGGCATTCAAAATGCTAAATTTAGCTTTTTTAAATAATTTACCTTTCGCAGCGCGATAACGAGCGAAAGTTTTATGATAATCGAGATGTTCATGTGTAAGATTGGTAAAAACGGCGATTTCAACCGGAATGCCGAGGGTACGAAATTCGGCGAGCGCATGCGACGTCACTTCAAGTACGAGAAATTCAGCGCCCTGATCTTTGATTTCACGAATACGACGATTTAGAGTGAACGCATCTACTGTAGTCATATGCCCAAGTTCGGGTTTAAGTTTTTCGATCCCGTGCGCAACAGTTGTCATCAAACCGGTTTTATGCCCAGCCTGATTCAGCATGTGCCAAATCATAAAACTCGTAGTGGTTTTTCCGTTAGTACCAGTAATTGCGATAACGCGAAGTTTTTTACCCGGGAATTTATTTTTAAATCCAGCTGCGACGGCTTGAGCGTAATGATATGGTAAGACCGCTTCGTTATAGAAGGGAAGTTTTTCTAGTAATTGCTTCATAAAACTATTATATCACTAGCGATAATGTTTGAGGGATTCAATTGGGTTTTTAGAAGCAGCTTTAAGCGCTGGATAGATGCCGAAAACAATACCGACGACAAGCGTGGTTAAGAAAGTAATGAAGATTATTTCAAGACTGATGTATGGTGCAAATGGCGTAAAAGTTGAGATGATGAAAGCAAGAATATAACCAAGAATAAGACCAAGAATTCCGCCGAAAGTGGAAAGAATCAGAGCTTCGAGTAAGAATTGAACGAGGATGTTACGTCCCGAAGCGCCTACGGCTTTTCGGACACCAATTTCGTGGTTGCGTTCAGAAACAGAAACTAGCATGATATTCATTACGCCGATGCCGCCAACAACTAACGAGATTGTTGCGACTAAGGTCAACATCCCAGATATAATTTTAAAAAGCGAACTGGCGGGATGTGTGATTTCATCGCCATAAACTACGGAAAAATTTTGATCGCCAAGTTTTTGATTCGTGAGGGCATTTTTGATATCTTCGGAAGTTTTCGGCAGGCTGTCGGTATTGGCGGCTTTAACGTTGATTTGCTGGATTTGAGTCGAGCCGACAAGTTTATCCAAATTCTCGATATTCATAAAAACAGCGTTATCGAGATCGACATTATCAAAATTAATAGATTTATTAACTTCATCAATCACGCCGGCCACCATGAATTTTTCGCCCATAATCGTTACGGTTTTACCGACGGTACTGTTGATAGTATTGAAAAGCGAAAGAGAAATAGAACGACCGAGAACAACAGTTTTTTCTTCGCTACTACTATTATGTTCAGAAAGAAAAATCCCGTAGCGCAAAGTCAGCGGTTCGATTTTTACGAAATCGGGAGTTGTACCGAGGATTGAAACGGATGAAAAAGTATTTTTTTCTGATGAGACGGTGTTGGTCGAGACAGCAATCGGCGCGGTCGCAGCGACGCCATCAACTCTAGAAATCGCCTTAACATTATTTAAAGTAAGACTAGAATTTTTAAAAGAATTCGCAGAAGTTAATTCCTCAACCACATCAGTAACGGCATCTTTGGATGAACTCGGTCGAACAACAATTAAATCAGAGCCGATTCCATTGACTTCGGTTTTTATAAGATTAGAAATACTTCCCATGAGTGAAAGAATAAGAATAATACTCGCTACACCGATCGCAATCCCGAGACAAGTCAGAAAAGAACGCGTGCGATGGTTTTTAATCGCAGTGCGGGCAAGTTTTAGATGAGTTTTAAAGAGAAAAGGCATTATTTTTTCCTCCGAGATTTATGGGATTTGTTCGACTTATTGGACTTATGATTTTTCGCAGATTTAGCAGATTTAGCAGATTTCGAAGATTTTTTATGTTTTTTCTTAATTTTGACGGCAATAGGTTGTGGAAGATTGCTATCGGCAACAGTTTTAACATCGGTATCAATTTGCCCGTCAAGCATATGAATGACACGAGTTGCATAAGTAGTCAAAGAGGGATTATGAGTAACCATAATGATTGTATTACCTTCTTCGTGAATAGATTTTAATTCTTCCATCACGGTATGAGACGAACGCGAGTCGAGATTACCGGTCGGTTCGTCCGCAAGAATAATTTCCGGACTGCCGACAATGGCGCGAGCGATAGCTACACGTTGTTGTTGGCCGCCAGAGAGTTGGTAGGGAAGATAATATTCGCGTTCTTGAAGATGAAAACGGCCGAGCGCCGAAGAGGCGTTTTTAAGACGTGCGGTTTTTGAATAGCCGGTATAAACTAGGGGTAAAGCGACGTTTTCAATGATAGGCAAATCTTCGATGAGATTGAAATTTTGAAAAATGAAACCAATCTTTTTGGCACGTAATTTTGCTTGGCGATTTGCGGAAATTCCGGCAACATTTTCGCCGTTTAAGAGATATTCACCATAAGTAGCGCGGTCTAAAAGTCCGATGATATTAAGCAATGTGGTTTTACCGCAACCGGATGGCCCCATAATCATAATAAATTCGCCGCGTTTGATTGTTAGATCAAAATCTTTGAGCGCAAAAGATTCAGTATCGCCATAGCCATAACGTTTAGTCAGTCCGTTTAATTTGATTAAAATATTTTCGCTCATAGTACTCGCAGTTGTTTAGGTGGCGGAAAGGACAGGATTGGTTATCCTAGGCCTTCCCTTCAAATTCCCCTCAGAATAGCAAGCTATTCTGAATGGAAATTTGGCGGAAAG
>CAVDHS010000059.1:0-5436 GCA_963609155.1 Bulleidia sp. | reverse complement strand
GTTTGTAGTGGGTGCGAAAAAGTAGGGGCATTATTTTTTTCTCCTAGTAGTTTTTGATTTTTTAGCTTTTTTGCGTTTGGTCTTTTTGGGAGTTGGGCTTTCTAGGGAAGAAAAGTCGGATTTTTTGCGACGTTTAACTTTGATTTCGATTGGTTGCGGAAGGTTTTGATCGGCAACGGTTTTGATATCGGTATCGATATGACCGTCGAGCATATGAATAACGCGAGTGGCGTAAGTAGTGAGGAGGGGGTTATGAGTAACCATAATAATAGTATTGCCTTCGTCATGAATGGTTTTTAGTTCTTCCATAACTAGGTGCGAAGAACGGGAGTCAAGGCTACCGGTCGGTTCGTCAGCGAGAATAATCTCGGGATGGTTAACAATGGCGCGAGCGGTAGCGACACGCTGTTTTTGACCGCCAGAAAGTTGGTATGGGTAGTAATATTCGCGCTCGCTAAGATTGAACCGACTTAAGACATCCGAGGCTTGTTTCAAACAGGCGGTGCGGCGGCGGCCGGTATAGACTAAAGGCAGTGCGACATTGTCGATTACAGATAGATTTTCAATTAGGTTAAAATCCTGAAAGATAAAGCCGATTTTTTCGGCACGAAGCTTGGCTTGACGAGAGGAGGAAATTTTAGCAACATTTTCGCCGTCTAAAAAATATTCCCCCCGAGTAGCATGATCTAATAGACCAATAATATCCAGCAAAGTGGACTTACCACAGCCAGATGGGCCCATAATCATAATAAATTCGCCACGCTTAATTGTGAGGTCGAAATCTTTTAGCGCAAAAGTTTCGGCATCGCCGAAGCCATACCGTTTAGTGATACCTTTTAGTTCAATCAATATATTTTCGCTCATGAGGAATGTGATGTTTTATGTTTGGCGGAAAGGACAGGAATGGTTATCCTAGGCCTTTCCTTCAAATTCCCCTCAGAATAGCAAGCTATTCTGAATGGAAATTTGGCGGAAAGGACAGGATTCGAACCTGCGAAAGGGTTACCCCTTTACACGCTTTCCAAGCGTGCGCCTTAAACCACTCGGCCACCTTTCCGTCTGATATCTTTTATTTTAACATATTTATAGGGAAAGGACAACGAGATTTTCGATGTGCGGTGTGCGTGGAAAGAAGTTATAAATACGAATTGATTCTAGATGATATTTTTCAAGCAACATTTTAACGTCTCTGGCTTGCGTGGCAGGATTACAAGAGAGATAAATGATTTTTTGAGGCTTGGTTTCGAGTATTTTGTTAATTAATTTTCTATCACAACCAGCACGAGGTGGGTCAAGAATAACGGTTTGATCGGGTTTAATATAGTTTAAGACATTTTCAGACTTATCAAGAATAGGATTGATTGAATTATTTTTGAATTGTTGACAATTTTTTTCAAGTTCGGAAAAAGCAAATTTATCAACTTCAACGAGTGTTAATTTGCAATTATGCGCAACAGAAAGGCCAATCGTTCCAACACCAGCATAAAGATCAAGAACTGAATCGGTAGTAATATGATTTTTGATTTCCGAAAGTACGAGTTTATAAACTGGGAGATTGATTTGAAAAAATCCGTTTGGTGAGTAGAAATAAGTTTGATCAAGAATTTTATCAGAAAGTGTTTCAAAATGCGGATGTGGTTTTTTATTTTCATAGAGTCCACCCGAGACTTTACCAGACTGATCGCAACGAAGAAGCAAAGATTGATATTTGCGAGCCTGTTCACCCCGAACATTTAAATCATTAATAATTTCTTGCGCGTGAGTGAAAATTTCCGGACGTTCGATCGAAGAATTTTTTATCGGCAATTTACGATGGGAACCGCGAGTATGAAAAGCAAGCTCGATTTTATTAGTTTCATTATTCCAATACAGTGCATATTCCATCTTATTACGATAAAAATAATCGTGGCCATCGGTGATTATTTCAGGAAGTTCATGAAGCGGAATTTGATGCTCACGAAAAATTTCCGTCACTAATTCGCGCTTTTGCATTAATTCAAAAGGATAGTCCATAATTTGCCATGGTGAAGTCGAGAGATAACAAGCGTCTTTTGGAATAATACGATGATAAGAAGAATTAATAATTTTAAGCGCAATCGCTTCAGTAAAATGCGATTTTGTTTTGGTGGGTTGAAAATCGGCAACCACTTCACCCGGAAGTGCATTCCAGAAAAAAATTTTCTTGCCATCTTTATCGGTGCCAAGCCCCATTCCGCCAGGAATCAACTTCTCTACCCTAATCATACTAGTATTATACCATAAAATATGTTATAATTAAGATATTATGACAGCTGAGGAAGTGCTACGAGAAAATGAATCCAGAGCACTAGAAAATAATCAAATTGTTTCACATGTAACCGGGAAAAGTGCGAATATTAAAAAATTAAAAAAAGCGAAATCTTTTGGTGCAACTGGGTTAATTACAGCGATGATCGTAGTTTTCGCGATTCTTTTTAGTTCGGGAAATTTAATCCCAGCAGCAATTTCGGAAAGATTGATTGAAGAAACTGATGTTCAGTATGCGGATGCGGTGGAAAGTAAAAAATTAGTTTTTCAACAAGCAATGTATGACGGTGAATTGCCAGAAAATACCGTAGCTATATTAAAAGAACATAATGTTGAGGTCGAGAAAGCGGAAAATGGTGAAATCGTGTTGAAAATGAATGAAAAACAAATTACAGCGGATCAGTTTATCGACGCAGTAAGTAGTGATGTGAATTTATATAATGCTTTTAATGATGCGACTTATTCGCGAGCGGCATATTATTATGATGATTCAGCAAAAAAAGTTTTTAAAAAAATCGGCACAACGCGAAATAATTATAGTAACGATTCGGATTTTGATGAAGTAATGAATTCATTAGTGGGGAGCGGGAGTAAAGTTGAAGTAGGAAATGTAGCGGCGGAAAAAACAAAAGATGGTGAATCGTATGAATATAATAGTGTCGGGACGACAAAATCTAGTAGTGGAGCGACAAATTTTATAAATGGAGTTAGTGCGCAAAATTCAGCCGCGACAACTACTGAGGCAACTTTAAATTCGGCGGATTCCTTAAAGGTTGCTGATACAATCTCAAAAGAGCAACGTTCGGAATCTTTCTTTTTAGCTTTTATGGAGAATATTAGTAAAATGAAGGCCGGGGAAGGGAGCGAATCAAAAATTAATGATGCGATGAATTATTTATACGCAGAACATGAAACTGAAATAGTGGATGTAAATACAGGAGAAGTTATAAAAGTAAAAGGAACAGCGATGGATTCACCGAGTTTGTATGCGGTACTTTCTGGAACAGAAGTAAATGTAAAAGCGGTAGAAAATTATAGTTCAGACCGAGTTTTAAAAACAGTGAAAAATAAACTCGGAACTAGTAGCGGAGTATCTGGAACGGTGGCGTCGACAGATACAGAAGTTAGAGGTTCGATTGGTAGATTGTTAAATATTGGTGAGGCTAATGCTTCGGAAGAAACTTTAAATTCGGTAACAAAAACGATTGATGGATCACTGGTGAATAATTCTTATGAAACGATAAATGGTGTGAATGCGGGAGAGTTTTTAGTTGAGGGGGCGGTAAATGTTGGAAAGGAGCTCGCAAAAGCAAGTGGTGCAACGGCGGGAGATGCAGCAGCAGTAGTAAGTTATGCGCTGTTGAATTCTGAAATTTTAGCGATGGATGCAGCAGCGGATCGTTTAAATCGTAGTCCGCTTGATGTAACATCGAAAAATACTTTTCTAGGGTCGATTGTTTACAAAATAGCGGTGGCGAGTGCTGGAAATGTTGGCAAAAATTCAGGATTTTTTGGAATGATTTTTTCTGGTATTAGAACTTTTTCTAGTATGACAAGTGGAGCAGTAGCAAGTTTGATGCCGACAAGTTATGCGGATGAAGCTTCTGGGTATTTGGCTAGTTTTGGAGATTGTGAAACTTATGGAACGATCGGCGCAGTAGGTTCGTCGCAATGCGCAGAAGTGGCAACTTTTGATACTTCGACTCTGAATAATACTTTTAACGATGCTGGTTTTAAAGCTTTTGTCGAAAAAAATACAACTTTAAATTCATCGGGAACGCGAACAATTAATCAAAATTCCGATTTAGCAAATTTTATTTTGTACAATAATGAACGAACGACGCCACTCGGGGTGATTGATGGTGGGATTTTAAATTCATTATCTTCTGGTTCTTCGTCGGTTGGTTTTATGTCGGATATCTTAAAAATGATTCAGACTTTTCTCGGAACATCAGAAAACGAACAGCGTATTGCTTCGGGTGCAGCCTATGTAAATTCTACGGCGAATTCGGATTGGCAGGTTTATAAATATGCACAGCGCTATGTTTCTCTGGCACGAGCGACTGAGTCATTGAGACAATATGCAGGCGACACGACCTCTTACACGAATATTGAATTTTTCGAAGGCACACAAAATCCAGTTATTGCTTTTCTGGAAGACTATTATTACGTAGCCCAACGCTAGTTAAAATTACTTGGTGATGTTTGAAATTCTGTACTAGACATTGGCGACGTGATTCATCGAGTTCGGAAAAAACATCATCAAGTAAAATCAAAGGCTTTTGATTAAGAGTTTCTTCAATTAGTTTAGCTTCGATGAATTTCAAAGCGAGAATAATAGAACGAGTTTCCCCTCGTGAAGCAGATCCATCGGCTGGTTTTTGATTAAATTCAAAAAGATAATCATCGTGATGAGGACCGAAAATTGTATGTCCGATACAGGATTCTTTATTAAAATTTTTCTCAAATTCAGTTAGATATGCCGACTCTGTAATATCTTCAGAAACTTCGCTTTGATATTTTATCTCGATATTATCATTATTTTCAGCGATAGAATGGTAAGTTTTATTTAAGCGTGAATTTATTTCATTTACAAAATTTCGCCGTGCTCGATTAAGTTTTAAACCGAGCCGAGCCAGTAAAGTATCCCAAGAAAACAACATTTCCCGAGTCAAATTTTCGTTTTTTAAAATCTCGTTGCGTTGTTTTAGAGTTTTTTTGTATTTCGAGAGATTTAAAGCATATTCATTACTAAGTTCGGAAAAAATAAGATCAAAATAATCTCGACGACGACCAGGTGCATGACTGATTAAATTCAGGTCCGAAGGAAGAAAAAGAATAACTGGATACTTAGCTTTTTTAGGTAAGCGACTAGAATTTTTACCTTGCGCGGAAAAATTCTTAATCGTATTATCATAAGTCGCAACGACGGTTTCACCGTTTAGATATTCTAATTCGATACGATAAAAATCAGTGCCGTGTTTGATAATTTCCGGATCGGTGGCGCGGAAACTTTTTCCACGAGTTAATATATAAATTGCTTCTAGAACAGAAGTTTTTCCGCAACCATTTTCACCGAGAATGAGTGAAGTTTTTTCATTACATTCAAGTTCATAATGAGTGTGATTACGGAAATTAGTCAATTTTATG
>CAVDHS010000058.1:1536-2363 GCA_963609155.1 Bulleidia sp. | reverse complement strand
CATGAAGACCTCTCAAACTACCAAAGGTTTCCTAATCACACTCGCGACATTGCCGCTGCTCGTGATGGCAGTGATGATTATGGTAAATGGCAACCTTGGCACTTCGATTGCGATTTTAGGCGCATTTTCGCTGATTCGTTTTCGTTCGATTCAAGGCGACGCAAAAGAACTTTTAAGCATTTTCTTCGTGATGATGATCGGGCTGGCGCTCGGTATGGGACATGTATATTTTGCGATTTTCATCACTATTATCGCCGCAATCGCAATTGTCATTTTCTCAAAAACACGTTTTCTGGAACCGAATACTTATAATCGGTCGTTAAAAATCGTGATTCCGGAAGATTTGGACTATGACGAAGTTTTTAATGAAATTTTTAAAAAATACACGAAAAGTGCGGAATTAATGCGCACAAAAACGATGAATATGGGCAGCTTATATAAGTTAACTTATCGTGTGACGATGAAAAAAGGTGTAAAGGAAAAGGAATTTCTGGATGAAATTCGCGTAAAGAATTGTAATTTGAAAGTGATGCTCTCACAACCAGAATCAGAAAAGGAGATTTAAATGAGTAAAGGGAATTTCTGGAACGGAGAACAAACAACAACGAAACTCCCGAAAACTGACGCGAAAAAACAACGCGAGCCGCGGAAAATCGATTGGCGGATTATAGTTGTTGGGGTGTTGCTGGTCGGCGCTTTAATCGCGGCGATTGTAATTAATCTAAACACAAAGTCGAATGATGTTTCGAAAATCACACAGGCCATCGAAGTCGACAACGGTGATTTAAAAATCAATTGGGATCGCTATCCGACTTATGAAATGGCAC
>CAVDHS010000058.1:0-1526 GCA_963609155.1 Bulleidia sp. | reverse complement strand
AAATGGCACTGGGGAGCGAATCGCTCGAAATTATCAATCCTGGGACTTATCATTTAACTGGCGAACTTACGAATGGAATGATTTCGGTAAAAGCTGGCGACGGAGTGGTGCGATTGATTTTGGACAATGTGACAATCAAAAATTCCAATGGACCGGCGATTTTATGCGATTCGGCGGAAGATTTGGTGATTGAATTGGTTGGCGAGAATTACGTTGAAGACGGAACGGAACACGCGTCGGATATCGACACGGATGCGCGTGGAACGATTTATTCAAAAGACGATTTGACTTTTCAGGGCGATGGTAAATTATCTGTGACGGCGAATTTTGAAGATGCAATTGTCAGCAAAAGTGATCTGAAATTTAATGGCGGAACTTACCAAATCTCAGCAGTAGATGACGGTATTCGTGGGACCGATTCAGTTTATATTGTTAATGGTAATTTTTCGATCGTGGCGGCTAGCGATGCGATAAAATCAACTAATGAAACCGATAGCAAAAAAGGTTTTGTATTGTTTGAAAACGGGAATTTAACAGCTAAAGCTGGTGCGAAGGGAATAAAAGCGATCAACACGATTCTGATTTATAACGGCGAAATTTCCGTCGATGCATATGATGATACAGTACATTCGAATAATTATATCGGGATTGTGAACGGAACTTTGAATTTGACTTCTGGCGATGATGGAATCCATGCTGACCGTGAATTGATTATTGACGGCGGGGCGATCACAGTCGTGAAAAGTTATGAAGGACTTGAAGCGCAGACTGTGACGATCAATGGCGGGAAAATTAATGTTGCAGCTTCGGACGATGGAATCAATGCCGGCAGTGGCGCAGATAATTCCTCACAAAACCGACCGGGCGCGAATGCGTTCGATGCGGATGAAAATTGCGTCATAACTATTAATGGCGGCGAAATTTACGTCAATGCTTCCGGAGATGGTATCGACAGTAATGGCAGCATTCATTTTAATGGTGGAACAGTGCTTGTTGACGGACCGACCAGTAATGGCGACGGCGCGCTTGATTCGGGAACTGATATTGAGATTCAAGGCGGCACAGTGATCGCAGCCGGTTCTTCCGGTATGGCAAAAAGCTTGGGTGCAAATTCAGGGATTTGTAATTTGAGTATTTATTTCGATACGGCACAAACGGGGGGGACTAAAGTTGAGGTTAAAAACACCAACGGCGAAACTGTACTCGATTATACACCAGCGAAAACTTTTTCACACATCGCTGCTGGTTCGGAAAAATTGACACTCGGTGAAACTTACACAATTTATCTAAACGACACAGAATATCAATCTTTCACGATTTCAGAAGTGACGACTACGGTCGGAAATTCGAACGTCAATCAATATCACATGCCGAGCAGCAATCAGTCCGGAAATGGGAGCCGAAAATGAGAATTTTATATGTTGAAGATGAAAAATTTTTAGCCGAAGCAGTCATCCATCTTTTGAAAAAAGCGAAAATCGACGTGGATTACGCTGCGGACGGGGAAGAGGGGCTGAATCTAGCCT
>CAVDHS010000057.1:0-8611 GCA_963609155.1 Bulleidia sp. | reverse complement strand
CGGTAGCATCGATCAATTCCAAATCAAAATCTCGTGCGATTTCAAGATAGGCGTTATTGACGCGTTGTTGAAATTCATTCGGCTTAGCTTCGAAAGTTTCAGTCTGTTTACCACGATATTTTTGACGTTTGAGTCGTTCTGCGTCGGAAACTGTTAAAATAAAGCCAAAATCTGGCGTAAAATATTTTTCAGGTAGAGTATTTTTAGTTAATTCAATAATTTGTGTGCGTGAAATGCCTTCGCCATAACCTTGATAGGCGAGAGTCGACCAAAAATTGCGCGCCGAAATAACTATTTTTCCAGCTTTTAAAGCTGGTCCCGCGATTTTTTGCCAAAGTTCCACTCGCGCAGCGGTAAATAGTAAGACATTCGTCATCGGCTCTAAGCCATAGCCCCGCGATAAAATTAAATCGTGCAAGTCGTGAGCTTGTGGTAAATCGCCGTCCGGCTCTTCCATCACAATCGCCTCCCGACCCTGTTTTTCGAAATATTCGGCGAGCAATTTCGCTTGTGTCGACTTTCCAGTGCCGTCTTGGCCTTCAATAACGATATACATTTTACCTCCATTCCGAATTTCGGAAATCAAATTGTGCTACAATAATTATATCATGGATGAGAGTTGGCAGCCGTTTTTGAAAGCTGAATTTGAAAAACCTTATTTTCAGGAATTGGCGAAATTTTTACATCATGAATATATTACAAAAACGATTTTTCCGCCAAAAACTTTAGTTTTTTCGGCATTTACGACTGATTTAAATCAAGTAAAAATAGTAATTTTAGGTCAGGACCCGTATCATACGCCCGGAGCAGCAGAGGGATTGGCCTTTTCGGTGCCGAAAGACCAGCCGATCCCACCTTCATTGAAGAATATTTATCGAGAGATTGACAACGATCTCGGCCAGCATGAAAATCCAACTGGGAATTTGCGGAATTGGCAAAAACAAGGCGTATTGCTGCTAAATACTGTTCTTACAGTCGAAGCACATCGACCAAAATCGCACGCTGGCAAAGGTTGGGAAATTTTTACCACAGAAGTGATAAAATATTTAAACGAAAATCGCGAACATTTGGTATTTATTTTATGGGGGCGAGATGCACGTAACAAAAAAGTCTTAATCGACGAGTCAAAACATCTGATTTTAGAATCACCACACCCCTCACCTCTGTCTGCGCATCAAGGTTTCTTCGGCAGCAAACCATTTTCAAAAGCCAATAATTACCTGACTGAACATCATTTAACGCCAATAAAATGGTGAAAAAATAATTTTTAAGCCTACTTTAAGTGTCGTATTATATTATAATAGTATCAACTAATAAAGGAGCATATGAATTCAGAAGGCACAACTACTAATTCTAACAATTCCGAGGAGAAGTCGACGCCGCCGGCAAAGCCGGAAGGCGACACTAACACCAACTCGAACGAGGCGCCGGCAAAGCCGGAAAACGCTGACGGCGAGGCGCCGGAAATGTGTAACCCCGAAGATGAGGGTTGCGAAGTTCCGGAAATGCCGAACGGAGAACAAGGTGGGCCGAATGGAGGTGGTCCGGGCGAGATGACGATGGCTAGTGGCTCTTCGGATAGTATTTTACACCCCGTAGCGTATTTAGCGCTCGGGGGCGGGAGCGTGATTATCTCAATGGTAATCATGTATGCCTGTTTTTCAAAGTTCTTTCACAAAAAACCTGGGCAAACTTTTGACAAGGGCGCAAAATTTGCAGGATATTGTGTCGGATCAATTATCCTCGCAGCAGGAATTATTGCGCTCTGTTATTTTATCCCGATCTGGGTTAGTTCGTCCACTTAACCAATCTTTGATATTCGGCTGAATCTTTCGGATAGGAAGCTAAAATATCCTCAATATAAGTTTTTCCGTTCGAAAGATTCAGCGTTTCAATATCAGACAAAGAAGAAAGCAACCGAATGACCGCCTCGTCGGTCTCGACGTTGGTCATGGATTTTTTGGGATCGGAAGAATGAGATTTAACCCGCAGTTCGTTGTAAACAAAACGTTTGATACCAGCCTGCAAGCAATATTTTAAACAATTTTCGCAAGTCGCCACGCGATTATAAATAGTGCAACCGGTCAAATCTTGACGGGCAAAAATCAAGGCATTCATTTCGGAATGAATAGCAAAATAATATTTCATCGGGCGTTCGGACAGGGTCATTTTGGATTCGTCTGCGCCTTGAAGCATGCCGTTGTAGCCCATAGAAACTACCCGTTTTTTAGCGTCGACAATCACACAACCCATTTTAGACGACGGGTCTTTAGACTTGGTCGCCACCACTTTGGCGATGCTCATAAAATATTCGTCCCACTCGCGCTGTTTTTGGTCCATAAAAAACCTCCTATATCTTTCCATTATATCACAGATTGAATTTTTTGTCAACTTATGATATAATTTAGCAATGATTCCAAATAAAGATCACATTCGCAACGTGGCGATCATCGCGCACGTTGACCACGGAAAAACTACTCTGGTGGACGGGCTACTAAAACAGTCGCACACTTTTCGCGATAATCAGGCCGAGATGTCGCAAACGCTGATTATGGATTCGATGGATCAGGAGCATGAGCGCGGAATTACAATTACAGCGAAACAGACCTGTGTTTATTATGACGGCTACAAAATTAACATTATTGATACACCGGGGCACGCGGACTTTTCGGGTGAGGTAGAGCGAACCTTGAACATGGCGGACGGGGTGCTACTAATTGTAGATGCGCAGGAGGGGCCGATGCCGCAGACGAAGTTTGTGTTGCAAAAGGCTTTGGAGCTAAATTTGAAGCCGGTGGTGATTATCAACAAAATCGACAAGCCAGCGGCACGAATTGAGGAAGTAAAAAGCGAGATTGAGAGCCTGTTTTTGGAGCTTGCGACCGATGAATCACAGCTGTTTTATCCGGTCTATTACGCTATTGCGCGCGAAGGGCGGGCGGGGAAGACAACAGATCTAGACAACGATTTGCATGTGATTTTTGAGTCCATTATTAATGATATTCCGGCGCCGTCCGTAGACGAGGCGGCCGAGTCGGCGCAACTGTTAGTCGCAGCGCTGGCGTCGGATAATTACCTAGGGAAATATTGCATTGGGAAGATTTTCCGAGGGAAACTTAAGAAGGGGCAAAGCGTCAAGATACTTAGTAAGGGGCTTTCCGTGCGTTCTGGAAAAATCGATAAGATTTTCGTCTATAAAGGCCTCGGAAAAGAGGAAGTGTCGGAGGCGATCGCGGGAGATATTGTAGCGCTGACAGGGGTCACGGAAGCGAACATTGGTGATACGATTGCAACTGGGGATAATCCCGAGGCTCTGCCGACGATTGAACTCGAAGCGCCGACGCTGTCGATTTACATCGGACCGAATACTTCACCGCTTAAGGGGCGGGAGGGCGAATTTACGACTTCGCGACAAATCGCAGAACGGCTAGAAAAAGAGCTAGAAACGAATATCGCGCTAAAAATCACGCCAGACGGACTGGGTTATAAAGTTTCGGGGCGAGGAGAATTGCATCTTTCGGTGTTGATTGAAACGATGCGACGCGAGGGCTACGAACTCGAGGCGGGGCGACCGGAAGTAGTTTACAAAGAAATTGACGGAGTAAAACAGGAGCCAATTGAAAATTTGACGATTGAAGTCGAATCGGAATTTGTCGGGGCGGTTTCGCAAGAACTTGGTATTCGCAAAGCCGACTTGAAATCACAGGAGTTAACTTCGAGTGGTGCAACGCGGTTTGTGTACGAGATTTCGACGGCAGCGCTAATTGGACTACGCAATAATCTGTTGACAGCGACGAAAGGGACGGCACTAATGTCGAGCCTACCGAGTGGATATCGACCAGTGGAGGGGAAGTATAAACCGGAGCGAAACGGCGCGTTGATTGCGTCGGAAAGTGGCACTTCGACGGCTTATGCATTAGACAATGCGCAGGCACGAGGAATTTTGTACATTCCGCCGCAGGTGCCGGTGTACCAAGGCATGATTGTGGGGCTGTCAAACAAAAAGGACGATCTAGATATTAATGTCTGTCGCGAAAAACAACTGACAAATATGCGCACGCACGCTTCGGACGGAGCGATTCAGTTGACACCATATACACAGTTGTCGCTAGAACAATGTCTGGACTTTTTGTTAGACGATGAATTGCTCGAAGTAACGCCAAAGTCCTTGCGCCTGCGCAAGCGTCAGCTCGATCCGATTAAACGGAAGCGCGAAAATCGTGCCTAGTATCTCGCTGCCTCTTGTCGACGCCCACTGTCATTTACACGATCGGGAGTTTTTCTCGGAGGAAGAGGTCGAGGCATGTCTTAAACGAGCGCAAAAATGTGGAATTGAGAAAATTATTTGTATCGGGACGTCGCACGCAGACTCCTTGGCGGCAAAAGAATTTGCCGAAAAACACGAAAATGTGTTTTGGACTTATGGTATTCATCCAGAGAATGCGTCTCGGGGCGAAGCGCTTACGTCCCGCGCCGGATACAACGTAGCCATTCCTCCCATCGCCATCGGCGAAGTCGGGTTGGATTATCATTACGAGGGCTATGACCGCGAGGCACAAATTCGACTATTTGAGGAGATGTTACAACTCGCAACCGACCATGATTTGCCAGTGTCGTTTCATGTACGCGAGGCGTTCGCGGACTTTTTTCCGGTGGTGGCAAATTTTCCGACAGCACGCGGAGTAGTACACTCATTTACGGATAGTAAAAAAGTCCTGCGCCGTATTTTGACAGAAACGGAGTTTTATGTTGGAGTAAATGGATTAGCAACTTATTCGACTCTACCAACGCCGCCGCTAGAACGAACTTTGCTTGAGACCGATGCGCCGTTTCTTGCACCCGTGCCGCACCGTGGTGGAACGAATGAGCCGGCATTTGTCGCCGATATCGCCGATTGGTTGGCGCAAAAACTCGAAATTTCAAAGACAGAGGTCGCACGCGCGACAACAGAAAACGCCAGGGATTTATTTGGAATTTAACCTGTAAACTTGACTTTTTAGCACTAGTGTGATATAATTGAAAGTATGAGTACCGGAGAGGCTAATTCGGCTTTTCAGATACCGTCTTTCGCGCGAGCAGAGACGTATAATTTTGAAGCAACCAGAGATAGCTTTGAAATATACAAAGAATTAAGTCAAGTTGCAGAGGAGATTGAAAAATGCCGCGCCGAAAATTCTTAGATAAATTAACCCGTTCAACCTACACGACGCGCTTAAGCTATGATGATTTGATAAATGCCGAATCAGCGTTAGGACGAACATTATTCGGGCCGATCCCGGTCGGACATCGTCGCGAATTTTTCACATCGCGAAAAAATGTCTGGATTTGGCATGAAAGCTGGACTGATAAATTCGGTGAGTTACAAGAGATGACGATCCGCTACGAAGTGCGACCCACTGGGGTTTTTAAACGTGCGGGGCGGGGAAATTATGAAAAAATTGAAGGCGACGAGCTGAAAAATTTCCGAAAAGCGGCGCATTCTTATCTAAACCTTGTCAAAACAAAACTCTATTGTTAAAATAGAGTTATGAAGGATAAAAAAGCTCAAGACCCGGCGAAAAAACGCAAAAATATCTCGATTGCTGTTTTAGTGATCGGTCTGGTTGCGCTAGTGATCGGGATCGTATTTTTAGTCATCAACTTAATCGCAGCGGCGCGAGGGGCGGACGGCGAATATTTGGTTTCGGTGGGAGAATGGAGTCTTGAAAACGAAGATGGCGTAGTTTGGAAGTTTACTGAAATTGGTAAAGGCACGCTGACAACTAACAACCATACTAACGATTACGATTTTATTTGGGCGCTTGAAGACGGAAAAATGTTGGTCGAGACCGATTGGCTGTATGATCTTGAAAATGAATATGAATATTCTCTCGATCAAAATTCGGGAGTGTTAACGCTGAAAGACGGAAATAAAACTTATAAATTTGTCAAAAATCGTTAAATATGATATAATTTTATTTATGATTTATTTGGACCATGCGGCGGCGACGCCGGTCTCTGAAAAAGCGCTAACGGCGATGATGCCGTATTTTCGGGAGGAATTTTTTAATCCGAGCGCAGCGTATTTGCCGGCGAAAAAAGTTGCGGCGGATTATGAAACGGCGAAAAAGACGATTGCGCAGGCGATTGGTGCGAAAAGTGCCGATCTCGTCATTACTGCTGGGGCAACCGAGGCGAATAATTTGGCTTTTACTGCGTTGTCAGTTGAACCTGCTCTTTTCGAGTCCAAATCTCCGACGAGTCCTGTCGGAGATTCTCGTACTGCCACGCTTTTATATCTCGAGACGGAGCATCCGTCCGTGGCTGAGGTGACAAAAGCACGAGGTGGAACGGCGGTAAAAGTTTTGCCGTCTGGGGTGATTGATTTAGATGATTTAAAGGCGAAAATCACTGATGAGACGGAAATGATTTCGGTGGCGGCGGTAAATAACGAACTCGGGACAATTCATCCGCTCGCGGAAATTGCGGGGATTATTCGAGAAGTGAAACTTGAACGAATGAAAAAGGGGCTAAAGCGGCAACTGTTATTTCATTCTGATGCTTCGCAGGCGCTGAATTTGTTGGATTTATCGGTGGCGAGGTTGGGAGTGGACTTAATGACGCTAAATTCGGCGAAAGTATACGGCCCTAAGGGGGTGGGGGCGCTGTATGTTTCGCATGAGGCTAAACTTCGCCCGCTGACGGTCGGGGGTGGACAGGAAAAGGGGCTGAGATCTGGGACGGAGAACGTGCCTGGGGTGATTGGTTTTGCTGCGGCGGTAAGAGATACCAAAGAACATTTGAATGGTAATCGCAAAAAATACCGTGAGCTTAAACGGATTTTACTGGCGGAATTACAGGGGTACGAGTTGATCAATAAAAAACATACGCTTGACAATTTCGTAGTTTTGTGCTATAATGGTTTAGATGCGGAGAGGTTAATTTTTCTACTTGAAGAACAGGGGGTTTACGTTGCGACAGGGGCGGCGTGTGCGGCATCCAAGGGCGAAAAATCGCGGACTTTGAAAGCGATTGGGCTGACGGACGCGGAGATTGCGGGGTCGCTTAGACTGTCGCTCGGTGCGACCAACGATGAGAAACAGATGTACGAGGCGGCGCGGATTATTAACGCGGTGGTCGCACAGGAAAAGGCGAGGCTTGGCTATGCATAATTTTCTTTCGGGCGCGCAAGATGGTGCTCGCCAAGATTCACGGGCTTCAAAAAACTCGCCTACACCCCGAGCCAAGGTTTTTGTGGGGATGAGTGGGGGTGTAGATTCGAGCATGGCGGCAATGCTACTAGTGGAGCAGGGTTTTGAAGTGGTGGGGGTATATATGAAAAATTGGTCGGAGGATTTGCCCGGCATGAAATGTCCGTGGGCGGAGGATTTGGCAGATGCGAAACGGGTGGCGGTAAAACTCGGGATTGATTTTGAGGTGTGGGATTTTGAGCAGGCGTATCGGGAAAAAGTAGTAGAGCATATGTTGTCGGAGTTTCGTAAGGGGAATACGCCAAACCCGGACGTGATGTGTAATCAGGAGATAAAATTTAAGTTGTTTTATGAAAAAGCGATGGCGGCGGAGGCGGATTTTATTGCGACGGGGCATTATGCTAGGACTAGGAACTACTCATCCGACGAAGATGTTTTGTTCAGTTCGGGGGCGCAACTGGCTGACTCTCGACATACGTTGGTTGAACCTGCTCTATTAAGGGCGGTCGATGAAAACAAAGACCAGACGTATTTTTTGTATCGGATTTCTGATGAAGCGCTGAGTCACACTATTTTTCCAATTGGGGAAATTAAAAAGCCGGAGGTGAAAAGGCTGGCGGAGGAAAAGGGGCTACACAATGCTTACAAAAAAGAATCTATGGGGGTGTGTTTTGTGGGCGAGGTGGGAATGAAGGATTTTTTGAAAGAGTATATCGACGCGGAGCCGGGGGAAATTCGGGAAATTGAGAGCGAAAAGGTCCTAGGCTATCACGAGGGCGCTGTGTTTTATACCATTGGGCAGCGACACGGGTTGTATTTATCAGGGGTAGCAGGAGAGGTAAATGACGGTATGCCGTATTATGTGGTGAAAAAAGATGTGGCGAAAAATGTTGTGTATGTGTCGAAAAATTTGAATAATGAGGAGCTGTGGACGGATAAACTGGAATTAAGAGATGTGTTTTTGCGGGGGCAAATTGCGGAAATGAACGGTAAAACAACAGGAAAATATGAAAAACCGACGGATAGAGACGAAAATAGCGATAAAAAGATGTCAGAAATCGAAGTTTTGGTGCGGCTGCGTCATCGCGCACCGTTAATTTCGGCGAAATTTGACGGCAAAACGCTGTTTTTTGAACAAAAAGTCAAGCGCTCTGCGTCGGGGCAAAGTGCGGTACTTTACGCCGGAGAGATTTGCCTTGGTGGCGGAATTATTGTCTAAATGTTTTTTGGAAGCGAACATAAAAGCCGGCGCAAAAGGCCGGCTAGAGATGGTGTGAGTAAAACTTAGAAGTTTATGCTACGATCATCATTAAATTCGCGAACAACAATGTTGCGGCGAGCACACTCATCGAAATCACGAAGAACATGTTCGAGTCTTGTTTTTGCTTTTGTTGGCATTTTTTTGCTGGGCAAGCTTTAGC
>CAVDHS010000056.1:612-2505 GCA_963609155.1 Bulleidia sp. | reverse complement strand
GTTTTTTAACGTATTTATCGCCGTTTAAATGTTTGAAAAAACCGAAATAGGAAATAATCGTCGCGTTGCTGACTTTGCCGTCGCGAATTTTATAGAGCGTACCTTTTATTTTTTTCTGAAGCCGATTTGAAGGAAAAAGACAGTGCGGATAAATTCGCGCGCCAAGAAAAGGTACACCCTTACAAACGGGTTGATAGTAACGTTTTTTCGGGTGAAGTGTGAGCCCGATGTCTTTTAAGAATTTTTCGATTTTTTGAACGTCTTTTTTCGCTTGTTTATATTCTTCTTCGGGGACGACAATGAAAAAGTCGTCGACATAGCGTCCGTAATATTTATAGTCGAGTTCGATTTTAATGAAGCGGTCGAGTTGGTCGAGATAAATGTTTGAAGAGAGTTGGGAAGTTAAGTTTCCGATCACGATACCGAAGCCCGGTTTTTGATTATAAAGGCTTTTTTCGGGCGGTAATTTGTCCCAGTTTGAAAGTGGACCGCGTCGGCGAGATTTTGGAGCCGGATCGTCGAGTAAAACTGCTCCCCAAAGCTCCGTACAGAGCTGCTTTAGCTCCCACGCCGCGGAATTATTGCCTAAATAAGGCGCAAATTGTTGGTCTAAGCCCCATTTTACGCGTTCTAAGAGTTTCGTGCGTGAAAGTGAGTTAAAATAACTTTTTAAGTCTAATTTGATGACGTAGGCGTTTTTCGTACCGTTCGCGGACGCTTTTCGTACCATTTTTTGGAGCCGCAAAATACCATACAGCGTACCTTTGCCTTCACGGCAGGAATAAGAATCGTCGATAAAATGGTGGTCCCACCAGCCAGCCTGGAGCTCGTATAAGAGATGATGAACGATACGGTCGACAAAGGGCGCGGCAAAAATCTCGCGCGTCATCGGATCAAAAACGATGAAAGCCACCGAACCACCCGGTTCGTAATAATGTTCCAAAATCGCATCGGCAAGTCTTTGAATATTTTCTTGCCAATTAACTTCGTAAGCATGTTCGTTAAAAGTTTTAAGTTTGTGTTTGCGGGCTTCTTTAAAAGCGCGAGTCAAAGCGCCAATTAACCAAGTACGCATGCCGTGAAATTCGATTTCGTGAATAATTTTGGGAAGATCTGCGGCTTGCTTCAATTTTTCGCTCCTTTCTCGAGATCAATATCAAAAAATGTGAGGTTTTCGGATTTTTTTAGGTCTGTGGGAGCTTCTTTTTTGGCAACTTGCGTAAGTTCTTTTAGATCGGTCTTAATTCGTTCCCGAACCACGAATAGGGGTCCGAAACTTTTATCACAAAGCTCAGGATCCCAAAGTTTCGCGTCGCTAAGAACTTTAATTTCGATAATTAGATTTTCGATCGTCTCAGCTATAGTTTTTAGAGTCGCGCGCGCTTTGGCGACATTTTTCTCCGAAATTCCGACTAGCCGATGATAATCTCCGAGCGCCGAGTCGATTAGAGTAATAATTCGCGCGCCGTTGGTGTTGCTGGAAAGATGATCGAGACGATGCGCACAAAGTTGATGCAATCTCGTACTGGCGGTGGCAAGATTCTGCCATAATTCGGGGTCGAGATGACTCGTCTCGACCGGTAAAGAGTTTTTCATGCGGCGAAGAAATTCGCGTTTGCGCAATTTATTCAAATATTCAGTGGAAAATTTGCGTTTGAGCTGAAAAATATGGAAAAATTTGTCTTTTACGAATTCAGATTCGAGCAAGTCGAGTTCTTTTAAGTTTTTACGCACATTGCTGACCCCTTTAGTGCGCATATAACCGATTTCGTATTGGTCGTAATAACTTTTATTATCGGCGAAAAATTTATTTTTGCCGTTTAATTTCAAACGAACTTCATAAAAATAAATTAGCGCTGAGTTTTCGGCAATATCACACCAACCTTTCTCGCC
>CAVDHS010000056.1:0-602 GCA_963609155.1 Bulleidia sp. | reverse complement strand
ATAATTTGGTTATGATTGTTCGCCTCAAGATTTTTTAAGATGCGTTTGTTGGTCCGATATTGTTGAATTGTGACAGATTTGACTTGATTTTGAGCTTGATTTTGAGTTTTTTCGATCATTTTCTTTTTTCCTCTTTCTAGATCTATTATAACGTGATAGAATAGAAAAATGAAGACAGCAATTTTAGGTGCGGGAGCTTATGGGACGGCGCTCGGAGGTTTACTCGCGAATAAGGGTTATGATGTAGACTATTATGACTCGCGAATCGAGAGAGAGCGACTTGCCGATGTCGTAGCGGACGCGAAAACGATTGTTTTATGCGTGCCGTCGGCAGCAGCCCCGTACATATTGCCGGATTTGCCGGAAGAAAAACCGTTAATCGTCGCGACGAAAGGGATTCTTACGGACACGGCATTTGCGCGTTTTCATAACTGGATGGTCTTGTCGGGGCCGGGATTCGCCGAGGATATAAAACTCGCCCGGCCCACGCATCTTACTGCGACTGATACGCGAATAGTGGAGATGTTCGGGACGGACTGGTTGAATTTTGATTTAACGGACGACCGAAAAGGTATTTTGATGTGCGGAGCATTGAAAAATGT
>CAVDHS010000055.1:2029-3514 GCA_963609155.1 Bulleidia sp. | reverse complement strand
CCGGCACCGCCTACGCCCACAACCTTAATACTAGCTTTACTTTCCACCTCTGTCGGTTTAACCTCTGGCATAATTTTACCTCGCTTTTAATGTATTTAAATTTAGTATATACCTTTTTCTCTCTAAAATCAAGGGGTTTGTTTATTCGGCATTAGTATAGACGTTCGTAACATCGTCAAGATCGTCGATCGCCGAAAGTAATTTTTCCAATTTCGCGGCAATTTCGCCTTCGACTGGGACATAACTGTTCGGAACGTATTGAAGTTCAGCGGAAGTGACGGTTAAATTTTGTTTTTTTAATTCATCGCGAACTTTCATTAAATCGGAAGAGTTCGTAATGATTTCAATACCGTCTTCTTCTTCTGAAGCGTCTTCAGCACCAGCTTCGAGAGCCGACATCAAAGCATCTTCGCCTTTTTCAGAGATGACGATCACGCCTTTACGTTCGAATTGGAACATCACCGAGCCCGGATCAGCCATACGTCCGCCGTTTTTATCAAGAGTGTGGCGAACTTCAGGCATAGTGCGGTTTTTGTTATCGGTCGCGACTTCGATCACGATCCCAACTCCGCCCGGTCCATAAGCTTCATAAGTTTCTTCGATAAGTGCCGCCGCGGTTTTATCAGCAGCTCGCGCAATTGCGCGTTCAATGTTCGCTTTCGGCATATTAGCATGACGAGCCTTATCTAAAACCATCGCGAGCGACGGGTTCATATCCGGATCGGTGCCAGCGCGGGCCGCGATAGCGATTTGATTGCCAATTTTAGTAAAAAGCGCGCCGCGTTTGGCGTCTACAACGGCTTTTTGGCGTTTTGTAGTTGCCCATTTTGAATGTCCTGACATAATTTTATTCTATCATTTTTTAGAGAAAAAGTCCAGTGATTCAGGCGCGTATGAAAGTTCCGAAATAACAGGGGTGGACGAGGTTTTGCGATTTTTAAAGAAACTATATATCAAAAGTAATGCGATCGGGAGATAAAAGATAAAAACCCAAGGCTGATAGGGGTCGATTTCGATGAGGAAACTTTTTTGAATGGCGAGAAAATCGACTACGAAAATATGGAAATCGAGGATTTTAGTGGTGAGAAAGCCGATTGCGGAGTTTAAAAACGGGATATCGGCAACGACCCCTGTAAGAAAAGTGGCGCCCATAGCGAAAGAAAGCGTGGGCAAAATCAGCAGATTTGCGATAACAGAGATAAGCGAAAGAGTACCAAAATAATAAAGCGTAATCGGAAAAGTCATTAATGTGGCGGTAATGGTAGAGAGAACAGAGGAGGCGATGAATTTTGGTCGTTTTTCGCCATAGAAAAAAGTGGCGAATTTCGGACCGAGAACCATGATGCCGGCAAAACTGGCGAAAGAGAGCAGCCAACCGAGATCGATGATGAACATGGGATTAATAACGAGAGTGGCGGCGGCGACTAGTAAAATAATCCGCCAAGGAGCGAATTTGCGGCCAACATACCAAGCGGCGAGCGAGAG
>CAVDHS010000055.1:0-2019 GCA_963609155.1 Bulleidia sp. | reverse complement strand
AGAATGGACATAAGGCCGGCACGCATGATCGAAGGAGTAAATCCGACCATGGCCATGAAAAAGAGGATGAAAAAAATTGAAAAAAGTAGGCCGGAAAAACGGGAGAATCTGCCGAAAATTTTGCGAGCGATACCGACGAGAATCGAGAGATGAGCACCAGAGGCGACGACGATATGAACCAGCCCGACAATGCGGAGATTTTCGTTTAAATCATCAGGGAGACCGGTTTTCATGCCGAGCAGATAAGAGAGCCCGAGGCTATTTTCCGGTTCGGGGATTTGAGAGGCGATGCGGACAGAAAACCAATCGCGAACGGCGAGAACTGGATCGTCGGGGTCAGCGCGCGCAAGTTTTTGGACGGTGGGTTGATACATAAAACCGGCATAAGTACCGAAACCACTAGATAACTTCCCTTCTAGAGTGATGACGTCAGAACGGCGGAGATTTTGGTTCGGTTTTAGCATAATATAGAGATTCCCGGCAGATGGATGATCGGCATTTTCGCCAAATTTCAAGTTGGTGAGCTTGAATTTAGTGGCAGATTCGTCGGAATTTGGATCGCCAGAGATGGTGCCGGTGACAGTGATAGTTTGATCATAGAATTGTTGGATGTAATCTTCGCCTTTTAGTTCTTCGGTGGCGCGAAAAAAAGCAAGAACAAGGCCAGCAATGAGTGCGAGGATGATGAAAGCAAGTTTTGGCTTGAGATAGGCGAGAATTAAAAGTGCAAAAACAAAAGCGAGCCAGATAGGCGAGGCGAAAAAATTAATGCGAAAAACCAGAGCAAGAATAGTGCCGGTGATGATACCGATGACAAGCGCGACGATGAAATGAGATTGGTGGATGGTTTTCGTGAAAAAATGACGGAATTTAGACATGGGGCGAAACTAGCACTTTTTATCAAACTCTTCAACCCCCCACCCTGATTTTATGGTATAATATAAGAATGCACCCGTAGCGTCGCTACGCTCTCTACGGTGTGCTCATCGAAAAAACTTAAAATACAAGTATTTTGTGGTTTCATTACCTCGCACCCGTAGCGTCGCTACGCTCTCTACGGTGTGCTCATCGAAAAGCCTCTAAAATACAAGTATTTTAGAGGCTTTTCTCCTCGCACCCGTAGCTCAGCTGGATAGAGCGTCAGTTTCCGGAACTGAAGGTCACACGTTCGAATCGTGCCGGGTGTACCATTCTAATCTTCGTTGTTCCATTATAAACAATTCGAGCTGGCGATTCGGACCTTCGGTGCGAATCGTGCCGGGTGTACCATTCTTCGTTGTGAAAATTGAACAAATTTTTTATTCAGTATAGTGACAGCCACCAGAGAGATTGGAACAAGTGTAATAGACTTTTCCGTCGCGACGACGACGTTCTAAAAGGATACCGCGATGACATTTCGGACAGACTTTAGCACCGGTATTGGTGAGTTTAGGGTTGATTTCGAAAATGAACTTGGAAATTGATCTTGCGTCGGCAAAAAGTATGGTTTTATTTCGTGCGCGAGTAATTGCTACGTAAAAAAGCCGGCGTTCCTCGGCAAAAGGATATGAGTCCAATCTAGTCAACAGCGTCGCCATGATTGGATCATCGCCGCGAGTCGCGGGCATGCCGTGATTGCCGGAATTAACATTAATTACCAAAACAATATCACGAGTAATGCCTTTTGCTTTATGTATGCTACAAAACGGAATTGTCAACCGCTTATTCCCCGCTGCGGGGATTTCCCAGGATAATTCCATCACGGCTTCGGAAGCATTAGTGAGCTTAGCGTGTTTAAATTTTTGCTCAGTTTCATCCACCAGACGAAAAATATCACGATTATAACGCGAAATAATCTGAATTTTTTTCGAGAAAAGATCCTCGCCGTATTCGTGATATAACTCCGTCAATTTTTGATCAACACTATTATAATCCGGCGGGATATTTTTTGCGGGCTTCCCAAAATTTAATTTAATCTCGATCGGGGTTTTATGATTCACGCGCGAAACGACTTTTTTACGAGATTGATAAGGATTCTTT
>CAVDHS010000054.1:6178-10247 GCA_963609155.1 Bulleidia sp. | reverse complement strand
CCGCAAAACCAGTTTTACTCATCATTGGCGGCGCCAAAATTGAAGACAAAGAACCCTTAATCGAAAAATTTACTCCGCTCGCCGACCGCATTTTCGTTGGCGGAAAAATCGCCGCTGACGGTTACCAGTCAAAAAACTCGAAGATTATCGTCGCCGACGATTTCGACATCGACGAAGCCGGACGCAAACTTGACATCGGCCCGCTTTCAACCGCAAAACTCGCAAATTACATCACCGACGCCAGCACGATTATCTGGAACGGCGTTTTAGGTTTAGTCGAAGATCCGCCTTACGACACCGCCTCGACCATCGCCGCCGAATTAATCGGCGAAAAACGCGGCGCAACTACGGTCATTTGTGGCGGCGATACCACCGGTTTTGTTGAAAAGTTGTCCGAGAAACATCCTAATCTCGATTTTTCGCTCATTTCCACCGGCGGCGGTGCCGCTCTCGAATTCTTGCTCGGTAAAGAATTGCCCGGATTGAAAGCTATTATTTAATTCTTGCTAAAACTGGGGGGTTATGGTAAAATTGAAGTCAGAAATACGTCTTTTTTGAGCGTGGAGCTACAAAAAGAACCAATAATAAAATAAAGGAGCATATGGCTGACATAAAAGATCTCAATAAGCTGCGCAATATCGGGATTATTGCCCATATTGACGCAGGCAAGACGACGACCTCGGAAGCGATTTTGTATCGGACGGGGTTGAAACATAAAATCGACCTAGTGAAGGGCGGAACCGGCGGTGCGGATACCGACTGGATGGAACAGGAAAAGGAACGCGGAATTACGATTACTTCGGCGGCGGTGACGGTGTATTGGAAAAATCACCAAATTAACATCATTGATACCCCGGGGCATATCGACTTTACCGCGGAAGTTGAGCGTTCATTGCGCGTGCTGGATGGCGCGGTGGTGGTGTTCGACGGTAAAATGGGCGTTGAAGCGCAATCCGAAACCGTGTGGCGCCAAGCGACCAAATACGGCGTGCCACGTATCTGTTTTGTGAACAAAATTAACCAAATCGGCGGCGATTTCTACAAATCGCTAGATTCGATCCACAAGCGTCTCTCAAAAAACGCAGTTGCGATTCATCTGCCGATTGGTTTTGAAAAAGACATTTGTGGCGTGGTTGATTTGATCGACATGAAAGCGTACACCTACAAAGATTACGCCGATCACGAGCTGACCGTGGGCGAAATTCCGGCAGATATGCTCGAAAAAGCCAAAAATGCCCGTTCGATGTTAGTCGAAGAAGCAGTGCAAGCTGATGAAGCCTTGATGGATAAGTATTTTAACGAAGGCGAAGAGGCGATTACTATTCCAGAACTCAAAGCCGCGCTCCGCAAACGCGTGCTTGATGGTGATTTCTTCCTCGTGACTGGTGGCGATGGTCGTGGTGTGATCGTTGAGAAGGTTTTGGACCTGATGACTGACTACTTGCCAAGTCCTCTGGACCGCGATCAAGGGCAAACAGTTGGTACCGATCCAAAAACTGGCGACCAAATCGTGCGCAAAGCTGATAATTCGGAACCTTTGACGGCGCTTGCATTCAAAATCGCAACCGACCCATTTGTCGGAAAATTAATTTTTATCCGCGTTTATGCTGGAAAACTTAAATCCGGCGACACGATTTTGAACGCCTCGACTGGCGACAAGGAACGTATTGGGCGGTTAGTGCGGATGCACGCTAACGACCGCAAGGAAATTAATGAAATTGGCGCAGGCGACATTGCTGCAGTGGTGGGATTGAAGAATTGTACAACTGGAACGACTCTCTGTGCGCCAACCAAGCCGATTTTGCTGGAATCGATCGAATTCCCAGATCCACCAGTGTCGATCGCAGTTGAACCGAAAACCAAGGCCGACCAAGAAAAAATGGCGCTCGGACTTTCGAAGATGGCTGAAGAAGACCCGACTTTCCGCGTCCATACTGACGAGGAAACTGGGCAAACTATTATTTCAGGGATGGGCGAATTGCATCTCGAAATTATTATCGATCGTTTGAAACGTGAACATAATGTTGAAGCGAACACCGGTGCGCCGCAAGTAGCTTATCGTGAAACCATTCGTGGTACCGCTGAAGCGCAAGGTAAACACGTCAAACAATCTGGTGGTCGTGGTCAATACGGCGATGTTTGGATTAAATTTGAACCGAATGAGCCGGGCAAAGGTTTCGAGTTCATCGATCAAATCAAAGGCGGTGTAGTCCCACAAGAATACCGCAAGCCAGTTCAAAAAGGTGTCGAAGACACTTTGGCGGGCGGTGTAATCGCCGGTTATCCAGTGGTCGATATCAAAGCTACGCTATATGATGGTTCGTATCACGATGTTGACTCTTCGGAACTCGCCTTTACGCTAGCTGGCGCACTCGCGACTCGCGAAGGTATCAAAAAGGCGAATCCAGTTTTGCTCGAGCCAGTGATGAAACTAGAAATCACTACGCCAGAGGAATTTATGGGCGACGTGATCGGCGACGTGAATTCGCGCCGTGGTCGGGTTGATGAAATGGAAGATTTGGTCGGTGGTGCAAAATTAATCAAAGCTTTCTGCCCGCTGGCAAACTTATTCGGCTACACTGGCGATCTACGTGGTATGACGCAAGGACGCGCTGCTTCTTCAATGGAACTCTTCGCTTACGAGGAAGTGCCGCCGAATGTGGCTAAAGAAGTGATTGACGCACGAAATTCAAAATAATTTCAGTTTCCTGGGCTCTCCATCCTGAGAGTCCAGGACCGCCATGGACCTTTCAGGTCTTTTTTGTTATAATTAGGTTATGAAAAAAATCAATACTGCTCCAATTTCCGGCGCACAAGAACTTTTGCCTAAAGATCAAGCCGTTTTCGATAACTTAAAATCCAAAATCGCCAGCATTTACAAACAATTTGGCTATCAAAACATTGAAACTCCTTGCATCGAACGCTCGGAAGTTTTGCTTGCCAAAGCTGGCGGCGACACCGAAAAACAAATTTATTCTGTTCGCAAAACTGGCGAAAAAACCGAAGCGACGCAAGCACTCCGTTTCGATCATACTGTCCCGCTCGCGCGCTACGTCATCGAACACGAAAATGATCTCGATTTCCCTTTTAAAGTCGCACAAATCGGCCCGAATTTTCGTGGCGAACGCGCCCAAAAAGGTCGTTTTCGCGAATTTTATCAATGCGACATCGACATTATCGGTCGCGAAAAACTTCCGCTCGCTTATGACGCCGATGTAATTTCAACTTTAATTCAAGCTTTTGAAGTTTTCGAACTCGAAACACCGCTGCTCGCGCGCATCTCTAACCGAAAAATTCTAGCTGGATTGCTCGAAGCCTTGAATCTTTCCGAAAAGGCCAGCGAAATTTCCAATATTATCGACCATGCCGAAAAAGTCACTCCCGAACAAACTAAAGTCTCGCTTGAAGAACTCGAATTAAACAAAACTCAAGTCAAAACCATTCTTAATTTTGTCGAATTGAATGGTCCCCGTTCCGAAGTGGTGGCAAAACTCGAAAATCTCGAAATCAGAAACGAAACTTTCGAACAAGGCGTTGCTGAACTCGACCAAACTCTCGGTTTTCTAGAAGCGATGAACCTCAGTGATAAAATCGCCGCTGATTTAAAAATCGTTCGCGGATTAGATTATTATACCGGCACTGTTTTTGAATTCATTCTTCCCGAATATAAAAATCTCGGCTCGGTTTGCGGTGGCGGTCGTTATGAAAATCTCACCGGCTATTTTTTCGCAAAATCCTTCCCTGGCGTCGGCGGATCGATTGGGCTGACTCGTCTTTTCTATGTTTTGAACGAGCATAAATTATTAAATTTCGATACTCAAAATCTCACCGAATACGCTCTCATTCCAGTCTCCGATCAAGAACTCGATTACACTTTCAAATTTGCCAACGAATTACGCAAAAAAGGTCACAGCACTACTTTAGTATTAACTGATAAAAAACTCGGTGATAAACTCGCCTACGCTTCAAAAATCGCCGCGAATGGCATCGTCATCGGCGAAAAAGAAGTCGAAACCGGAAAATTGCAAGTCAAAGATTTTGCTACCGGCAAAACTCGTACTTTCAATTT
>CAVDHS010000054.1:0-6168 GCA_963609155.1 Bulleidia sp. | reverse complement strand
ACCGATTTCTGGACTGATCCGGCCGAACCTTCGACTTTTCTCTAAAAATATGCTAAAATTATAATATAAAAAGGAGACATTATGACAGATTTTAACAAAATCTTGACTCCGGGCGATTACGAAAACGGCGAGCTCAACGTCGTAATCGAAATCCCGACCGGATCTAACCACAAAATCGAATGGGACCGCGAACACGCTTGCTTCATGCTCGACCGTGTTGAACCGATGGCATTCGCTAAACCTTGTAATTATGGTTTTATTCCACAAACTATCGACGAAGACGGCGACGAACTTGACGTTTTGATGATCACGGACCAGCCTCTCACTACCGGTATTTGGATGAAAGCGAAAATCCTTGGCGTGATGAAATTTGTTGATGGCGGCGAAGTCGACGATAAAATCATCTGCGTACCAGAAGACGATCGTAATAACGGCGATGCTTATAATTCGCTCGAAGATTTACCAAAACAGACTTTGAAGCAAATTGAGTTCCATTTTAATCACTATAAAGATTTGAAAAAACCTGGTACTACCGAAGTCAAAGCTTTCGAGGGCGTTGAAGAAGCGAAAAAAGTCATCGCCGATGCGATTGCCCGCTTCAAAAAATAATCCAAACTCTCATCGAAGTGTCTTTCAAAATCGAAAGACACTTTTTACATCCAAAAACCTCCCGCAAAGCGGGAGGTTTCGTAAATACGCTTATTCCGTTATTTAGTTTCCGTATTCGTATTCGTATTCGTATTCTCAGTTGTGTTTGTGTTCTCAGTCGTCGTCGTTTCGTCCGTCGTTATTTCATCAAAGTTCGTATTTTTCAATGCTTCATATGCCTCAATCTGTGATTTCACGTCTGAAGCCGTAACGCCTTCGAAATCCGAATCATTCATCGTGATCACTACATACTTACCGTTCGTAGCAAGCTCTTTATAAGTTTCGGTCGCTCCTTGATTCTCTTTAATATAGTCCAAAGCTTTTATTGCAGTCTCATTATCCGCATATTCATAATAAACTCTTACGCTTGTGATCGTATCACCCTCATATTCATAAACAATATGCGTTTTCTTTGGCGTATAATTCGTATCTTCGCCCTCGACCGCCGTGATTTCATCTTGATTAATCGTCAACACATATTTCGTGTTATCTGATTTGAAATATGAATCATTTAATTCATTGTTGCTACTTATCACCAACGCCGCAATAATCGCTACTATTACCACCGCCACTGCGCAACAAATCCCAATAACCACACCCTTATTATTTTTCTTTCGCGTATTCTTAGTTTTATTCGCGCTAGTTTTTGCTGTTTTACTAGCTGTAGTTTTTTTAGCCATAGATTACTCTCCTTTTCTGCTTATGTCTATCATAGCAAATTTTTTACAATTCTTCAATACTAATTCGCTCTTGTTTCATTGTATCGCGATCGCGCACCGTCACCGAATCGTCCTCCAAAGTGTCAAAATCAATCACCACGCATTTCGGCGTCCCAATTTCATCTTGTTTTCGATAACGCTTCCCGATATTTCCCGAATCGTCCCATGTCACATTACCATATTTCTCACGCAATTTCTGATAAACTTCCTGTGCTTTCTTTACCAACTCCGGCTTATTTTTAAGCAGTGGCGAAACACGGTATGGCGCCAATTCTTCCGGCAACTTTAACACCACTCGCTTTTCACCATCACCATCAACTTCATCTTCCGTATACGCAGCCGTCATAATCGCCAAGAATAATCGTTCCACTCCTATCGACGGTTCAATCACATGTGGAATAAACACTTCGTTTGTCTTTTTATCGCGATATTCCATCGATTTTCCAGATTCCCGCTGAATATTCGACAAATCAAAATCCGTTCGGTACGCCAACCCCATCAATTCACCTTCGCCATTCGGATAATCAAACATAAAGTCAATCGTTCGTTTACTATAATGCGCTCGATCTTCCGCCGGCACGTCTAATTCATGAATATTTTCCGCCGGAAGTCCCATCACTCTTTCCAGAAAATCATGTTGCGCCACGCGCATTTCTTCAAAATTTTCTTCCCAAGTTTCCGGCGCCACAAAATATTCAATTTCCATTTGCGAACATTCACGATCACGCAAAATAAAATCTCGCGGCGAAATTTCATTTCGGAAAGCCTTACCTTGTTGGCAAATCCCAAATGGTAGACTCGGATAAATCGTGTCCACAATATTTTTATAATTCGTAAAAATCCCCTGCGCCGTTTCCGGGCGAAGATACGCGATCCCCTTATCCGCCAATTCCGGATTTTCCGCTGTGTCTTCCGGTAATACTGCTCCGACATGCGTCGTGAACATCATATTAAACTTCCGAATCGGGCCCCATTCTTCTTTTCCACAAACTGGACATTTCGCATGTGTCGCTAAAAATTCTTCCGTCGTCACCGATTCATTAATCCCGTCAGCAATTTTATCCGCCCGAAAACGATTTTTACAATTTTTACATTCCACTAGCGGATCTGCAAAAGTCGCCGTATGCCCCGAAGCGACCCAAGTACGCGGGTTCATAATAATCGCTGCATCCACTCCATACATATTTTCTCGATCTTCAACAAAATATTTCCACCACGCGTTCATCATTTTCTTTTTCAACATCACCCCCAACGGACCATAATCCCAAGTCCCGGCCATTCCGCCATAAACTTCTGAACCCTGAAAAACAAATCCCCGCCTTTTACATAAACTAACGATGTCTTCTAATTTTTTGCTCATATCTAACTCCGAGACTTTATTTATTATTATTTTTTATTATACCACAAATTTTTGCCATCATCTCGTCTTCAATTTTTATCAATCGCACTTTTTTCAATTCTAAAGTCGTCATCAACCGCAACAATTTTATTTCATCCGCTCCGAATTCGCCATTTCTTACATTTTCAAATGCGCCTTCAGTTACACTCCAATTATACCTCAAATCCGCGCGCAATTTCTCACCATTAACATCGCGATATAAATTCATTTCTTCGCCACTCGCACGCAAAAAATTAACTCCGAACCAGCTCATCACAAGTCGCACATCCGCACCATCATTCAATGCTTTTAAACTTTGCCGTGTAATTTCAAAAAATGTCGCGCCAACATCCGCCACTTCTTCCGCCGCTCTATCCACTTTTTGCAAAATCGTCGCCGCAAGCTCCATTCGCTCAAAATCCACCAAAATTCCCGTCCCATAATATTCCGTCATTTTCGCGCCAGTCACCGTTCCGAGTTTTCCGCGTCCTTGATGAATATTCAAATCCGTCAGTGAAAACATCTCCACTCCGCCCGCAAGTTTCGATTTTACTTTGCGCACACCTTTCGCCATCGCCGAAATTTTCCCAAACGGCGTGATTATATTCAAAATCCGGTCCGCTTCGCCATAATTCGTTCGTCTTAAAACAATTCCCAAAGTCCGGAAATCTTTATCTAGCATATTCTTCGACATAACTTTTCATCTCCTCCGGTCGCATTGTGTCTTTATTCAAAATTCCCACTACACCATAAACCGACAAATCTCGCCCGGAAAAATCCAGCGACGAAACTATCACTACCGGCACTAAGACCGTATCCGCATACGAAATCAATTCATTCAAAAACGTAAAACCGTCCGGTCCGTCCAACAAAATATCCAAAAAAATCAATTCCGGTGCACCTGCCGCCGCAATAAAATCCATCGCCTCAATCGCATTTTGAAAAATCCGCGTTTCATGCTCACCGCACGCTCTCGCAATACACCCCGCCATTATTTTATCATCATCAATCACCAAAATCATTCGAACAAACTCGCTTGTTTCGAAATTGGTAATTCAACATAAAAACTAGTTCCATCGCGATGTCTTACTGCTCCCACTTTCGCATTCATATATCGCGAAAATTTCGAAGCGATATAAAGCCCCAATCCCGATGAACCTGGTCGCATCGCAATCGAAGTCGGTTTTTCAATCCAACCTCGTTTCATTTCGCGCCACACATCCATTGGTAAAGCTGGCCCATAATCCCGCACTACGATCTTCACTCGATCGTGAAAATCTCGCACCACTAACTCCGCTCGTGTCCGCTCTCCCGAATAATGCATTGCATTTAATAAAAAGTTATATACCACACTATGCAGTAAATCTCGATTCGCCGTCACCAACCGCGAACGATTCGAATATTTAATAAATAATTCTCGTCGATTATAATCAAACAAATAAGTCAATTCTCGCATTACATCATCACATACTGCTCGCACTGCCACCGGTTCCATTTCAAACAGCCCATCTTCCAATCGCCGAATTTTTGTTAAATCATTCACTTGTTTTATCGCTCGTTCCGAAACATTCACCATTTCATTCCGTAAATGTTCCCCTTCAAGATTCATTTCCGGTAAACCCAAAGCCAACTGCCTTAATACCGCCAATGGCGCCTTCAGCTCATGCGCCGCCACCAAAATTCCGTCAACCTCCTGTTCCATACCCCCATTATAACATATCTATTCGTTAAAGGTCACCGTCCCGAGCAGTTTATTATAATCATCCGCAAATGGCGTAGCGTCAGTTTGCAAAATCACAGTCTTATCGCGAATCTTAAAAATCACAATATAACCGCTCAGTTCCGTGTCCGGGATCGTCCCAGTATAACGGTTCGCAGTAATATTATTATTCACACCGATTGTCACCGATTCCATTTTTAAATTCGTATCTTCATCATCAACATACTCTTGATATTCTTTTGATACTTCGTCAAAACTTTGATTCAAAATCGTCACTCTAAGTGCATTGATAGTCTCTTCACTTACTGCATCCACTTGAATCGGATTAAAATATGCATTAAAATCTCCACCCGCAGTCGCTGCTTTCTCGATATAAAGACTCCAGGTTTTTGGATATTCAAAAGTCAATTGCCCATAATCCGCCGGCCCCGCAAAAGTTTTATATGGATATTTTTCTCGTTCTAAGAACTCCGCTTCCATTTTTTGCGACTGCTCATCACGCGCCGCCGCTTCCGCCACTTGAATTTTTGTATCAATATCAGTCTGCGCCTCATTTCGTTCTAACAACATCCAAATAAACAGCCCGATAAAAGTCACCGCGACTAGCGACAATACAACGATCACGATCGTTTTAACTAACCCCGCCACATCTTTAGTCGGTTTCGGCGGCAATTGGACTTGTTGCACCATCGGCATACCATTTGGCGCCGTTTGGTATTGCGTCGGCCCCGCCGGTTGCATCGGTTGCATCGGCGGCATTTGCTGCATCTGTGGCATTCCTGACGCCCCCGGCATCTGATTATTATTCATAAGCTTATTATATCACACTATTTTCAAAACTATTTGCTAAAATCTTTCGCCAAAACTTTAACTTCATTCTTCAACTTATCTAAATCTGCATCGATTTCTTTCGCCAGTTTCGTCACCTCTTCAAATCGTTTTATCGCCTCCGATAATTCAAACTCGTCCGAATAAAACCATTCGATTTTTTCGTCCAATTCCGTAATTTTCGTATTCAAATTCTTTTTTTCTGCCATTTTTACTTCCTTTCCTTAATTTTTTTCACTTCAGCAGTAATTTCTTTTTCAAATGTTGTAATTTTTACAACATTCCCTGGCGATATTTTCCCACTCAAGATCGCATAGCCACGTTTCAACACTTTTTCCGGATTTAACGCTTCGAGTAGTCGTACTTTCCCCGCCACTTCATTTTCTTTTTTCTCAATTTCATTATTCAACATCACCGCCACTTGCGCCATTTTATCTGCACAAATCATATTCACTTTTTCGATCATGTCTCGCCCCACTTTTTGTACCGTACCCTCGATAATCCCCGTTTCGTTCTTCACCCTTCGCAATATATCTTGTTCAATTTTTTGAATTTTTTGCGTTATTGTATTTTTCGCATTCATTCGATCTATCGGCGTCAAAATTTCTGCTGCGTTCGACGGCGTCGAGGCGCATTTGTCCGCCGCAAGATCACACAAAGTTTCATCAACTTCGTGTCCAATTCCCGTAATCACCGGAATTTTTGAACTCGCCACCGCTCGCGTCAACTGCTCGTCATTAAAACAAGCCAAGTCATCCGCACTCCCGCCTCCACGCAAAATCGCAATCACTTCAACCTCACCGCGTTCATTAAAATAATTCAACGCTTTTAAAATTTGCTCCGGCGCATCCAATCCTTGAACCTGTGTATGTACC
>CAVDHS010000053.1:0-2685 GCA_963609155.1 Bulleidia sp. | reverse complement strand
GTAAAGTTGTGGAAAACCTGTGGAAAACTCATTAAGTGAAACCTAGAAATTAAAGCAAATTATTAAAAAGGAGAGAATATGGCAAAGAAAATTTACTATGAAGCAGAAGCGCGGGAAAAAGTGCTGTCAGGGGCGAAACAACTGTATGACGCGGTGAAAGTAACGTTTGGGCCGAAGGGTAAAAATGTGATTATTGAAAAAGAATATGGTGCGCCGGTGATTACGCACGATGGTGTGACCGTTGCGGAAGCGGTGGATTTGCCGTCTAAAGATGAGACGCTCGGGGAAGCGGTGGGGGCAAAATTAATTAAAACTGCGGCGCAAAAGTTGAATAAAGTGGCGGGAGATGGTACGACGACAGTGACGGTGCTGACTTATAATATTTTGGCGGAAGCGAATAAGCTGATTGCGGCAGGAGTGAATCCGATGGAATTGCGTAAGGGGATTGAGAAGGCTGGCGCGGAAATTGTTGATGAGATTGAAAAGTCGGCGGAGAAAATTGAGGGATCGTCGGATAAGGTGGCGGAAGTTGCGACGATTTCGGCAGGGGACGCGGAAATTGGGAAACTAATCGCGGAAGTGATTGCGAAAATCGGTAAAGATGGTGTAGTGACGGTGGAAGCGGGGCAAGGGCTTGAGATGGAAGAGGAAATTGTCGAAGGATTTTCGTATGATAAGGGGTACGCGTCGCCGTTTTTCGTGACAGATGTGAATCGGCAAGAAGCGATTTTTGAGAAACCGTTGGTTTTGATTACTGAGCGTAAAATTTCGGCGGCGAGCGATATTTTGCCGTTACTTGAGAAAGTGGCGCAAAGTGGAAAGAAAGATTTAGTGATTGTAGCGGAAGAAGTGTCGGGAGAGGCGCTGTCGCTACTGGTTCTGAATAAATTGAAAGGTGTGTTTAATTCGCTAGTTTTGAAGGCACCGTCGTTTGGTGATCGCCGTAAAGAAATTATGGAAGATATGGCGATTTTGACAGATGCGACGGTGGTGTCGGAAGAGAAGGGCTTGAAACTTGAAGAAGTTGGGCTGGAAGTGCTCGGTTCGGCAGCGAAAGTGATTGCGACAAAAGATGAAACGACGGTAATTAAGGGTGCAGGTTCGGCGGAAGCAGTGAAAGAGCGGATTGCACTGATTAATGCGCAGGCAAAAAATGCAAAAAGTGATTATGAGCGCGAGGAATTTGAGAAGCGAGCGGCGGCATTGTCAGGGAAAGTGGCGGTGATTAAAGTCGGTGGCGCAACAGAAACGGAGATTGACGAGAAGAAGTTTAGAGTTGATGATGCAGTGGCGGCGACAAAAGCAGCACTCTCGGAAGGAATTGTGACTGGTGGCGGAGTGACGCTAGTGAATCTTGCAAATGGGCTTTCTGATGAAGATGCAGGAGCACGTATTGTGAAGCAGGCTCTGAAAGCACCGTTTGTACACATTATGGAAAATGCGGGATTAAATGCGCAGGCCTTGCTTGCAGAGGTGGAGTCGGCGAAACCTGGGTTTGGCGTGAATGTGATGGAGCCGGAGAAAGGTGTAGTAGATCTGAAAAAGACGGGGGTGATCGATCCGGCGAAAGTGACGAAAGAAGCGGTGAAAAATGCGACGTCGATCGCGGCGACAGCGATGACAATGGGAGCGCTGATTTGCGAAATTCCGGAAGAAAAAGCGACACAGAACGCGGATATGGGCGGAATGTATTAGATTTAGAAAAGCTAAATCAATAAAAATCCCCCAGAAATGATCTGGGGGATTTTTAAAGAGGTCTACATGTTGTCGATAGATTTGACGAGATAGAATAAAGCTTCAGCGCGTTCAGTATCGTCAGCGATCTCCGAAGCGGCTTTGTAGGCTGGATCGAGAACGGTGTAATCTTTAAGTTCTTCGAAAATGTTGCGATAGATGTCAAACTTTTGCGAAGCGTTCATGTTGAGATGGTCAAGAAGAGGGACGAGATCACGAAGAGCGGCTTCTTTAACTTGGTGCATGTTGAGTGCTTCGGCAGAATTAGCTGCGGGTGCAATTGGCTCTGGAGTTGGCTCCGGCGCTGGCGTCGATTCTAATGTAGGCGCTGGCACAGGTTCGGAAAGCGGAGCTGGTTGATTAGGATTTGATACTGGCTCAGGCGCAGGCGCGTTGAGATCAGGGATATTTATCGGATCAAGTGGCGCGAGCGGTTCCGGCGCTGGCGCTGGAGTTTCAACTTTCGGTTCTGGGAAAGGACCGACTGGTTCGCCGAGTTCGCCAGTGTCACCTTCAGGAACTGAAGAAGGCGCTGCGACCGGATCAGAAAAAACCGGATCAACATTTGTGGTATTAGTAATATTATCGATCGCTTTTTGAAGGTCGTTATCAACGTTTTGATTGTCTGTAATTTGATTTTGGTCCATTATGCCCACCTTTTTATTATACTTATGTTTATGATAGCACAGATTTTTTAAATGCGCAAGAAGTTTACAATTTTATCGAGGAAATCAAGCTTAACTTCTTCCATTGGTAACCGAGCACCGAGCGCATCGACAATACCTTCACCGCTATCACCAGGAAAATAGACTTTAACAGCAGGACTGAAACGTTTTTTCGGAATGAGGATTGCGGAAAAATGAGAATTTTCTTTAAGGATGCCGAAAGCTTTGAAATTTTCGTATTTGTGGAGTTTTTCGCCTTCGGTAAGACCGTCTTTAGAGAGAGAAT
>CAVDHS010000052.1:0-5638 GCA_963609155.1 Bulleidia sp. | reverse complement strand
GTTTAAGAGGGCTATTTGATACGGTGGCGAGTTCGGCGGTGTCGACGAATCCAGGAATGACGACAGAAACGAAGATGATGAATGCGGAAATGTTTAGCGCAATTGCGGGCGGAACGGCATTGACAATTGGTGCAGGAGTGATTGCGTTTGAGACGGGAGCGATTTGGATGTTGATCCCAGTGGTGCTGGGGGCGATTGTGGCGGTGGCGATTGGTCTGATTACGATCGCTTTGCGTCAAGCGGTGGTGGCACTTTTGATTATGATTTCGCCGCTAGCGATTGTGGCATATATTTTGCCGAATACAGAACATTTGTTTAAGAAGTGGAAACAATTGTTGACGCAGATGTTGGTGTTTTATCCGATGTTTTCATTGTTGTTCGGTGCGTCATCTTTGGCGGGATTTGCAATTATTGCAAGCGCGACGGACGGATTTGGGTTGCTACTAGGAACGGCGGTACAAATTTTCCCGCTGTTCTTTTCATGGAAATTGATGCAGATGTCTGGGACGTTTCTTGGCGATATTAATGCGAAAATGCGACAAATTACTGCGTCGCCATTGGCGAAAAATCGGGCGTGGGCAGGTTCGCATCGAGATAATACGCGAGCGAAAATGCTGGCTTCGGGGCGAGCGGTAACGCCGTCGCTGAGGTTAATGCAGTTTGTGTCGAATCGTAAAGTAGATAGAGAAGCGGGGACGGCGGAGAATGCGGAGTTGGCAAAAAATCGAGGTTTGGCATATCGGGCGAGACGAAATTATGATAAAAATGGCGTACCGACGAAACATGGAATGGAGTCGTATGAAAATGTGGCACGAGCGTTAGAGTATCAACGTGTGATTGAACGAGACAAGAATAATATGAATAGCGGATTGAGTCCTTTGGTGGCGGCGAAAGATGTGAAGGGCGCAACAAAGAAGCGGTTAGAGGCGCTTGATAACCGAATGGTGGCAGCGGCGGATACGTTGAAATTCGAGCAAGTACGAGGCGAGAAAATTGCGATCGACAATGTGGAAAGTTTCTATAAACGGACTGAGGCGGCGATGAATTGGCATATGGATAAGACGAATGGGTACACGACGAATGTGTTAGAGGACGGTCAGACAGTGGCAATACCGCGCAAAGATTACAAATTCCATATAGATCCGAATAGTGAAGACGCGGCTCAGGCGGCGACAAAATATGCGACGATGAGCGAAGTGATGAATGGAAATGTGGCAGATATCCAATTCGTAGCGGCGAATGCGGCGCAGGCATATGATACACAAAATAAGATTTTGACGACAAAATATCAGAAGTATTTCGAGATGACGCCGTCGACAAAAGATTTGAAGGGACGGTTAAAAGAGATTTCAACCCATGCGGTGCGAAATGCGGATGGGACTTTTAAAGTGAAAGTTTCGGATAATATTGATACGATTGTTTCGGGGTTGAGGGTGTTAAATCAACGCGGAGATACAGATGTGGTGAAAGAAATAATGGATGATGTGATGAATGTGAATTATGGTGGATTGGAACTCGGAACGCACGCGTCGCAATCGCTGGCAAATTTCTTGATGTTTGAGGTGAAAGACAAAGATCCGTTTTTGCGTCGATTTGGGAAATATATCAATTTGGAGACGGCGCGAATTTATAATGGTAATGAACGGCAAGTGATGAATGTAACTTATGACGAATATATTAAGGGCTATCATGACGGAGAGCCGGGTGGGCGATTATATGCGAAGAAGGGGCTGAGAGAGTTAATGGAGGGTACGGGGCTTGAGAATATCGAGCGAACGGCGTTAGGCAATTTGGATAGTAGTTTGATGAAGGCGTATAGTTATGTCGGGGAAGACGGGAAGAAACATTTGGATTTGGATAAGTATTTTGGGAAACGTGAAGAAATTCAGGCGGCGATGGCGCCACAATTTATTTCGGCGAGTGCGAAATATGTTTCGGGTAGTGAGCAGTTAAAGAGTGCGGTAGAGTTTTTGACTGGTTATAAGATGTCGCAAAAGAAAGAAAAATATGTGGATGCGAATGGTCAAGAACAGTGGCGAATTGTTACGGATGAAAATGGTGAGCCGGAGTATGAGTGGAAGACGGTTTGGGAAGGCGATAGCGTATTTAAGGAAAACCCGAAGAAGGCGGAAGATTTTTATCGTGCGCGAACGTTGGAATTTGTAAAGGGACAGACGCCGATGCAATTTTTGGGTTCGCGATCGGATTATCGGGAAGCGTTAATGGAGCATTTTGCAAAAGAATATTTTGTGGAAAATCCGGAAGCGCGGGCAAAATATGAAAAAGAGAAGGCTGAAATTCAAACGTTGTATGGCGATGAAGAGCCGACGGTGGCGCAAGCTAAACGGAAAAAAGATTTGGTGAAATTGAAAGAAAAGTATACGAAACGACAAGTTTTGAAACTTTTGGGTGAGACTGGAAAGCTAGAGCAGATTTATCGTTCACGACGTTCGGGCGCGGCGAACAATGCGAAAGACTGGGTACGTGAATGGACAAATCTTGACGACGAAAATGAGTTGTTTAAAGAAGTGAAATATTATCGGGAAAAGCGGAAAAAAGAATGGGAAGAAGAAATGAAAACAAAAAAAGCGGCGGATCCGAATTTTGATTATGAGACCTCGAATAGAGTTTATGATGAAAATGATCAGCTGAAATTTAAAGCGGAGATGGAAGAAATGAATGAAAAATATGGCGATGATGCGACAGAGACATTCTTTAAGAAAACAAAGAAGAAGTTAGAAGAATTCTTTGGTAAAAATAATTTTGTGGCGTATCAGTATGATGATTTTTATCACCAAAACGATTATTTGACAAATGCTGATTTGTATGATTGGTTGAAAGATGTGTTGAATGATCTGGATAGTTATCCAGGAAATGAATAAGCTTTTGTGATAAAATTAGAATATGAATGGTGCAAAAAATTTTTTGATTTTTAATTCGGGGTCGTCGAGTGAGAGGTTTTCGTTGTACAAAAGTGAAAAGGAAATTGCGGCGTTGTATTTTGAGGGGGTCGAGGAAAATGGGAATAAAAAATTTATTTGTACATTAACGCGAGCGGATGGGAGCGAAGAGAAAATTGATGCGAGTTGGGATTCGTTAGACGGTGCGTTTGAAGAGGCGAAACGGATTTTTGAGGAAGAAGGATTTATTAATGAAACTTGTTCGTTGGATGGAATTTTAGTGCGAGTGGTGGCGGCGGGAAAGTATTTTTCTGAAAATCATGTGGTGGATGAAAAAACTTTTACGGAACTTAAAAAAGCGCAGATGACAAATCCGTTGCATGTTTCGGGAGCGGAACGAGGAATTAGAAATGCGATGGAGGTGTTCCCGAAAGTGCCGGTGATTGTAATGAGCGATTCGGAAGCGTTGACGCGAGTGAGTCGGCGAGATGTGGCATATGCGTTGCCGGCGGAGATTGTGGCGGAGTTTGATTTGGCGCGTTGGGGCGCGCACGGATCGAGCTATGGTTATATAATGGAACGAATTTTGGAACTTGGACTTTTGAAAGAGAAGATGATTGTGTGTCATCTTGGATCGGGATGTTCGGTGACAGCGTTTTTGAATGGTGAGCCGGTGTATACTTCGATGGGAGAAACGCCGCTCGAAGGTTTGATGAGCTCAACGCGAACGGGGTCGATCGACCCGACGATCGGGGCGTTGCTTGGTGAGAAATTGGGTGCGGCGGAAGCGATTAAGTTGATGAATAAAAAATCGGGTCTGTTTGCGTTGGCGGGTTCGAATGATATGCGAGAAATTATTGCGGGAGCGGAAGCAGGGCGAACGGAGGCGGTGAAAGCGTATGAGATGTTTGTAGATGGGATTGTGGGGAAAATTGGTGAATTTACGGCAAAAATGAGCGGTGTGGATGCGTTGGTGTTTACGGCAACGATTGGCGAACGTTCGGTTCCGGTAAGAACTGCGATTGTTGCGAAATTAGGATTTATGGGTTTTGAGTTGAAAAATGAGATGATTTTGGGCGAAATGAAAGGTTATATGAATGTGGCGACGGAGAATTCGAAACCGATTTATGTAATTCCGACTAATGAGGCAGCGTATATGATAAAAAAAGCTACAGAACTGCTGGATGAGGCAAATTTTTCAAAATAATTATGGTATAATATAAGTGTATGGCGCAGTACAAAGTCCCTCAAGATGTTGAGGCCGACGATAAACTCTTAGGCCCTTTTAGTTTTCGGCAATTTGTTTATCTTTTGATTGCCGGAATACTAATTGCGCTGGCGGTGGGGTTGTTTCAAATTTTTCCGTTGTTAGCGATTATCCCAATTCCGCCGGTGTTGTTTTTTGCGGCTTTGGCGTTGCCGCTGAAAAAAGATCAGCCGATGGAAACATATTTGGCGGCGGTGGCTTCGTATTATTTGAAACCGCGGAAACGCACGTGGATGCCTGGACAAAAAGAGGCGACGATTCAGATTACCGCGCCGAAAATTGTTGACGATACGCGAGCGCGCGATATTACAGGAGAAGAGGCGACGCATCGGTTATCATTTTTGGCAGATATTGTGGATACGGAAGGTTATGCGATTAAAGGTGAAAGCGTAGACCATGCGAATGCGGGGCTGGTGGCTGAAGCGACGACGGCGTATGATATGTTCGAGACAAATAATTTCGGAAATATTACATCGGCAATTCAGCGAGATGAAAATCAGCGACATAATGAAGTGATCCAAGAAATGAAAAATGAAATTGCGAAATCGGAGAATTTAGCGATAAGTGGTGGAATTAAAAACGATCGGAAAAAAGAGGAAGAAAAACCGAATACGACTTCGAATACAATGGTGAGTGAGAGCCCATCGACAGTAGGCCAAAAACCGAATTTTGATTCAGCGGTGGTGATTGATCCGACGGCGCCGGTGGTGGAAAAACCTGTGGAAAAGACTAATAAAGTTGAGACAAAACCGGCAAATCCTAGTATAATGGAATTAGCTAATAATTCTGATTATTCAGTTGCGACAATTGCGAAGGAGGCTAATCGAATAAAAGAAAAGGAAAAGGGCGAAGTTTTTATATCGTTACATTAAATTATGAATCCACAACAATATCAGCAACCACAAATGATTCTGCCAGGGCAACAAGCGCCAGGTCAGCCGATGCAACAGATGCCGGGTCAGCAAATGCAGCCGATGCAGCAAATGCCAGGAGGACAGCCGCAAATGATGGCGCCGATGCCACAAAATCCCAACGCAGCGGCAGTTGGTTCGGCAGCGTTAGGTGCGGCGGCGACACCGCCAAAAAATAAAGACGATCCACTTTCGACGCAAGCGACTTTGAGGATTTCGGAGTTGAGAGATAATGTAGTAATTATGAAAGACGGCTCATTTCGTGCAGTGGTGGCGTGTAAATCAATTAACTTTGATTTGATGAGTGAAACAGAGCGCGAAGGGGTGGAATATTCGTATCAAAACTTTTTGAACTCATTGAAATTTACTACACAGATTTTAATTCGTAGTCAGCGTGTGGACATTGGACCATATCTTGAGCGATTGACAGAAATTCGGCGAAATAATGATAATATGTTGCTTGGGGTGTTGATGGATGATTATATTAACTTTATCGATATCTTGTCGCAAGAAGCAAATATCATGGATAAGGCATTTTTCGTGGTGGTGCCGTATTATAC
>CAVDHS010000051.1:5198-10073 GCA_963609155.1 Bulleidia sp. | reverse complement strand
ATTGTGATCAGCGTCAATTTAGTAGCCGTCTTTATCAAGTTTTTCGAGATCAGTCGGATTCAACACTACGAAATCTCCGTCTTGAGTCTTAGCGTAATCACAATTTTCCGCAATCAACGCTTCTGGAACAATATTGAAAGATCCGCCAGTGATAAAGCCGGTTTTATCTTCGCTATATACCGCTCCATACCCCTCCGTATTCGTCGCGACGAATTTTCCGCCAGCGATACTCATACTAACTTTATCGATGGATGCTTGGTCATTTTTCTGTGGATTCGCCTCAATAATTGGAACCGGCGCAGTAAATGAGCCGCCAGTAATTTCTACGTTAATCGGCAACTTTGTGTTATGTTGTGCAATTGCGATTGCAGCACCAGATGTCGTAGTACCATTGCCATTTGGGTCGATTTTATATTCAGCATTTTCATCAACATTAATTTCAACGCCTTCTTTTACGACCAAACTTCCACTACGTATCTCAACTCCTGCCAACCCTGCTTCAATTTTTCCACCATTTAAAACTACTGAGCCATTTTGAGGGTTGTAAATACCAGTTTCACCGCTTTTAATTGTCCCGCTATTGACAATCACTTCTGTATTATGGCGAGTTCCGTTACCAGAAATACCATAATATTTCCCTTCAAGAGTAGCATCATTCAAAGTGAATTTTGCTGTCTTTGATTCATCTAACGTATTCTTGTCCGTTAAACGAATAGCCCCCATAACTTCAGTCTCTCCTGTCGATATTATCCCATTGCCTTTTACGGTGAAATCCGCTCCATGATTAACAGTTATCATTAAGCGATTAGCATCTTCAAACGTTCCATTTTCAGGATTTATCGCTGTAATATTGTGGTTATTCATATCAAGTATTATTTTGTCGTAAACCATAACAGTCTTCGACAAGCTGATATCGCCACCAAGCGTACAGGTCCCTTCTCGTTTTTGTTCTAGACATTCAATCAGGTCACTTTCAGTGTTAATGTCTGTATATGAAACTGCTGCAAAACTGTTAGCGCCAAAAGCCAGAGGCGTCAACCCCAAAACCAATGCGCTACCCGCAAAAACAGCTTTTTTATGTTTAGCCATTAAACATCCTCCTATTTAACTCTATATACTCTTATTCTACCCCACCCCGCAAAAAAGTCAAGCGTTTTTTAAGCTTTCTTTAAGCCAACAAAAAAATCCCGCAATAGACATTTTCAATACCGCACAAAGACCTTTTTAGGGCTATTCTCGGCTAATCCAGGTGTTCTTCAAACCTTTTATTCGCCATCCCAGCCAAATAAATCGGCAAGCTCAAAAGTCCATTGTTATATTCTTCCGGTTTTAGAGAAAAACGCACACTCAGCTTAGTCTTATATTTCTCCCGAAATGATTTCAAACTTTTCGCCTTCACATTATCACCACTTTTCACTTCTATCGGCACAATTTTATTCCGGATTTCCGTCACAAAATCCACTTCCGCTGTCGCTTCCGAATTCCAATAATACAAATCATATTTCTCCGCCATTTGTTGTAAAACAAATTGCTCCACAAAAAATCCATTAAACTCCCGAAACAGCGCTTCCGTATCGAGTACCATCTCTGCCGAAACTCCCGCAAGATGACGAAACAACCCTACATCCAAAAAATACAATTTAAATGCTGATATATCCGCATAAGCCTTCAGGGGTAACTTATCTCCAGTTTTCAACCGTTCCACCTTCCTGACAATCTTGCAATCCACCAACCACTGCACTGCCAATTCATATTCTCGCGCTCGCGCCCCCTCTTTCACTACGTTAAACATAAATTTTTCATTCCGCTTTGCAAATTGCGCCGGTAAACTATTCCAAATTTGATGAATTCGCGTCGCCGTTGTCGCATCGGTATGTTTTGAAATATCATTCAGATATGCCAATAAAATCGCGTTTTGAACTTTATCTACTTCGGCATAATCTCCATTTTCAACCCATTCTGTCACCGCTTCTGGCATTCCCCCGACAACCAAATATTCCCGAAACAACTCCTGAAATTTATCGTCAAAAATTTTCACGCTTTCTTTGTCATCAACTACTCTCAAAAAACGTTCGTTGCCTGTCGCCATCATAAATTCCTCAAACGAAAGTGGCGCAAGCTCTAGCATATTCACTTTCCCAACCGGAAACGATGTTCCTGCATGTAGCGCTACTCCGAGCAAACTTCCCGACGCCGCCACATAATATTCCGGCGCATCCTCACAAAAATATTTCAACGCTGACAGCGCCCGCGGAACTTCCTGAATTTCATCAAAAATAATTAAAGTTTTTTTCGGTTCAATTTTTCCGCCTACCACAGTCTCTAATCGCCGAATCACTTCCTCCGCCGCAATCGAATCCCGAAACACCGCCTCAAACCGCTCTTTTTCCTTGTCCAAATTCAGATAAATCATCTTTTCGAACTCTTTTTTGCCGAATTCTCTTAGTAAATAAGTTTTTCCCACCTGCCGTGCACCAGACAGCAATAAGGGCTTTCGCCGTTTACTTTTCTGCCATTTCAACAAATCTTCATACAGCTTTCTCTTCATTTTATACTCCTTATTTTTATTTTAACATACTCGCTCATCTTCTTCAAGAGGTCATACACATTTTTCGAAGGAAAAACGTGGGATTTTACACATTTTTCGAAGGAAAAACGTGGGATTTTACACATTTTTCGAAGGAAAAAACAACCCCACGGTTTTCCGCAGGGTTGTTTTTTGTCTATTCTGGCAACTGCTTTCCAGCAGCTATTAGCATTTTACCACACTTTCACCAAAATTTCACCCCCCAAACGATTTTTCTTGGCTTCGCGTCCGGTCATTAAGCCTTTCGAGGTCGACACGATCACCATCCCCCGCCCGGATTTCACCGTTGGCAAATCGTCCGCCGCCGAATAAACTCGTCGCCCAGGTTTCGAGACTTTCGCAATCTCGTTAATTTTAGCGTTCGTTCCAGGTTCGTTGATTACGACTTTCAGCGTCCCGCGCGGGCTACCTTCAATCACCTCGTATCCTGAAACATAACCATTCTTTTTTAGAACCTCTACGACGCCCACTTTGAGTTTCGAAGTCGGCACGAGGATTTCATTTTTCCCAACCATCACTGCATTACGAATTCGCGTTAGCAGGTCGGCAATTTGATCTGTAGATTGTAATGACATATCTCTCCTTTCTCCTACCAACTACTCTTTGTTACGCCAGGAATTTCGCCCTTGCTAGCTTTTTCCCGGAAATTAATACGCGAAAGCCCAAATCGGCGCATATAACCACGTGGTCGTCCATCGAGCATGTCGCGGTTTTTCAGCCGAGTCGGCGAAGAGTTGCGTGGCAATTTTTGCAAACCTTCCAAATCGCCCGCAGCTTTCAATTCCGCTCGCTTTGCTTGGTATTTTTTATACATTTTTTGCCGTTTTTCATCTCGAAGCACTGCAGATTTCTTAGCCATCTTACTTTGCCTCCTTCTCAAACGGCATTCCGAAGTGTTCTAACAATTTTAGACTTCCTTCCTTTGAACCATTTTTAATAATAAATGTAACTTCCAGCCCGTGCAACACCGAAGCGTCCTCGAATGTAATTTCCGGGAACACGGTCTGTTCTTTGATACCTAAATTATAATTTCCCTGTTTGTCGAATTTTTTCGCCACGCCGTGAAAATCGCGCACATGTGGCAAAGCAACATTAATCAACCGATCAACGAACTCGTACATCTTGTCATTACGTAAAGTTACGAGATAACCTACTGGCGCACCCATGCCTTTACGAATTTTGAAGGTCGCGATCGACTTTTTTGCCAGTCTCGAAGTCGGCGCTTGACCGGTGATTTTGCTCAGCGTCAATTCCACCGTCTCTGTAAAACGCTTATCTTCGCGTTTTTTACCCACGCCCGACGAAACTACTACTTTCACGAGTTCTGGCACCTGATTGATGTTCTCTAACCCGAGTTCTTCTTTCAGTTTAGCCTTGACTTCGTTATTATAGAGAGCTTTCAAGCGTGGTTGTGCCGTTTTCGCGGCAGCCGTTTTCTTTTCCGCCATTATTTAGCTCCTTTCTTTGCGGTTTTTGCCGCGCTTTTTTTCGCACCAGCCTTAGCTTTCGCTTTTTTATCGGCTTTTACGAATTTTGCGCTTTCAACCAATTTCAGATTCGACAAATCAATGCCCAGATGAACAGTTTTCTTGCCACCTGCAGGGTTGAATTGCGTCTTTTTCAAGTGTCGTTCGACCACTTTTAGCCCCTCGAGCATTGCTTTGCCATTTTGCTTATCGATTTTGACGATTTTGGCTTCTTTACCTTTTTCATCGCCAGCGATCACGCGCACCTTGTCGTTTACTTTCAAATTCTGTGCCATTTTACAATACCTCCGGTGCTAAACTGATAATTTTCATGAACCCCTTATCACGAAGTTCTCGCGGAATCGGCCCAAACACACGCGTTCCTTTCGGAGTTTTGTCATCGTTCACCAGTACCGCTGCATTTTCGTCAAAGCGAATTGTCGAACCATCTGGTCGGCGAATTGGCTGACGCGTTCGTACGATCACCGCACGCACGATTGCCTTTTTCTTCACATTGCCGTTCGGAGTCGCTTCTTTTACCGAGCAAGTCACGATATCACCCACTCGCGCATAGCGCGCACGAGTTCCGCCTAGTACTCGGATTACTCCTAGTTCCTTTGCGCCGGAATTATCCGCAACTTTCAATCTACTTTCTTGCTGTATCATTACTTATCCTCCCCTTCTACCTCTGTTTTTTCGGAACTTGGCGACGCGCTTGCTTCAGCTTTTTCGGCTTCAGCTTTTTCGGCTTTTTCCGCCGCTCGACGCGCTCGCGCCTCAGCGTCTGCGCCAACTTTCGCTTCTTCCTTCACTGTGTTCACA
>CAVDHS010000051.1:0-5188 GCA_963609155.1 Bulleidia sp. | reverse complement strand
CACATCTTCTTTCAATTCAACCGTACCACGTGCTTTTTCAACAATTTTCACTAAAGTATAAGCTTTCGTTTTCGAAACTGGTCGTGATTGCATAATCTGGACCCGATCGCCAACTTTAGCTTCATTTTTGGCATCATGTGCGGTGTATTTCCGCGTTTTCGTGTACTGCTTCCGGTAAAGCGGATGAGTTTCTCGACTCACAATCGAGACGGTAATGGTCTTATCACGCTTATCGGAGGTCACTGTTCCTATGAGAGTGTGTGCCATCTTAGAACTCCTCTTTCTTAATTATTTTACATTTCACCGGTAATTTATGTGAAGCCAGTCGGAGCGCTTCACGCGCTTTTTCTTCCGGCACGTCCGCAATTTCGAACATTACCGTTCCAGCTTTCACTTTCGCGACGTAAAATTGCGGCTCACCTTTACCCGAACCCATTTTTACATCCAACGGCTTCTTCGAAACCGGCGTATGCGGGAAAATGCGAATCCAGATCTTACCACCACGTTTGACATAACGTGTAATTGACTGACGCGCTGCCTCGATTTGGCGGGAAGTGATACGTTCGTTATCGAGCGACATCAAACCAAATTCACCAAACGCTACCGTATTACATCGCGTCGCAATGCCCCCGTTTTTACCTTTTCGCACCTTGCGATGCGGAACTTTTTTCGGAATTAACAGTGCCATATTATTTCTCCCCCTTATAAATCCAAACTTTTACTCCTACGATGCCTGCAATTGTTGGCGCATGATGACAATAAAAGTCAATATCTGCGCGCAAAGTATGTAGTGGCACCGAACCTTCGATGAACTTCTCGCGTCGCGACATCTCCGCACCGTTCAACCGTCCGGCTACTTCGATACGCACGCCTTTCGCGCCTGCGTTCATCGATGACTGAAGCGCCATCTTCACTGCACGGCGGAAATTCATTCGCTTGCCAAGTTGAAAACCGATATTTTCCGCGACCAATTTCGCATTCAACTCCGGTTTTTTCACTTCTTCGACATTAATTCGAATCGGTCCATCCACGATTTTTTCGAGTTGTTTTTTCAGTTCATTGATGCCCGAACCTTGTTTGCCGATCACCGCGCCCGCTTTCGCGGTAGCAATCGTAATCGTCGTTAAGTTCGCGGAGCGTTCAATATCAATTCGCGCAATCGTCGGTCGCGATTTAAATCGCTCTTCGATCACTTTGCGAATTTTGTCGTCTTCCACTAACCAGAACCGGAAATTCTCTTTGCGGGTAAACCACTTCGAAGACCAGTTTCGGTTCAGTTGAAGGCGGTAAGAGATGGGATTAACCTTTTGGCCCATATTACTTTTTCTCCTTCGCTTCCGCCTTAGCCGCTTTCTTCGGCTCAGCGGTTTTCTTAACTTTTTCTTCGCCGGCGACCTCGACGAATATATTACTACTAATAATCTCATACGGAAGTGCACGACCACGCGAAGCTGGCTTATATCGGCGCATTCGTGTCCCACTAGTCACGAAAATTCGCGAAATTCGCACAGTTTTCGGGTCGATCGACTTCCCTGAGTTATTTAACAAATTAGCGTTTGCGGATTCTACCGCTTTCAATACCGCTCGCGCAGCTCGGCGCGGCGTATGTTCTAGAATCACTACTGCATCGGCAACATAACGATCGCGCACCAAACTCGCCACGATGTTCGTTTTTCGCGGTTGATTGTCAGTACCTTTCGCATATGCGTGCGCAAAATATGTTTCTGCCATATTTTAACCCTTTCCTTTCGCAGCCTCAGCGGCTTTTTTACCACCATGGCGGCGGAATTTACGCGTTGGCGCAAACTCCCCGAGCTTATGACCAACCATATTTTCCGAGATATAAACTGGAACGTGAACTTTTCCGTTATGTACAGCAATCGTTCGTCCAACCATTTCCGGAGAAATCGTCGAACTACGTGCCCAAGTCTTAATCACGGTGCGGTCTTCGCTGGAGAGAGCAGCAACCTTTTTCGCGAGTTTGTAGTCTACAAATAAACCTTTTTTCAGACTCCTAGACATTATCTCCTCTTTCCTTCGTGGCGACTGCGCACGATCATTTTATTAGTTTTCTTATTCCGACGAGTTCGGTAGCCCAGCGTCAATTGACCCCAAGGAGTTCGTGGCGCTTTGCCCGAGCCGTGTCGACCACCATCACCACCACCGTGCGGGTGATCCGTCGCGTTCATCACGACACCACGCACCGTCGGGCGAATTCCCTTGCGGCGCCGGCGTCCAGCCGAACCGATTTTCACATTTTGGTGCTGGACGTTCGAAACCGTCCCAATCGACGCTTCGCATTTCACTAACACCTTGCGTACTTCACCTGACGGCATCTTCAAAGTCGCATAAGCACCTTCTTTAGCCATCAACTGCGCCGAAGCGCCAGCCGCTCGCACCATTTGTGCGCCCTTGCCAGGTTTCAGCTCAATTCCATATACAAATGTACCAACTGGGATATTCTCAAGTGGCATCCGGTTCGAGTTTTCAACCTCAATTTCCGTACCAGTCTTAAATGTCGTTCCCTTGGTCATCTTTGTATCGGCGATAACGTAATAATAAACATTATTTTCGTCTTTCACTCGTGCGATACGCGCGCTACGATTCGGATCATATTCAATTTCTTCCACGGTAAATGTCAAATTTGCCGGCAATTTATAAGTAATAATCCGATAATGGCGTTTTACGCCCCCACCACGATGTCGAACCGTAATCCGACCGTTGTTATTTCGCCCAGCCTGTTGTTTTTTCGGCGCAAGGAGCGACTTCATCGGCTTTTTGGTCGTGATTTGGTCGTAATCCTCGGTCGTTTTCTGGCGTTGCGCCGGAGTGATCGGGCGATATGCTTTAATTCCCATTATTTATTCTCCTTACCTGCATTCTTGTCCGCTTTTTTTGCTTTTGCATCTTTAGCTTCCTTTGCGCTGGTTTCGTTAGTTTTCTTCTCAGGCTCTTCGTCGAACACTCGAATCGAATTGCCTTCCGCAAGTTTCACATAGGCAAATTTCTTATCCTGACGATAAGTCGTCCCCGGATAAGCGTGTTTGCCACGACTAAATCGTGTCTTTTTGCCCTTACGGATTAGCGTTTTCACCGCTTCAACTTTTACATTAAATTCATCTTCAACTTGTTTTGCGATTTGTTGTTTGCTCATTTCGCGTTTTACCGGAAAAACATATACTCGCTTCGTTTGCTCGTTATAAGTTTTCTCGGTCGCTCGCGGCTCCAGCATCTTTTTTAATTCCATTTTCGTTTCCGCCATCTTATTTCTCCTCTCCGATTAACCATTTTTCAGTTTCCTTCAAGGCTTTTTCCGAAAATACAATCGCATCTGCGTTCATAATGTCGAAAACGTTCAGATAGGTCGCGCGTACCAATTTCACATTCGGCAAATTATTCGTCGAACGCAAAATTTCTGGAGTTTTCTCCGCCACCACTGCAAGCACGTTCTTATCTGTTAATTTCAAATCTTGGAGAACTTTTACCGCGTCTTTAGTTTTGCCGGTGAGTTTTACCTCTTTTTCCAGCACCACCACGGCTTTTTCCGCATTTTTCATGCTCAGAGCCTGTCGCACAGCCAAAAGTTTAGCACTTTTCGCGATTTTCTTCGTAAAGTTCTCGTTGCCGGTGCGCCCAAACGCCACACCACCATGTCGCCAAATCGGGTTGCGCGTCGAACCAAATCGTGCCCGACCAGTTCCTTTTTGCTTCCACGGTTTTTTACCACCACCCCGAACTTCGCCCCGTTTCAAGGTCTTCGCATGCGAAGAGCGCGAATTCGCGAGGTAGGCGTCGTAAGCCAATTTCACTAATTCGTGATTTTCTACAGAGAGACCGAAAACATCTTTATTCAAAGTTGCCATATTACTCCTTTCCCTCCAAGCTTACAATTCCCTTATTCGGACCAGGCACTGCGCCTTTTAGCCCAATCAAATTTTTCTCCGCATCCACATAAGCCACGGTTAGATTTTTCACCGTTACAGTGTCGTGCCCCATGCGTCCAGGCATTTTCTTGCCTTTCCAGACTTTTTGCGGATACATCGAACCAATCGAACCCACTCGGCGGATATTCCCCTTAAATCCGTGCGTATTGCGTGATTCGATGAAGTTGTGTCGTTTTACAGTCCCCGCAAAACCTTTTCCCTTAGAAGTTCCCGTTACTGCGACCTTATCGCCGAGTTTGAAACTTTCCACGGTAATTTTATCCCCAAGTTTCATCTCCTCCGGAATTGCCTCAAGACGAAATTCGCGCAGGATCTTAGGACTGTTATTTTCGCCGGCCTTTTTCGCGTGGCCAGCAACCGACTTGCTCAGATTCCGACCCTGACCAAAACCAACTTGCACCGCGTTATAACCGTCGCTATCGACAGTTTTAATCTGAGTCACCGTGCAAGGGCCGGCTTCAAGGATTGTTACCGGGGTAACAACGCCATCTTCACCGATGATCTGAGTCATACCAATTTTGGTGCCGAGAATGACTTGCATCCTATTCCTTTCCGTTAATTTTTACACTCTTAAAACTAGATTACCAGACTGGTTTTCTCGGTAGAGTGTTAAGAACCCCGAGAACCTTGCCTCTCATCTAGCTATTACGCCCATTGTATCACAGTTTTCTTCTCTTGACAACCCCTATTTTTAAAATTCGTGCAGAAAAAATCCCCGTCGAATGACGGGGAAATAGGAGAAGAAAACCAAAGAAGATCAGTCGACATCGCAATAATTACGCTATTACCGTAATGTATTTTTGATTAATCCAAACGATTCCGTCCGGATCACTCGTGATTTTACTCGGAAACCATTCCTTCCCCTCGGCGGTCGCAATGACCTCCTCAACACTCAGTCCAATAAACGCCCCATTTCGGCTGTCTATCGATTCCTTAGTGCTATAAATTTTGGTAATTTCAACGGTAAAACTGTCTTTTTTGGCATTACCAAAGCTGTTCGAGGAATGTTCGTCATCGCCAATCACAATTGGCTCACTCCGAACTGCCGGTTGTCCGACAATTTTAACAATTTTTGCCGTCTTTTCAGTTAGCTCGTAACGGCTACTTAAATCGTCTTGAGTCGGACCAGCAAATGGTCCCCATCCATTCAGCCACGCAGTGCATGCTATCATCGCAACAACGACAAGCACAACAGCAATTAGTTTGTCCAAAATCGAACCTTGTTTCTTCTTCATGTTCATCAT
>CAVDHS010000050.1:0-5715 GCA_963609155.1 Bulleidia sp. | reverse complement strand
TTTCGCCTCGCAAAATCACTTTTACTTTCACAAACGGCGAAGAGATCATCGACGCTTCCGCCAAAGCGAAATTGTCAACTTTCCCTTTCAATTCATTTAATCGATCGGTATAAACCACTTCCGCTTTCGGATGGATCGATTTGAAGCCTTTCAGTTTTGGTACGGCTTGCATAATCGCTCGTTGTCCGCCCATAAAGCCCGCTGGCATTTTGCGATGACCAGTTCGGGATTTTTGACCTTTAGTTCCGCGACCCGCAGTTTTTCCCTGTCCCGCCGCGATTCCGCGACCTTTTCGAGTCGGACGAGTGTTTTTCTCGACTATTAAATCGTTATATTTCATTATTTGCTCTCCTTTTTCGCGGCCTTAGCGTTTTTCGCTCCCGTCCATTCACTACGAGGAACTTGTTGTTTTAATCCCTCAATCACCGCATAGGCAATATTGACTTTGTTAGTTGAGCCGAGAGATTTCGAAATCAGGTTTTTCACCCCTGTTAACCCCATAATTGCTCGCACCGTTCCACCGGCAATCACCCCAGTACCTGGCGCCGCTGGTTTCATTAGTACATCCGCTCCAGTCACTTTCGTTCGCACCTCATGACAAATCGTTTCGCCATCCATATTGAACGCGATCATCGTCTTTTTTGCCTTCGCGGTAGCTTTTGCGACTGCCGTCGTAACGTCGTTCCCCTTCGCTACGCCGATGCCGATTTTATTTTTATGATTACCAATCGCCACCAAAGCTTTGAACCGCATCCGACGACCACCCGCCACCGTTCGCGACACGCGATCGACCGAAATCGTCACTTCATCGAACTCCTTTGGACCAGTATCCGCTTTCACACGATCCCGACGGCCCCGTCGCTCCATTTTCCGACCCGCGATATCGCGAGTTTGTTTTGTCGCCGCCGTTTTATCATCCATCTTCAAAGTTCCGGACTTGTTAATTACTTTCGGGGCTTTTTTCTCAGTTTCCGCCATAATTAAAACTCCAATCCTTCTTTTCGAGCCGCATCAGCCAACGCCGACAGACGTCCCGCATATAACTTCGCCCCCCGATCGAATACGACTTTTTTAATTTTCTTTGCTTTCGCTTTTTTCGCGATTTCCGCGCCGACTAGCGCCGCTTTTTCTTTCATCGTCCCCTTCATGTTCGCCCCCACCGTCGTCTCATAACACAAAGTCATTTTTTTATCATCGTCGATAATTTGTGCGACAATGTGTCGGTTTGAAACAAACACCGAAAGGCGCGGTTTTTCGGCTGTGCCGTGGATTTTAGCGCGCGTTCGCTTCGCTCTGAATACCTTATTCATTATTTACCCGCCTTTCCTGCCTTGCGAAGGATCACTTCGTCGGCATATTTAATACCTTTGCCCTTATACGGTTCCGGTTTCTTCAACGCCCGAATTTCAGCTGCAACCTGTCCCACTTTCTGTTTATCAATTCCCGAAACAGTAATTTCCATCTTATTCGTGGTTAAAGTTACGCCTTCTGGTGCTTTGTATTTCACCGGGTGCGAAAAACCGAGTGCCATTTCGATTTCTTGCGGACCGCCAGAAAGTCGAAAACCGACTCCGTTAATTTCTAGTTTTTTCTCGAAGCCCTTAGTCACGCCTACGACCGCGTTGTTCAAAAGCGCGCGCTGCAGACCGTGCCAAGCTCGAGATTTCGGCTCGTCATCCTCGCGGGTGACAGTCGCCGTATTACCATCGATCGCCACCTTGGTTTTTGGCTGGACCGGCACAATGAGCGACCCCTTCGGGCCCGCGACAGTGATTTCACTCTCGCCGACCGTGATTGTCACTCCCGCCGGAATATCGATGGGCTGTTTTCCGATACGACTCATATCTTTTCCTCTTAAAAGTTAATATATCCTTACCATTATAGCACACTTTTTCGAAAAATGCAAACCTTAATCCGTTTTTTGCCTATACTTATATGTATAATCATCGAAATTATATCCTTTCTCATTTAATTTATCTCTTATTGCTGTCAGCCCACTCTCATCCAACTTCGCTTTTCGCCCTGAAATCACCAGCTCGCTATCAGCATATTCAACTGTAATCGCATCACAATTCATCCGCGTCGCATTTTCTCCACACACCGATAAATTCAGCGGCAAAATTTCCCCGATTGAATTTTTATGCTCCAATTCTTCCGCCGTGTGATAAACCCATTCACCTCGCGTTTCCGACCAATCCAAATACAGTCCCGTTGTTCGATTTTTCTCCAAAGTCAACGTCACTTCCTCTGTTGGCGCACCAGTACGCGAAATTTTCGCAGTATAATTCCCCGGTTCAAATTCATATACTGCATTCCGATATTCAATCCCCGCAATTTCCACTTTCGCATCCGCTGGCGCAATTAAAATATCAAGATATGCCGGTTTCCCGAGATATTCACAAAACGGAATGACCCCGAGAAAAATCACCAGCACCACCACAATCTCGCCAATCAGTCCCACCGCCGCTTTTTTCAACAACTTCAACGTCGCATGATCAAAATTCGCCATCACAAACCTCCATCACTTTTATGCGATAATCTTCCACCCGATATCCGAGCGATTCGATCCATTTTTCAATTTCCCCTGTTATTAATGGGACTTTTGTCTCATTTCCGCAATTATTCACTTTCGCATCAAGATATTCGCCCGCATCATCCGTCTTTTTCGTCACTGTCACAATCCCGCCACTCGCCGATTCTAAATAATACGGCAAATATTTTCCCACCGTCACCGTCAGCGCCGAAGTTTTTTCGCCCTTACAAGTCGTTTCTGTATATTTCATCTCTTCCGGCTCCGGACAATCAATCACCGGCGATTCGTAAAAACCTTCCTGACGATAAAGTGCAAACGAAACTCGATAAGTCGCTCGGAATTCATCCACATCCACCAAGAAATCAAACGACCGAATATTGTCCTTTGTAGTTTTAACAAAAGAACTCGGACGAATTAAAGCCTTAATTTCATTTTTTTCCGCATCAAACCCCTCTGTTCGCTGTAGACTTTCCCAAATATATCGCTCAAGATCACTGACCTCCGCACTAGAAAGTCCGCTTTCAACCTGGTCCAAATTCACAATTTCCAATTTTTTCGTCGCCGTGATCACTGAAAATACCGCAATAACCGCAATCAAAGCGAAACTCGCCAACATTGCCACAACTATTGCTCTCATTTTTTTCATTTTTTCAACCTAAATGCCCTAAAATCGTTGTTATAATAGTTTCCAACATCACCACTTCGCTCACAATGTGAAGCCGAAGCAATTGCTGGCTCGCCGTTAACTTCTACATATAATTCGATATGGTTCGCTCCGATCCGAATATCGCCCGGCTCCAAACTCTCGAGATTGTTTGAGACTTCTTCATATTTCCCCGACGACAAAATATAATTCAACGTCGTTCCGCCTGAAATTCCACAACAATAAAAGTCCGCATCCGCGCCCGAATAACGCATCACTGTCGTCACGAACGCGTCGCAACTTCCGCCCGCCATCGAACAGGCGTCGCCAAGTTTATTCACCCCCGTTTCAACCAAAGCTTTTGCATAATTATCATTCGGCTCATCCCAGTTATGTTTACCATATTCGCTCGCCGGCCAAGCCAATTCCAACGCCGTCGCATTGATATCGCCATTTCCGCCTGTCGAACAAGCCGCGTCATAACCGCCGCCCCGTTCAATCGCCGCCTCGATATAACTCCAAATATTCCCTGGATCATTATGGTCATTGTCGGTCGCATGCTGATGCCCCAAAATCCCTTCGTATTTCAAAAAGTCTTCCGCGCTCAACCGCCCTGCCATTCCGCCCCAACTCACCGTCGAAGTCAGCGGAATGTCCGCCTCTTCCGCAATCGCTCGCAAAAGCGTCGCGAGATAATCCCAATCCTCATCGGTAAAATTTTTCACATCGTAATTCGCGTTATAACCCGCACTCGTATCATCGCTAAATCCAACAATTTCAATCTGCACCGGTCCCGCTGCGTCCATGTTTTTAATTGCCAACGCCGGCTGATAAATCGAAAAATGTTGATAAGCCTCTTTTTTCTTCAAATCAACCGTAAAATGCGCCGGATATTTATTGCCCGTCGGATAGGCCGCATAGCCATTTGTCGTTCCTTCAGTCGTATGTAAGAGAATTTTATTCGGTTTTCCGTCATCTGTCGTATAACTTCCCATCGCATTCGCCGGCTCACTCAAATCATCTTTCCCATTCACATCTTCTTTTTTCACCCCTATTAATGAATCATTCTCGATCCAACCATCCGTCCATTTTGCCGTCGTCGTATCACCCGAACAGCGACACAGACTACTCCCGCTCCGCGCAGTTCCAAATTCACTCGCAACTTCCTGCCCCTCCGCCGATTCAACAAATTCCGTCAACGCATCAACCGATTTTTTCATCGCTTCGATCGCACCATAACCCGCGCCATTAACATTCCCTTGTACCCAAGTCGGTCCAATTTTTTCGAGATATTCCTTCGGATCAGAAACCCCCAATGCTTGATCATGCATGCCGTTAGTTAAGGTTTCAGCGTATTGGACAAAGCCTTGACCAAGATTATCTCCCTGTTTCGAAGCCCCGCCCGCGCCCGTTCCTGGCGGACAGCCGTTCCCCCAAAAGTTATTTTTACCACAAACCGAATTCGGGTCTTCGTATCGCATTTGCACCAAAATCGCAATCCACGGCGCCCCGACCGCTTCACCAAGTTGATAAGCGAGATCGCCATAAGTTTCGATCAACTGTTTCATCGAAGTCGTATCTGTATCCGACCACTGCGCACTCGGCACATCACCCGAGCCGTTAAAAAAACTTTTGTCCGCATTTTTCGCCGACAAAATTTTTGCAAAATTTCCCGTTCCCGCCAACGTTCCCGCAGTCAGTCCTAACGCCCCGTCCAAACATTCCGACGGATCGTAATAAAGAATATTATTTTCCGAGAATTCGCGCAATTGTCCCGCAGATAAATTCGCTGCCATAACTGGGGTCGCCACCGAAGAAAAAGTCAACAAAAAAGCCGCCCCCGTGGCTAAAGTGGCCATTTTTTTTCGTACACAACAACTCCGCCCCATATCCCTATTATATCACACTTTATCATTTTTGGCAACCTCAAAAACTTTCCGCACCAAAAAGGCCCGCTCTCGCGGACCCTTCTGGGTTTATTATTAGGTGTTTATTTTCTCCTAATAATCGCTGCGATACCGACAATGGCTGAAATCACTACTGCTGTAGCCGCTGCTAAAATCCCCGCGTTCGCTGCCGACGCACCAGCCGCAGTCATCGTCCCGGTTTCTGGTGTAGCTGCTGCCGCTGTTGTTGTCTCTTCGTTTACGCCGAAAATCCCATAAGTCGAGAAATGCGTCACTGTGAACACAGCATAGTAGTTCCCGTTCTCTTCGACCAAAGTCACAGCAATTCGCTCTTCGGTTTCGTTGCCTTCTTCATCGAAGTAAACCGCTACCACCGAATCGTATTGCTTCAAATCATTGTATTGATCTTCGGTCAAAGCAATTTTAACTTTCATCTCAGTATCGGAAACCGTCACGATGTTGTCGTTACGATCATACATATTTAGATCAAACGCCGCCACCAATTTAGAATCGCTACTAGTCGCTTTCGTGACTAAACCATTTGTTCCGTGGTCTGAGATCACAAAGTATCCTTGGCGATCAATTTCAGCATCACCGACAAATTCTACCGAACCCGCGACTGTACCTTTCTC
>CAVDHS010000049.1:0-4133 GCA_963609155.1 Bulleidia sp. | reverse complement strand
CCAATTTAATATTTTTCGCCGCTTTCTCGACCTTTTTCTGACATTTTTTCTTATCAAAATCTCCATAATCGCTAATTCCCATTGCCCACTTGTCCAGCGATTGCTCCTTATCCATCACTTCAATCGCATCTAAATACGATTTTTTCACTTTTTCCAGTTTCGGTTCGGTACGCTTAACACTATCTTTACTTCTCAGCCAAATCGTTACTTTAAAGCCCGAATATGCTGTCTGAAACGCAATTTGTGTTCCTAAAACTCCGCCCCCTAAAACTGTAATATTTTTCATTTTGCCTCGTTTTTTAAGATTTATTTAAAAACCAAATCAGTGGTGCCCGAGATGGGACTTGAACCCATATGGATTTCTCCATTCGATTTTAAGTCGAACGCGTATACCAATTCCGCCACTCGGGCACTTTTTTATTATATCACATTTTTCTTTTAATGGAAAAGCGGGGTCAATTTCGACCCCGACAACCACAATATTATTATATCATATTTACACTAAAAAGTCTACAACTTTTTTTGCTGCCGTCGCCCCGTCGCTCGTCGCCGTCACCAGCTGCCGCACTGCCTTAGTTCGGCAGTCTCCCGCCGCAAACGCCCCCACAAGCGGCGTCTGGCAATCTTCCCCTGCCACAATATAGCCATTTTCGTCCATTCTCACCAAATCTTTCACTAGTTCCGTATTCGGCACACGCCCCACCGCCACAAAGATCGCTTCCGCATCCTCTGGGATCTCGTCGGTATGATGAATTTGATACACTTTTTTGCAAATCCGCTCGAGGTACGCCACTTCATGCTTTGCCGTATTGCCACTACCAACCACCACCACCGTTTTACCCGAGTATAGCGCCCCGTCGCAAGTCGCACAATACAAAATCGGTCGCGACATCGCCATTTGTTTTTGCCTTTCGGGTAGTTCCCGCGGTTTCGTCCCTGTCGCCATAATTATCGCATGGGACGCATATTTTCCTTCATCAGTTTCTACCTCAAAATCACCATTCTCTAGTTTTTGCACCGCTACCACCTCTTCGTCACGCACTTTCCCGCCTAAATTATTCATCTGGTGATATATTTTCTCTGTTAACTCTCGTCCCGAAATTTCCGAAAATCCCGGATAATTCTCGACTTTTTCCGCGTTCACAATCTGCCCGCCGTACATCGTTGCCTCAAACACTAGCACCGACAGCCCCGCCCGCTTTGCGTAAATTCCCGCCGTCATGCCAGCCACCCCTGCCCCGATGATGATCAAATCTACCATGCTTCTATTATACCTTATTTATCACCGGAATAACAATCGGTGTATGTCCAGTCGCATCAAACAAAATATGCGTAATATCTTCCTTGATTTCCTCTTTTAGTACCTTCATTTCCGGATCGGTTGCAATCGACTTATCAGTTTTCTGACGCAAATAATGCCGAATTTTTCCAATCAACTCCTCCGAATTATCCAAATAGATAAACGCCCGCGAAACAATGTCCGGAGTTTTCATCAAATGCCCAGTTTTCTTATTCACGGTCAGCACAATCACAAAAATCCCCTCGCGCGAAATATGAATTCTGTCTTTTACTACCGCTTCATGCACCAACCGGTCCGCATCATCAAACAATTTATTCCCCACATGAATGCGCCCAGCTTTCCGGATGGTTTTATTTGGCAAAAGTTCCACGATGTCCCCGTCGTCCGACACCAAAATCCGGTCTTTCGGAATGCCAATTACATTTTCTGCCATCTCCGCATTATGCTCCAGCATATAAAATTCCCCGTGATATGGCATATAATTCGTCGGATGCAACCTAGTCACAAATTCCACATGGTCCTCATAATACGCATGCCCCGACAGGTGCAGCGGCCCGATATTCGTCAGGTGCGTCTTGCCATTTTGAATCACTTGCGCCCCCTCGCGCAGCAGCCCGTCCACCGTATTCACCACGTGCGGTTCGTTCCCCGGAATCGGGTTCGACGAAAACACAATTGTATCGGTCGACTTAATTTTAATATGCTTATGCGCCCCTGTAATCATCCGATTTAACACCGCATTCAACTCCCCCTGCGACCCCGTACACACGATACACACCTTTTCGTCCGGCAATTTCACGATATCTTCCATTTTCATCACCGTATCTTTCGGCACCTTAATCGACTTCGCCCTTAGCGCCACCTCGACGTTATTGATCATCGAAAAACCCGAAAACGCCACTTTGCGCCCACGCTTCGCTGCCTCATCTAAAACTAACTGGATTCGCGAAATCTGCGACGAAAAACAAGAAATAATCACCCGCCCATTCACATAATGGTCCATCACTCGTCCCATATTTTCCCCAATATCGTATTCCGAATGCGGGTGTTTTCCCGGCGAGTCAATATTTGTCGACTCATTCACCATCAAATCAATTCCCTCATTTTTCACAATTTCGTCAATCCGTTCGTAATCCGCCTGTCGCCCCATCGGTCGCTCCTCGTGGCGCCAGTCCCCCGACAGATAAATCACCCCGTTTGGTGTACGCACCACAATCGCCGTGTTCCCCGGAATTGAATGTAGCATATGGATAAATTCCACCGACAAATGTTCCGAAACCTGAATTTTTTCGTGCTTGAACGGATCAATCGGACGATAATTCAAATCCGGCTCATCATTTAATTCCGACATCTGTTTTTTAATCATGCCAATCGTAAAATCTGTCGCATAAATCGGCACCAAATTCCCAAATTTCGGCAACAAATGCCGGCACGCCCCAATATGGTCCAAATGTGCATGCGTAAAGCAAATCGCCTTCACCTTATCGCGGTTATCCTCAAGATATTTAATATCTGGAATCAGATAATTCACCCCTGGATAGTCCTCGCCCGCAAACAGCACCCCCATATCCACAATAATCATCTCGGACTTATACTCGATAATCGTCATATTTTTACCGATTCCAAATTCGCCCACGCCCCCAATCGGAATAATTCGTACCGCCTCTGGGTCCGGCCGCAATTGTTTTAAGCGCGCATTCGTCATCTGTTCCCCGTTAAACCCGTTATAGCGCGACTTATTCACCGGCAGGCCGATGATATGTTGCGTCGCTTGCGCATTCACATCCTGCGACAGCATTCTCTGATGGTGAACCATATCACCCTTGCGTGTCGACACCGACAAATTCACTTTTCTCTTATCCGCACTGATTTTTCCACCCCGATTATTTGCTTTTTTAGCTTTATTATTGGCTTTTTTGCCCTGTGCGGCATTTTTTGCCCCTTTTCCGGCGTTTTTATTCGAACCTGACTGAGAAACCACTAATTTTTCATCTTTGCCCCCAGGACCAAAATTTGAGTTAAAATGGCGATTTTGCGCCTCTTCAAACTGTCTTTTGATATCCGGTAGTCTCTCCGCCCGCGATTTTAAGAGCCGCGCGCGACGCTCTTCTTCATTTATATTCATATTTACCCTTTTTATAATTTCTACAAGTAGTTTAAGCTATCTCTATTATACCAAAATCCATCCCAATTTTCAACGTTTTTGCTGATTTTTCTAGACTTTTTTGTAGATTTTTGCTATAATTACCTTATACCATAACCGACCTCTAAGGCCGGTTTTATTAATATTAAGGAAAGGAATTATGGAAGGTCTAGATCTAAAACAGATGTCAACTATGGTTGATATTATCGCTGAAGAGAAAGGCTTGCCGAAAGATATTGTTTTGAATGTAATCGAAACAGCAATTGCGGCGGCTTGGCGAAAAGACAACGGTGACCGCGAAATGAATGTGCGCGCCACTCTAAACACTAAAACTGGTGCGGCCGATGTCTACATCGTGCGCACGGTAATCGAAGATGGCGTAGGCTATAATCCTTCGACCGAAATTCCGCTCGCTGAAGCTGGCAAAGACGCTAAAATCGGCGACGAAGTTGAAGAAAAACACAAAATCACCAATTTCGGTCGCGTTGCTGCACAAACTGCGAAACAAGTCGTAATTCAACGCTTGCGTGAAGCCGAAAATAATGCTGTTTTGGCAGCATTTGAAGACAAAATCGGCACTGTCGTTACAGGGACCGTCGCCCGCGTCGAATCGAAACTCGTGCGCATCGATCTCGGTCGCGCTTCGGGGATTATGCCTCGTTCCGAACAGATCGACGGCGAATATTATAC
>CAVDHS010000048.1:0-3985 GCA_963609155.1 Bulleidia sp. | reverse complement strand
TCTTTACCGTTTCCATTCGGTAAAACTAAAGTCGTACGAATATTTTGATCAGCTTGGCGCGGATCAACTCCGAGTCGGGCGTGAATTTCAATCGAGGCATCAAATTTCACCGGGCTAGTTTTCAGTGCCAATTCTAAAGCTTCTTTCAAGTTATAAGTTTTGCCTTTTTCGACTAATTTCGCTGCTTCTTGATATTTTTTACCTCGACGTTCAATTCGCGGACGCGTGATCGGCGTCGCACCTTTCGGTTTTACTGTCGCTTCTTCAGCTTTGCGTTCAGCCTTGCGCGCTTGGCGCTCCTCTTCGGCCTTCACTTCTTCGAGGTGTTTTTTCGATTTTTTACCAGATTTTGCAAAAGTCTCCGCCTCTGCATCAGTTTTCGTCTCAGCTTCTGCTGCAACTTTCGTCGTTTCGATTGCCGTTTCTTCGACAGTCTCAATATTTTCTAATTTTTTAGCCTCATCTTTGGCCATTTTGACTCCTTTCGTGGTGCTAACGAGCAAACTCTCCCACAATTAATTTTATTCTTCTACTGTAACGCCCATCGATCGCGCTGTCCCTGCCACGATTTTGATCGCGCCTTCGATGTCGATCGCATTGAGCTGATCCATTTTCTTTTCGGCAATTTCTTGCAATTGTGCTTTTGTAATTGCGCCAACTTTTTCGGTATTTGGTTTGCCCGAACCTTTTTGAATCTTAATCGCTTCACGAATTAAGTCATCTACTGGTTGTCCGAGACATTTCCAATCAAAAGTTCGATCATCGAATACGCGTAAATGCACAATCACATTTTTGCCCATTAAATCTTTGGTTGCTTCGTTGAAGGGATTGATGAAATCCATCATATTTAATCCCCACTGACCTAAAGTCGAACCGACTGGAGGTCCAGCTGTCGCTTTACCGCCTGGAATTCGGAGTTTCAAATTCCCGATAACTTTTTTTTCTGCCATAAAAATCCTCTTTTAATTATATTTTAGAAGCATTTACGTAACAATACCTCTATTATATCACACTTTTGTTAAAATTACAACTGTTTCACTTGTAATGCGTCGAGTTCTACCGGCGTTTCGCGTCCAAACATCGATACCATAACTTTAATTTTGCCTTTTGCAGCATCGATTTCCGAAATTGCACCGTCAAAGCCTTTAAATGGTCCGTCAGTGATCGAAACCACTTCACCCACTTCATATTTCACCGAGAATTTCGGATCTTCCACGCCCATACGTTTCTTAATTTTGGCAATTTCTTTCTCTGAAACTGGCGTCGGCTGAGTCCCTGTGCCAACGAAGCCCGTCACCCCCGGAGTATTGCGAATAATATACCACGTCTCATCTGATAATTTCATATCCACGAGTACATAATTTTGTAAAATTTTTCGATCGACAATCTTTCGCTTTCCATTTTTAATTTCAATTTGTTTTTCTTTCGGCACAATCGCTTCGAAAATTTTATCTGCCATTTCTACCGAACCAGTACGCTGGTTAATCGACTCCGCGACTTTGTCTTCATAGCCGCTATAAGTCGAAATCGCATACCACGCTCGTGCATCATCATATCTATTTACCGCCATAACTTTACCTTTCTTATTTACTTAATATTAATTCAAATAGCCATGAGAAGAATAAATCTAGTAGCGAGATAATCACCATAAATAATGCTGCATAGATTATCACTGCTAGCACCATTTTCCAAGTGGTTTTGCGGTTCGGCCAACGCACTTGCCGCAGTTCTCGCCATGAATCGCGGATATATCGTCCGAGATACACAAATGGTCGGAACAAAATAAATGTTTTTTTCTCCGATTTTTGCTTTTTTTCGGTGCCGATGAGTTTTTTCTCAGCTGCTTTTTTCTTTTCGCGCTTGGCTTTTTCGGTTTTTTTGTCTTTCACGACAACTTTTTTACGAGTAATCGTCGGCGCGTCTGTCTTAGTCTCTTTTTTGGGACCGTCTGACGCTTTAATCTTAGTGACTTTTGCCATCTTACTCCTTTTTAGTATCAAAAAAGTCTGATACCAGACTTGTCAATAGTATACTACACTGGAAACAAATAGTCAAGATAATCTCGCATCATTCGCGCGCCAGAAATAGTCGGCAAAAATTCCGCCAGCTCAGTTTTAATCTCAAACTCCAAATCAAAATCATTTTCCCAAATCGCCGCCGCTTCTGTCATGCGTTGGTAAAGCGCATCGAGTTCCTCGTCTTCGTTTGCGCCGGATACATTGAGATAAGCCTTGCTCGAGCCGTCTGCCACCCCACCATCATGTGTCGAAATTAGGAGATTAAGATTCGCAATGTCTTTCATCCACGACGTTCCGCAGGCCTCCAGCCCCACAATCGGAATATTAATTGCTGCATTACAACCGCAAGATAGCCCGAACGCCAATTTTTCGTCATAATCTGCAATATAATGCACATGCTCGCGCAAATAATCGTCCTGCGCCACCGTTTCGAGCAGGTTTTTTAACTTCCCCGACATCGTTTCGTCGCCCGCGTGGACTCGTCCGGACAGAATATAATGTGCCCCGTAGCGCTCCAAAACTTCGCGCAAACGTTTCGGATTACGAAACGGCATTTCCGGCCGCTTGTAATCAACAAACCTACGCCGAAAATCAAAGATAAAATCATCGTCGTTAAATTTTAGGATTTTTCCGTTCTGGTCCGGACGATTTGCCAAAGCCTGATTTAGAACTTCTCGCCCTTGTCGCTTGAATTCTCGAATTTCCGCCGCCGTGAACATATCTACCTTTTCGATAAAATTCTCGGTCGGCAGTCCCGCATGATCAATAATTTCACTTTTTTCATAAAACTCGCGAATTTCTGGCAATACCCACTTGTCCATATCGATCCCGTTTGTAATCGCTTTAAATTTAACCTTGTTCCCTGCGATATCGTGATAATTCGCTACGCGCGCGTGTAATTTTGATACGCCACTACGCAGTTCCGCAATCTCGATCGTCACGCTCGAAAGTTTAATTCGCCCGTCTACAAACTTATCCGCCAGCCACTTTTTCACCGCCAACGATTTTAGGTTCGGAAAAACAAAACGCTCAAATTGTTCAAACGAAAAATCCGCTTCGGCCGCCTGAACCAAAGTGTGATTAGTATATAAAGTGTGTTTGCGAGTATAAACCACCGCCTCGTAAAAATCCATGCCGTTGCGCGCCAGTTCGTCTAGCCGCGCGAGCGCCGCGAAAAAAGTCGCTACTTCATTAAGTTGCATAATTGCCGGTTTTAGTCCGAGTAATTTCAGTGCCGCATAACCACCAAATCCCAAAGAAACTTCTTGATATAACCGATGGTCCGAACCGCTCATGCCGGAATATAACTCGCCAAAATTCGGCTCAGTAATTGAAATAATACGCGTGTTTTTGAATTCTTTCTCTACTACATCTAAACTACACAATGTTCCGCAACATTTAATATTAACTTTGTCAATAAAACGAAAGCCAAACTTCTTATAGTCAACCGGCATATGTTCATCTACAACTCGCCCGTCAATTATTTTTTGCTGGACTTCGTAAGGATAAAAAGGCGTGATTAACGCAAACGGCACGCCCATTTTTTCGGCCACGCGTCGAGTATCAGCCGCTAAAATTCCTAATCCGCCCCCGCCTCGAATGCCATTTTCCTGATCGTATAGTTCGATTGTCCAATAAGTATACGGTCGCTCCTTCGACACTGATTTTGTCAGATGCCCACGCTCGACCGCCTCGTAAAAAATATCCACATCTTCGATATTTTCTAGCGGATGATAAGAATATTGCCCATTTTTTTCGTCCATGTTTATGATTATATCACGAAACTAATTAAAACATAACCGTTTTATGCGCAAAATATTTAATACCAAAACTCTTTCGGCAGTTCATCTGCAATCCGTTGGTGAAATTCGCGATCGAACCCTTCGAGCCGTTTCGGATTTTTAGTTTTGAAATATTTTTCGCGAATATATTTCGCGGTCATAACTTTGCCAGGAATCAGCCGATAT
>CAVDHS010000047.1:0-6913 GCA_963609155.1 Bulleidia sp. | reverse complement strand
AGATTAAAACACCGATGATTGCAAGCACAATTAAAACACCGATGATTAAAACAATTTTAACCCACCGCTTATTCAAAAATTCTTTGAAATGCGAAGAGTTTTCGCCCTCATCATATTGCATATGGTTTTATTATAGCACTTATTGCGCACGCTCGTCAAATTCTTCCATAGAGGAAATCAGTAGTTCGCGCGGTTTTGTGCCACGGGTCGGACCGACAACGCCAATATCTTCAAGCCAGAAGCCGAGGCCGGAGACCCAGCCGTGCCCCTTCGAGAGACGAGTCTGGAGCATACCAGTCGAGAATTTACCACCAGCGATCGAGAGTTCAACAGCTTTTCGCACGAGTGGATCGTTCGGATCGAAAGTGCGCCCTAAGCCGCCCATGTCACCACCACCACCGCCGCCTTTCAAGGCAACGGCTTGAGCGACAACCTCGTCATTATATTCCGGCGGGCGTTGAGCGCGGAGGAAATCCGTCACTTTTTCAATGTCATCATCAGGAGTCCAGGCACCCTGAATCCGTTCAGGACCATTTTCGGTACTTTCGGTCGAGAGCAACATATCGCCTTTCCCGAGCAGTTTTTCGGCGCCCGAAAGATCGAGAATGATTCGTGATTCAGTTGAAGTTAAAACTCGGAAAGCGATCCGACTCGGAATATTACCTTTAATCAGACCGGTAATAACTTTTACGACCGGTTTCTGAGTCGCGAGCACAAGGTGCATACCGGCGGCGCGACCGAGCTGCGCGATACGAACGATGAGCGGTTCGAGTTCCTTCCCTGCTTGCATCATGAGATCGGACATTTCGTCGATCACAATAACGATATATGGCATTTTTCCACCTTCAGTTTTTGAGCCATCAGTAGCATCGGCTTTGTTTGTGCTGGATTTTTTCGCCATTTTTTTATTGTAATCGGAAATAGTTTTAACATGTTCATCCGCCATTAAATCGTAGCGCCGATCCATCTCACTGGCGGCCCATTTCATTGCTGAAAAAGCTTTTTCGGTATTCGTAATAATCGGGGTGAGTAAGTGAGGAATATCATTATAAGCGCGCATCTCAACCTTCTTCGGGTCGACGATGATCATACGCATATCGGAAGGAGCGTTACGATAAAGGAGCGACATGATGAGCGTGTTTGTCATCACGGATTTACCAGAACCAGTGGTACCAGCGATTAAAAGATGGCGCATATCGGCGAGATCGGCGACGATGGGTTTACCGGAAATGTCTTTACCAATGGCGAAAGTGAGTGGGTCGGAGCTCTTTTTCCATTCGGAAGATTCGATCACGCCCCTTAGAGAAACCGACTCAGAACGGACATTCGGGACTTCGACACCAATAAGTTGAGTACCAGGGATCGGGGCTTCGATGCGGACAGTAGTAGCGGAAAGTTTATAGGCGAGTTCTTTGTCGCGAGCGGCGATTTTGGCTAGGTTAACACCACCCGGAGCTTTTAAAGTATATTGCGTGACGCGCGGACCGATGTTCGCGCCCTCCATCTCAACATCAATGCCGAATTCGGCAAAAGTGTTTTGAATGATGAAGGCATTTTGTTGAACATTACCGGCCTCGGCGGGAGTATGTTTTTTAGTGAGTAGGTCGATCGACGGAATTTTCCAATCCGGATCATTAGTTGCAACCAGAGCTTTTTCTTCAGGTTTCGAAATTTCTTTTGGAGCGGATTTTGCGGGTTTGGCGGATTTGGCTTTAGATGGAGTCGCCTCGAACGTGTTGGCGCCGGAATTGACTTTGATTTCGAGCTGACCAGGTTTACGACCTTTTTTCTCGCCTTTTTCTTCTTCAGTTGCTTCGGATTTTTGGCGATTTTTGAGATTTTTAGTGCCTTTGAAGAGAGTGACAGGAGAGATTTGAAGGAGAAAAAGAGCGGTGATAAAAATGAGAATGAGGTAAATAATAATAACGGTGGCTTGGTTGAGGACGTTGAGCATGAGCGAGTTCAGCCAGTTGCCAATAATGCCACCAAATTGCCAAATGGCGGCGATGCCGGAAATCCAAAGAACCATTAAAAGACTCGCGATGTAAACAGGGACGGCGACGCGATTGTCGTCGGCGCGGAAGATTTTTTCGGCGATGTAGACTAGAAGAGGCGGGATTGTGAATGTCGCAAGACCGAGACCTTGTAAAAAGAATTCGTGAACAGATTTTAGAATCGTGCCGCCTTGACCAAACCAAGTAATAACGAAGAAAAGCGCAAGAGCGATCAGTAGAACTGCGAAAATTTGACGCCAAAAACCACCTGGAAGCTCATGTTCGACCGGAGCCTCCTTCGGGCGTTTTTTAGTGGTTTTTCGTGTTGATTTGCGCTTTTTGGTAGCCATAAACTTAATTATAGCACACTTTACGGTAAAACGCAAGCGGTTTAAGGTGGGGTTGATGAATTTTATGTTTCGTGGTAAAATTTAGAGTAGTTGGGATGTCGCCAAGTGGTAAGGCAGCGGGTTTTGGTCCCGTCATTCGCAGGTTCGATCCCTGCCATCCCAGCCAGTTTTATTCAATGCCTCCAGAGGGCATTTTTTAATATTTTATTCTTCCCCGATTTCGATCGAGGCGCCAGGGTTAAGCGAAGCGAGTTTGATGCCGAGCGGATCACAGGCGAATTTGAGCCAACTAGTATTAAAGGTATTACCAAGTTTTGAAAGCACAGCATCGTGGACTGGAATGACAATTTCAGGGTGGACTTTTTTGACATAATTGATTGAATCGGAAGATTTGCACCAAGGAGCGGAGATCGGCACGCAGAGAATTTTCGGATGTTCGAGCGGAGGGACGTCGAAAGAATCGCCAGGATTGACAATTAAATCATCAATAATAACACCGAGATTGTCACAGGGGATTTGGTTTTCGATGATTTCGGCATGAGATTTTCCGAAAAAATTCAACCGAAAACCGCCGACTTCGCGAGTTTCACCAGGGCGAACCAAGATCGAGCCACTGATGAGCGGCGTGGTATCCGGAGTGGTAAAAACAGGGGCGGTGGGGTTGGTTGCAAGAATACGGTTGATAACTTCGGGTTGGCAATGGTCGTTATGCTTGTGTGTGATAATAATTGCCATGACACGTTCAAAAATAGGAAGTTTATTGGTGAATTCGACTGGGTCGATGAGCAATAAATCGTGATTTTTTTCGAGAGCGAGACCCGAATGTTCTAATTTAATAATTTTCATAAGCTTATTATAGCACATTTTTGAAAGTCTTCGAACAGGGATTAGACTTGACTTTTGAGCTTTAGTGTGATATAATTGAACGTGGGGGATGCACTTTAAAAGTCAGGTAAATTCCAAGATGAACGTTGTAGTAGAATGTAAGGTTTTATGAAAAGAGGTGGTCACAATGGAGGTAAAAGCGAAGGTAACGAAGACAATGTTGGCGTTCGACATCGATCATACTTTGAGCCCGTCGAAAGAGCCAGTGCCGAAGGAGATTGCGGAATTGTTAGCGCGTGCGCTCGAGAGTTTTGAGATTTGCGTGATCTCGGGGAGGAGTTTCGATTCGTTTCTGAGTCAAGTGATTAGCCGCCTACCGATTACGAACGTGGAGCTTTTTCGACATTTACATTGTTTGCCGACCCAGGGGACGCAATATTATCGCTTTGAGGAGGGGTGGGAAGAAGTTTATGCTTATTTCCTAAGCGATGAAGAAGTCTCGAAAATTTTTCACGTTGCAGAAGAGGCAGCGCGAAAACTCGGGTTTTGGCGAGAAGAAAATCGCGAAAACGGCGATACGATTCTCGACAATCGTGGATCACAGATAACTTTTGCAGCGATCGACACGGGTTCATCGAACGAAGCAAAACGAAACTGGGATCCTGATCACGAAAAAAGAAAAGCCATGGTTGAAAAATTGAAGCGGTTAGCGCCGGAGTTTGAATACAAAATCGGCGGAACAACTTCGATCGATATCACGCGTCCAGGAATGGATAAGGGGTTTGGCATGCGAACTTTGCTTGAAACGCTTGATATTAAAAAATCCGAAGTGCTTTATTTCGGTGATATGACCATGGTCGGTGGAAATGATTACCCGATTGTACAAATGGGGATTGATACAATCACGGTGAGCGAGTACACTGATACTATTCTTGCGTTAAGAGGGGTTTTGGGAATTTTAGGATTTTCGGAATTTTGACCTGACACTAAACCGCTCGAAAGTTTTCGGGCGGTTTTTCTGTGGTAAAATAGGTAAATGATACAGATTATTGCTGGGGGAAAGAAAAATACGGAGTGGGTGGCCGAGGCGGTAGCTGAGTATGAGAAGCGCCTACGAAAGCCGTTTGAGGTCGCCTGGCGGTTTATGTCTGAGGAGAAACTCGGAGAGTTTTTGAATGGTTGGCCGTTTCGGACAGGCAAGGAATTCGTAATTTGTTGTGATGAGCGTGGAAAAAATATATCATCAGACGAATATTCTCTCTGTTTAGAAAAAGCATTTTTGGACGGAAAAGACGTGGTGATTTTGATTGGTGGAGCATATGGATTTTCGGACTTGGTGCGAGAAAAGGCGAATTTGGTGTGGAGTTTTTCGAAATTGGTCTTTCCCCATCAGTTATGCCGCGTAATGGTGATCGAACAGATTTATCGGGCGCAGGAAATTGCGCGAGGTGGAAAATATCATCACGCGTGAGAAAGTTTGATGTCGCGTTTCTTAGGAAATGACTTAGTGCGAAAATATGCGCGGTGTGATATAATTAAGATATGAAAATTTTGGGAATTGAGACAAGTTGCGACGAGACGGCGGCAGCGGTGGTCGAGGACGGGCGCGAGGTGCTGTCGAACGTGGTGGTGTCGCAAATTGATATTTTTGCAGAATATGGAGGTGTCATTCCAGAGGTGGCGGCGCGGTCGCATCTCGAGGTGATGATGCCAGTGATAGATAAGGCGCTGAGCGATGCGAAGTGCGATTGGGATGATATTGATGCAATTGCGGTGACACATGCGCCTGGGCTACTCGGGTCGCTACTGATTGGGACGCTGACGGCAAGGACGCTCGCGATTTTACACGAAAAACCGCTTTATGCGGTACATCATTTGAAGTCGCATGTGTATGCGAATTGGCTTTCTAGCCATGATCTTCCGACTTTTCCGCTACTAGCATTGGTAGTTTCGGGTGGACATACACAGATTTTGCAGATGCCGGCGCATAATCGGTTTGAGATCGTGGGGACGACGCGGGATGATGCGATTGGAGAGTGTTTTGATAAGGTGGCGAAGATTTTGGGGCTAACTTATCCTGGGGGACCGTCGATTGCAAAGGCGGCGGCACAGGGGGACGCGAATAAATATCGGTTGCCGCACCCAAATGTTGAGGGCTTAGATTTTTCGTTTTCGGGACTAAAGACTGCGGTTTTGCGCTCAGTGCAGAAAGAATTGGAGCTGCCAATTTCGCATCCATCGCACGACCTAAAAAATCACTTGTCAGAACAACAAGTGTGTGATTTTGCGGCGTCGTTTCAGAAAACGGCGGTGGAGATTTTGGTGGAAAAATTGAAAAAGGCGCTGGATTTATACCCCGAGACGCAGGCGGTAGTGCTGGCGGGAGGAGTGTCGGCAAACCAAGCTTTGCGCGAGGCACTACCCGAGGCTTACTTCCCTGCGCTGAAATTTGCGGGCGATAATGGCGCAATGGTAGCCGCGGCGGCGTATTATGAGATTTCAACAGGGGTGGAACCGGTGGATCCGTATACACTAAATATCTATCCGCGGATTTCGATTGAGAGCTAGATGGCGATTTTGGGGTGGGATTTGAGGAATTTGGTGGTGAAGTGAGTGGAGAGACGACGAATAAGGAAGAAAAGTGCGTAGCTGATGACGATAAAAAGAGTGACGATGAGGAGTTTGTCGGGGGTGAGAAGAGTAAAATCGAGGAAATTGCGGAAGAGAGGAACGAAGAGAGCGAGGGCGATAATGCCGAAAATGACGACGAGAAGTAGACGGCGGAGGAAGTTAAGCGGGCGTGAAATCCAAAGAATGAGCAAGAAATCTATAGCGAAGGTGATGAGCGCGGAGGAGGTAATGAGTTCGGGACGAGTGAAGTCGTTGAGACTAGCGATGATAGAGAGCGCGATCATAGAGATGGCGACGGTGAGGCCGGTCGGGACGGAATATTGGAGAATGTTAGTAATAAAGCGATTTTTGACGCGAGCGGTGTTTTTTTCGAGTGCAAGAATGACGCCTGGAAGGCCGATACAGGCGAAGTTTAGAAGCGACATTTCGAGCGGAGCAAAAGGATATTCGAGCGGAATGAGAATAAAAACGAGAGCAAGAATGGCAGCGTAGGTGTTTTTGCTGAGAAAGAGGGTGGCGGAGCGTTCGAGGTTGTTGATCGATTGGCGACCTTCGGCGATGACGTTGGGGACGCCGGCGAAGTCGCTATTTAAGAGAACGAGTTTAGCGGCGCGGCGAGCAGCATCGGAGCCTTCGCCGATGGCGATTGAGCAGTCCGCCTCTTTCATGGCAAGGATATCGTTCACACCGTCGCCGGTCATAGCGACGGTCTTTCCCTGTTTTTTCAGAGCTCCAACGAGAGATTTTTTCTGGGCGGGTTTGACACGAGTGAAAATATTGTAGGTTTTGACGAGTTTAGCGTAGTTTAGGGGCGATTTTAAGGTGGAGAGGTCGACTGGACGTAGATCTTCAAGGCCGACTTGCTTAGCGATGGTGGAGACGGTTTTTAAGTTGTCGCCAGAGATGATTTTGACAGTGACATCGTTTTCTTTGAAAAAGCCAATGATGTTTTTGGCATCAGTTCGGAGTTCATCTTCGAGCAGAGCGTAGCCGAGTAATTCGCCTTCTGTCGCAATAGTTCCTTTCGAGTCGCGTCCGGTCAATTGTGGCATATCACGAACAATACCCTTGTTCTCGGAACGCTCCCTCGCGCCCGTCGTTACGGGGCTCGGT
>CAVDHS010000046.1:0-3809 GCA_963609155.1 Bulleidia sp. | reverse complement strand
CATCAATAGTACCGCCGACCATAAGGGGACAGATCAATTGCCATACCGAGATATCAAAAGAAATCGGAGCAGACTGAGCCACGACGCTATTACTCGATAAGCCGAAATAATCTATCATTATTTCTTGATGATTAACGAACCCAAGTCGATTTATCATGACACCTTTTGGCTTACCGGTAGAACCAGATGTAAAAATAATATAAGCTAAATCCTTATCGTCTACATGTTTCGGTCTTAACGTTCTTTTTTTACCCTGTATCAAATTGTAAATATCTAAATTTTCTACATTATTGTAAATTTCGGTTGACGAGTTTACTATTATAAACTTAAGATTAGCTTCCTTAGTGATCTCATTTATTCTATCCCGCGGTAGCGTAGTGTCAAGTGGGACAAACGGTGCACCGATAGAAATTAGCGCAATTTGAGTAGCAACATATTCAATTGTTCGTTCTAAATTTATTCCAACTAATGTGCCTTTCTTTATCTTTTTTCTACATAAATTATGCTCAATATTAGCAGCCAAACGCAGGAGATTTTTATACGTGATCGTTTTATCATTATGAATGATAGCATTTTTGTTTGGGGCATTCTTCGCTTTTTCCACTATTCTACCGATAATATCAGTATTGCAATTAGATGTTTTACCTTTTCCGAAATCTATTATTTGTTTTTCTTCTATTTCTGAACATATATGTAAAGATGAGATTTTACTGTCCGGAAAACTGGTTATCTGGTCTAAAATTAAACCAAACGAATTAGCCATAATGTTTGCATAGTCATCGGAGAGTTTACTTCTATCAAACTCAACATGCACTAGATATTGATTCTTTCGCTTGATGAGAGATAATGAAAGGTCAAGCCTTGCGGCGTTATTTGGAATATTTATGAAATTATTTTTATTCTTGCTTTCGTCAATAAATTCAGCCATTACATTGTAAAGACCAACCTCTCTATCGACGTCTAGCGCACTCAAAAGCTCACTAAAGGAAAAATTTCTATGCTCAACTCCACTCCATAAGGAAACTGTTGCGCCATTTAATGATTCCAATATAGTTTTTGACGAATCAATATGTATCGGAATTGGAAGAACATTGATATTACATCCACATTGCAACTCCGTGGCGTCAATACAACTCCTTAATGTTACGGGTGTAGAAATTATCATATCGTTTTCCGAAAGAATTTTTCTCAAAATAACTGCAGTAGTAAAAATCACAAGAGCTGTCATCGAGACACCATTTTTGAGCGTAAATTCTTTGATACGTCTAACAGTGGAGCCGTTTAGTGTTTTATCAACTATACCAATGCCTACATGACTGTCTGTCGGCACAAAAAATGAACATGGACCATGACTATTTTTTAATATCTCTCTCCAATATGTGTTATCTTCGGCGTTTATTTTGATTTGCTTATAGCTGGGTTGTTTAAATATCTGATTGGGGTTTTTGATCAGAATACATATAACATTTACGAAACTTTTTATGGAATCTTCATCAAAATAAATATGGTGTGTTGCAATGAACGCTTCCTCATTATTTTTTAGATAAAACCTTACGGCTTCACCACTAGCTAAATCAAACGGAAGTTCGAGTTTTTCAATATCTTCCGCATCAACAACGTCTTCGATATTCTTTGGCTTATTCTTAAAATACGGATCGCCGTTCGTTTTTAAAGCGACCCTCATATTTAGATTAGGAAAAAACCGCATAGCCTTTCTTAAAACTTTGCTAAATTCACCTTTCTGTATCAAATTAGGCAACGATAATTTTATGACGATATTATCTCTATCATCGCAAAAGGTGTTATTGGATACCCAGAAAATTTTTTCAAAATCATTCAATGGTCTACTTTTCATTTTTTTCTACAATTACTTTTTCTAAATCACAAAAGGAATAGTCATTGCGTAATATATCTATTAGCTTAATTTCTACCCCAAAAACATCACTAAGCATTTTGACGAGTTTTAAGGCCTTCAGAGAATCTCCTCCAGCAGCAAAAAAGCTTGTTTCTTTAGTCTCTGGCAATTCTCCAAAAACTTCTTGCCATAATTTTAATAATTTTCCATTGCCCACGCTCGAAGCGTCTAGAATCGCGGAATTAATATCTTTGTTATACTTAACTCTTATGGCTAGTTTTTCTCTATCAATTTTTCCGTTTGAGTTAAGTGGCAAGTCGTCAATGGCTGCAACTTCCCAAGGCAACACTCTGTATGCAGATAAAATATGCGTTTGCCGAATACGCTCATAATCTGATTTATTAGTAACCGTCACAATAAGTTTAAGTTCGTCGTGACATTTTTTGGGCACAACGAATAAATCTTCTACATTTAAAAACGCTTTCAATTCCGCTTCTAGGCCTTCCAGTTCAATTCTTTGGCCATTTATCTTGATTTGGTTGTCTTTTCTGCCGAGATATTCGATAATGCCATTTTGGTTAATTCTCCCGATGTCGCCAGATTTGAACCACCGTCTGCCATTTAATTTAATGCAATTATCTGATTTAACACCCAAATACCCGTTAAATAGCTGTTTACTGTTTATTAAGATTTCATTATTTTTTGATAATTTTATCTTAACTCCATCTATAGGGAGTCCTATTGGTACTCTATTTTGTTGGTCGCTTACCACTTCGTACGTTGAAGCACAAATAATCGATTCGGTTGGCCCATATGCATTAATAAGGTGTTTTACCTTCTTTCTACAACGGTTGGCTAGTGCAGCTGGACACTCTTCGCCAGCTAGAACCAAGGTAGTGATATGCTCCAGTATGGAGTCATCAATGGCTTTAGCAAAACTAGGAGGGAGCGTGATGATATTATTTTTATATTTAGAAATATTTTGTAGGCATTGATAAGCATTTTCCCTTAATTCTTTGCCAGGGATTAATAGCGTAGCCCCACTTAATAATGCCATCCAAATCTCGGCTAATGCCGAATCAAAACTAAGATAAGCAAACTGCACAATATTAGATGAATGTTTAACGTAATATTTCCCAATTAAAGTTTTTACTAATCGCCTTAACGACTGAGCGCTGGCAGAAACCGCTTTTGGTTCACCAGTAGAACCAGAAGTAAAAATTACATACCCACCGTAATTCGAACTTATATTTTTATTAATTCGATTACTAGAGCCATTGAAACCTTTCACGTTATCGTATTCAATTAATGTAAGCTCTTCTATGTTTTTATACAGCCCAGAAAAATAGAATTTTGCATATTTTGATAGGAGCTTAGAGATTCTTTCTTGCCCCAACCGAGGATCGATTAATATAATATTTTTGCCCGCAAAAATCGTTGCGACAATGGCAACTACAGCCAGATAATCTTGGTCGTCAATTATACCTATATACTTCTCGTCGCTTAGCTCGGATGTTATATATTTTATAAAGTCATCTACATCTTTCTTAAAATCGCAATAACAAACCTTTCGCCCATCAAAACATTCAATAGCGGGGCTATCCGCATATTTATTAGCGTTTTTTAGAAAATCACCATATAAACTCATTTTATTTTCTCAAAATAATAATTACCGATAACCATACAATCAATGTCTGAGTTTATGAAAGATCTAATAGCATCTTTTTCGCAACAGACTATTGGCTCACCCTTGAGATTGAAAGAGGTATTCAATACTACCGGAATACCGATATTTCTTTCCATAAAATCCAGCAAATTCCAAATATCTGGTAGATCGTCCTTTGAAACCGCTTGAATGCGAGAAGTTCCATCAACGTGAATTACAGCTTGAAGTTTATCTCTATAGTCGCCATTCGCTTCAGCATTCACCAACATATGACTATAATTACAAGAT
>CAVDHS010000045.1:0-7017 GCA_963609155.1 Bulleidia sp. | reverse complement strand
GAAAAATGGTTTGAGAAAGTTAGTAAATTTCCTGAGGAAGACGCCGGAAGACGAAAATCCGGGCGAAACAGTGAAGCGAATCGTCGAGCAGTTTGATTTTAAGACTTTGACGAACGACGGAACGCCGAACGGGGAAGAGCGGATGCGAAACCTCGAAGTTTTGATGAATAATGCGTTAGAATACGAAACGCGGGCGGAGTTTTTAGCTGATGCGTCGCTGATGTCGTCGGCGGATGAAAATACGGGGAAAAATGCGGTGACTTTAATGACTCTACATGCGGCGAAGGGACTGGAATTTCCGGTGGTGTTTATCGTCGGGATGGAGGAAGGGTTGTTCCCGACTGGGAGAGCGTTCGAAGACGATGGTGATCTCGAGGAGGAACGGCGGTTGGCTTACGTTGGGATGACACGAGCGATGCATAAGCTGTATTTAACTTATGCATCGTCGCGGTTTTCGTTCGGAGACCGGAGCGCGAATTTGCCGTCGCGATTTTTGACGGAACTCGGTTATAACCCTTATGGTTCGAGCGGGTATGAGGACGATGAGGAAGACGATCCTGATCCGTTTCCGGAAGATGTGCCAGTTTTTGAATAAGTTGTGAAAAAATCGGATTTTGGGGTTGAAAAAAATAAACATGAGTAGTATTATAAGAATATAAAAGTCATACACTAAAAGGAAAAAACATGTTTTTAAGTAAAAAAAGCTTTTCAAAAATAAGGATTTTACCGGCGGTTGCGTTGGGTGTGACGCTGGGTGTGGTTGGATTTAGCAACGGCGAAGCACAAGCGACAGCAAGTTCGCTTTCGGTTTCGGTTTCGACGGGGGCGAACCCGAGTGTGAGCCTGCCACAAACGAAGGAAGGCCGTTTTGTTGGCAGTTCGGCGACGACTTTTCAGGTTTCTACGACGCACGCGGCTGGGTACACTATGACCGCAACCGCGACGAAATTGACGGATGGGACAAATACAATTGCTACGCTAAGTAACGGAATTAGCGCGAGCGATTTTTCTGGCAACACTACTTATAATAACAAATGGGGCTATAAACCGAGCGTGACTTATAGCGAAACGACTGGTACGACAACGGAAAATACAAATTATCTGCCAGCGCCGCTAACGACGACGACTCTCGCGAAAACTAGCGATAATGCTGGCGGGACTTATGACATTTCTTTTGGAGTTCGCGCGAATAACGAAACGGCGGAAGGGACTTATACCAGCACGATTACGATCGCGGTGACGGGTAATCCGACGCCTTATACGATAACTTATAACGCGAATGCGGGGTCGGATACGGTGTCGGGGATGCCGAGCAACGTCGACGCCTCTTCGACGAATGAGATGGTGACGATAGCTAATAACACTCCGACGCGAGACGGATACAACTTTCAGGGATGGTGTACTGCACAGGTTGCGGACGGGGCGAGCTGCACGGGAGTGAGCTATGCGGCAGGAGAAACGTTTGAAATTGACCAGACGGCGACAAGTAATACGTTGACGTTGTATGCGATGTGGTATCAAGATGGCGTTTATCTTTATGAAGCTGTAGCCAACCAATCAAAAGGTAAAAACACTGATTCGTCCTCTGGTTTTTCGTGGACGGAGATTACGGCCGAGACTTCTGGGGTGTATGAATGGGACGGAAAAACTGCCGGGAACGGTACGGACAGTAATGGTGGCGACCAAGAAATCTATTTTTACCGAGGAATTTTGGATAATACGACTGGCTCATATGGCTCAGATGGTGATGCTGGAGCTTATCCGAACTATGTAATTTTGCAATCTGGTAGCGATAAAGCGACAACGGACACTTGTTGGCGAATTGTGCGGACGACAAGTACTGGTGGGGTGAAGCTGGTTTACAATGGGTTATATGGGGCGACGACGACGGGTTCTTGCGCGAATGCAACGACGAAGACGCAGACTACAACATCAGCGTTTAATACTACTTCTTCTACTGTGGCTGGAAAATCTTATACTGGTTTACAGTACCAAAATATCCACGCGGTAGGCTATACTTATACTAGTAGTGTGGCGGCTAGCACTACGACTACTAAAACGCCGGCGCAGTTATTTGGTGCGAGTGGAAATGATACAACTACAAACGATAAATCTTCAATTATTAAGCAATATATAGAAGATTGGTATGCTTCTACGCTGACCGATTACACAAGTATTTTGGAAGGCGATGCTGGTTATTGTCAGGACAGAAGACTGAATACTAGCACGACCTGGACCACGGCGCTAAGCGAAAGTTCTAACACAATTGTACCTTACGGCACTTCTGGTTTGACGACGTATTATTTTGGAGCCTATCCAAGAAATACGCAAAGTAGCACTTTTAATCCGCTGCTGACCTGTCCGCGAGGGAAGGTAGATTTATATTCTTACTCTGGTGATGCTGGAAACGGCAATGGGCAATTGCAGTATCCGGTGGCGCTTCTTACAGCGGATGAGGCTACTATGGCTGGATCGGGCTATAGTAGCTCGACAGGGGCGTACAATTCCAATTCGTATTTGCGTTCCGGCTCGAACTTTTGGTTGCTTTCCCCTATCGCCCGTGGTTCGTTCGGTTATGCGAACGAGTTCACTCTGTACTCGTATGGGTATCTGAACTTCGACTATGTGTACATCGCTTTTGGGGTCCGGCCGGCCATCTCTCTAAGCCCTGAGACGGAGGCTACGAGCGGGTCAGGGACAGCGACCGACCCATGGGTGGTAATTGCACCGTGATAAAACCATTGCACCTTAACGTCACAACTTGAAATCGAAGATTTCACCTGTTTCTGCCCCAACCTGCCCCGAAGAGCTTTGCTCGAGTGGGCAGAGTTGGGGCAAAGAGGGATTTTTCGCAGGCAGGAGCAGTCTAGCATCCTCGCTTCTTATAGAAAAATACGATTTTGCCATAAGAAGCGAGGCGATTAGCCTCGAAGTTTCTTGCCATACGAAGACGAGACCCTTTTGTCGTTGCCGCTTTGCGTTCCGGCTCGAACTTTTGGTTGCTTTCCCCTAACAACCGTAATTCGAACGGTAATGCGAACGAGTTCAAACTGAACTCGAATGGGAATCTGAACAACGACAATGTGAACAACGCTAATGGGGTCCGGCCGGCACTCTCACTAAGTCTTCGACTTCGTGAGATGATCTAAGCTTCGGTCGCTATATGACAGAGTGTTGTCTGAAGCAGAGGTCGTTTTTACTATTTAGCCCATATGTAAGATTATGGGTTGAGGAGCGTATTTATCTTAAGTTTTGGCTTAAGCTCTAAATATGACCGAAGATAGAGAGATAGGCGAGTGACTTTAGTATGAGCTGGGGCGGAGCTGATGCTTGAATAATAGTAAGAGGTAGGCGGCGGCGACGAGTAGCGTCAGCGAAGATGTAGCTGTCGTCGAAACTTACTCAATTTTAAAAAAGGAGTAAAATGGTCCAAAAACAGAATGACAAAAAAGAGCCAGTAAGAGAGTTTAAATTAAAATCTCTGATGATTGATTTTGATGAATATCTGAGAATTTATATTTTGCCGCAGATCCCAGCCGGATATGCCGATATGAGACAAGATATCAAAAGAGCGATGGATGCGGCTTGGACGGAAGTGTTTTTCGCAGCGAGCACAACTAGACGCCCAAGGCAGAATCATTTACTCGCGCTAAAAGTGAATATGGCGAAAGTAGAAGTTTACCTACAAGAAATAAGAGATGTGTGCTATCGAGGAAAAGAAAAACGGAAACTAGATAAGAATTCGAGGCGCAGATTCGAAGTCTGTGCAAACAAATATTTAATAGTAATGAATTTTGTTTGGGGGTGGATCAAAAATGAAAATAGAGCATTGGCAGCAGTGAAGTCTGCAGGGACGGCTGGACTGGTTGAGAAAGAGGAGATGGATTGATGGCTCATCGCAAGACGAGACGAATATATGATGAGGCTTTGACGTTTGAGAACTTGTTTGCAGCGTGGAAAACGGTATCTAAAACTTGTCAAAATCGGCGAGGGGTGTTTGAATTCGGACTGTTTGCACACGCGAGAGTGATGAAAATCTTGATGGATTTGAAATGCCGGAACTACCGCCCGAATCGATTTCGGTGTTTTATGATTTTTGAGCCGAAACCGAGGTTGGTGATGAGCCAATCGATTAAAGACAAAGTAGTTAATCACTTTGTGGCAAATCATTATTTGATGCCGTTTCTGGAGCGGACACTAATCGATACAAATGTGGCTACGCGAAAGAAAAAAGGAGCGAGTGAAGCGCAAAGGATGTTAAAACGATATTTTTCACAAATGGAAGCGAAGAGACCGGGAGAAAAGATTTATGCGTTAAAGGTGGATGTTTCGAAATATTTTTATACGATTGATCATGGGATTCTGTTCGAGAAACTAGAGAGGAAAATAAAAGATAAAGATGTGATTGAGATTCTGAGACGGATTATTGACGAAACGAATAAGCCATATGTCAATAAAGCGGTGGATAAATTCAACGAGCGATTCAAGACGGAAATTCCGCATTATGAGAATGGAAAAGGTTTGTCGATTGGGGCGGTAGTGTCACAGTTTTTGGCAATTTATTATTTAGGGGATCTAGATAGATACATTAAAGAAAATTTGAAGCGAGAATATTATATTAGATATATGGATGATTTTTTGATTTTAGGGTGGGATAAGCGAGAACTGATGAAAATTAAGGATACGATTGAGCAGGAGCTGATGGCGGCGAAACTTAAAATAAACCCAAAATCGACAATATATAATTGCTGCTCGGCGGCGGGAGTGTCGTTTTTGGGCTATAGATATTGCCTTTTGAACGGAAAGTTAAGGATTTTCTGTCTAGCAAGTACGGTACGACGAATTCGAGCGAGGCTAAAAGTTTTAGCGAAATATGATTCGGAAAAATATAAGCGTTCATATGCGTCGTATCAAGGATATTTTATGCATACAATACCAAGAGCGAGTGTGTCCGGTCTTTTTTTATTTCATAAAAAAAGACCATCCTCACGGCTCGGAAAATAATAAATAAATTTATTTTTTTCTCTCGCTCGTTTGTCTGGTCAGGGTGATCGGACTTGAACCGACGACCTCAGCGTCCCGAACGCTGCGCGCTACCAACTGCGCCACACCCTGGAATTATTGTTTCCCGGTTTTTGGTTTTGGTCGGGGCTAGGAGATTTGAACTCCTGACCTCACGCACCCCATGCGTGCGCGCTACCGAGCTGCGCCAAGCCCCGAGGTGCTGTGGTCTGGGTGACTGGACTTGAACCAGCGGCCTCGACTTCCCAAAAGTCGCGCGCTACCAACTGCGCCACACCCAGACGTATTATAATTATAGCACATTTTAAGGAAAAATTGAGGAAGTCGTGGTAAAATAAAGATATAATAAGGAGATAAAGTGGCGGAAAAGAACCAAAAAAAGCCCGCAGCGGCGAAAAAGAACACTTCAAACACGGTGCGAAGCCTGATATTTATGATTTTAGTGATTTTGATGGGGGTGGTTTTGATTACGAATCTGAATCAGGATAATTCGAAAAAAACTGAAGTCCCGATTTCGGAAGTAATTCAACGTGCGAATGACCCGAACGGGAATATTGAAAAAATTACAGTGACGGGAAGCACGCTTGAGATTACTTTGAAGGGCGAAAATGAAGCGACGGAAAGTTCGCGAAAAGACACGAGCGGAACTTTGTACGATCAGGGGCTGGTGAACCATTGCGAAGGGCTCGAGGGCGATGAACTTAAAAGTTGCGAAGAAAAATATCCGACGATTGAATATAAGGAAGACGTAAATACTTGGGGTGTGGTGCTTGATGTGGCGATCACGATTGTGCCGATTTTGATTATTGTGTGGTTTTTGTCATATATGATGCGACAAGCGAACGCGGCGAACAATTCGTCGATGGGATTCGGGAAATCGCGAGCGCGACTTTACGGACCGGACAAGAAAAAAGTGACGTTCAAAGATGTGGCGGGGAATGAAGCCGCGAAGCAAGATTTAACAGAAATCGTGGATTTTCTAAAAAGTCCGAAAAAATATGAAAAATTAGGAGCGAAAATTCCGCGCGGGGTGCTACTTGCGGGCGACCCGGGGACGGGCAAGACGCTGATGGCGCGCGCGGTGGCAGGCGAGGCGAATGTGCCGTTTTTCTCGATTTCGGGATCGGAATTTGCGGAGATGTTTGTCGGGGTCGGAGCATCGCGAGTGCGGGATTTGTTCTCGAAGGCTAAGAAAAATGCGCCGTCGATTATCTTTATTGACGAAATCGATGCCGTGGCGCATAAGCGCGATGCGCGTGGTGGTGCGGGGCGCGAAGACGAGCAGACTTTGAACCAGATTTTGGTGGAAATGGACGGGTTTGATAATGATTCGGGCGTGATTGTGATGGCGGCGACGAACCGAGTAGATATGCTGGATAAGGCGCTGCTGCGTCCTGGGCGGTTTGATCGACATGTAAATGTAACTTTGCCAGAGCGAAAGGACCGGCTGGAGATTTTGAAAGTGCATTTTAAGGGCAAGCCGATTGAAAAAGACGTAAATCTCGAGGCCTTGGCTAAGAAAACGGCGGGTTCGTCGGGAGCGGACCTAGCAAACATTGCGAACGAGGCGGCGATTACGGCGGCACGCGAGGGGCATAAGGCGATTTCGAATCAGGATTTGACTGAGGCGTTCGAGCGGGTGGCGATTGGGCCGGAGCGAAAGTCGAAAGTGATGAACGAAAAAGAGCGCAAAATTACCGCGTATCACGAGGCGGGGCATGCGATTGTCGGGCATGTGCTGCCAGATTCGGACCCAGTGCATAAAGTGACGATTATTCCGCGTGGGGCGACGGGCGGAGTGACGTGGTTCTTGCCGCCAGAGGATCGGAGCTATAAGAGTATTTATGATTTGAAAGATATCTTGGCGCGGGCAATGGGCGGACGAGTGGCGGAAAAATTGATTTTTGGTACAGATGCGATTACAACAGGGGCATCTTCGGATTTGAATCATGTGGCGGAACTCGCAAAATCGATGGTGGTCGAGGAAGGCATGGG
>CAVDHS010000044.1:488-3883 GCA_963609155.1 Bulleidia sp. | reverse complement strand
CGCGTGATTCGAGTGCCGATTCCGGCTTTGACCGAGGAACGTCGTAAAGAAATTGTCAAAAGTGCTTCGGCGAAGGTTGAAGAAGCGAAAGTAGCGATTCGGAATGTACGCGAAGACGCGCGTAAAGCTGTAAAAATTGCGGATGAAATGGGCGAAGATGTAAAAAAACGGGCCGAAAAAGAAATTGATGAGATTACGAAAGAGTTTAGCGATAAGATTGACAAAGAATTTAAAGATAAATCTGATGAGATTATGAAGCTATAACACCATTATAACACACTTTGGAGAAAAAGTCAATGGATACAGAGAAAAAACTGCAACATTTAGGGATTATTGCCGACGGCAATCGTCGTTGGGCGAAAGAGCGGGGACTTTCAACCTTGGAGGGGCATAAACGGGGACTCGAGGTGATTGAAGAATTAATCGGGGAGGCGATGACGCAAAAAATCCCTTATGTGAGTTTTTTCGTGTTCTCGACGGAAAACTGGGGACGAAGCGAGGCGGAAGTTTCGTACCTGATGAAGCTGGCAGACAAGCACATTATGCGCCTCGCAAAAAAGATGCTCGAAAAAAATGGGCGCCTGCTGGTCCTCGGCGCAAAAGACGGGCGAGTACCGGTTAAGCTCGCTAGCACAATTGAAAAAGCCGAGAAAATGACAGCCGAGTGCGACGGAATTACGGTAGGATTTTGCTTTAACTACGGCGGAGAGCAAGAAATCGCCGACGCGGCAACAATTGCAAACGAGGTCGAAGGCAAAATTACCCCCGAAACAATTCGCAAGCACCTTTATCACCCAGAAATTCCGGCGGTAGATATGGTGGTGCGGACCTCGGGAGAGGAGCGCATTTCGGGATTTATGCTCTGGCGGGCGGCCTATGCAGAACTGATGTTTATTGAAAAATATTTTCCAGAGATGACGGCGGAGGATGTCGACGAAATTATCGCGGAATATGAAAAAAGAAACCGCAGGTTCGGGAAATAATGGTATAATATAGGTTATGGATATATTTATAGGCGTGGTTGTGGGTCTTTTGGTGCTGATGGCGCTAGTGACGATCCACGAATTTGGACATTTTATCGCCGCTCGCAGAAACGGTGTGCGAGTTTTAGAATTTGGGATTTGTTTTCCGCCAAGAGCGATCGCGTGGGTGAAAGATCCGAAAACTAAAAAATGGAAAAGGCTACCAAAAAAAGATTGGAAAAAACCGCAAGACGGGCTGATTTTTAGTTTGAACTGGCTGCCGATTGGCGGTTTTTGCCAGATGGACGGAGAATCCGACGCCGACACGCGTAAAGGGACTTTTGGCGCGGCGAGTTTTTGGGCGAAAACAAAGATTTTATTCGCGGGCGTAATGATGAACTGGTTAGCGGCGATTATAATTTTTACAGTTTTGGCCTGGACGGGAATGCCGGAATTTTTACAGGGACAATTTACCGTAGCGGAAGATACGCGCACAGTTTCGGCGCCGGTCGAAATAACTTCGGTGACCGAAGGTTCGCCAGCAGCTGCGGCGGGAATTTCGGAAGGCGATAAAATTATAGCGATCGACGGGAATGAGTTTTTGCACGCGAGCGAAATTACTGATTATAACAGTGCGCACGCTGGAGAAGAAGTGACTTATACGCTTGAAAATCGCGATGTTGAAGTAAAATTAAATCCGAGCGAATCCGAATATTTACTCGGAGTGACGATGGCAACGACGCAATCTTTGTCTTATTCGACTTGGTCGGCGCCGATTGTTGGCGTCGGTTTAACAGCGCAACTCACAGGCGAAACTTTCAAAGGCGTCGGGATCTTGCTTTGGAACTTAGTTTCAGGAGTTGCGGGGCAGTTTAGCTTCGATTCTAATGTGCGCGAAAGTGGGCAGGAAGCGATTTCGGCCGCTGGCGACTCAGTTGCGGGACCGGTTGGGATCGTCGGAGAATTGTTCCCAGCTTTCACCGCAGCGGGACCGACGAATTTAGCTTTCCTCGCAGCATTGATTAGCGTTTCACTTGCTTGTATGAATGTGATTCCGATTCCAGCGCTTGATGGCGGACGATGGCTTTTGATCGCGATTTATAAACTGCGCAAGAAAAAGTTGACAAAAGAAACTGAGGAAAAAATCGTTTCGCGGGCGATGGTTGCGTTGCTAGCATTGATTTTTATCGTAACAATTTTAGACATCGTGCGTATCGCGGGAGGGAATGGATAGATGACAAAACCGGAAAATCGACCAAAAATCTCCGCAAAACAGAGATGGAAAACAGCTGCTTATTTGTTTTTACTGATGGTTTGGGTTTTTGCAATGGTCCTAGGTTTGCAATTAGTTGTTGGTTTTGCAATGCTCTGGATCATGAGCATGACGACCGGAAGCCACGAGACTGCCGTAGAAATGCTGGGCGAGCCGGTTTGGACCACAGTTTATACAGCACTCTCTTTCTCTTTGGCGCTAGTAGTGATAATTTTCTTGTCACCGCATTTATATAATTGGCTCAGCGGCTCGAAAAGAAAAGCTAAAGCAGGGCAAAAGGAGATCGAGCCGGCAAAAGTACTTAGTCGCGACGAAATCGGATTGAAAGGATTGCCGACTTGGATGGATATCGGACTCGCAGTAGCGGGACTGATTGCGACTTTTGTCTTGGCTGCAGTACTAAGCGCGATCTTCAGCCTTTTCTCGTGGTTCGATGTTGAACAAACCCAAGACGTCGGTTATAATTACCTCGGCTCGGATTTAGACCGCGTTGTGGCATTTATCGCGCTGGTCGTGATTGCCCCGTTTGTTGAAGAAACGATTTTTCGTGGCTGGTTGTATGCGAAAATGCGCGGACGTACTGAAAAAGAATTGCCGAAAGCTGCCTCGATCATTTTATCGTCGCTTTTAGTATCGTTTTTGTTCGGATTTTGCCATATGCAATGGAATGTTGGCATTACTGTTTTCGCGATGTCCATGATTATGTGTGGCATTCGCGAAGTTACTGGAACAATTTATGCCGGAATCCTAGTCCACATGTTAAAGAACGGAATTGCTTTTTACATGTTATATGTCGTAGGAATGTGATATAATAGGGGGTGTTATGAGATTATCGAAGACTTTTGTAAAGACTTTAAGGGAGGCGCCGAAAGAAGAAACGGCGAAAAATGGGGCGCTTTTGACGCGAGCGGGCTATATTCATAAAGAGGTGGCGGGGGTTTATGATTATCTGCCATTCGGATTGCGCGTTTTGGAAAATTTGAAAAACATTATCCGCGATGAACTAAATAAACTCGGTTGCGAAGAAATTTCTATGTCGGCACTACAAAATCCGGAACCTTGGGAAAAGACAGGACGTTTTTCGGATGAAAAAATTGATGTTTGGTTTAAAACCGAATTATCAGCGGGCGGAGTTCTTGGTCTCGCGCCAACGCACGAAG
>CAVDHS010000044.1:0-478 GCA_963609155.1 Bulleidia sp. | reverse complement strand
GATTTTAAAACAATATGTTGCGAGTTATAAAGATTTGCCGCGTTATGTTTACCAATTCCAAAACAAATTCCGTAATGAACTCAGAGCAAAATCGGGAATTTTGCGCGGACGCGAATTTTTAATGAAGGATTTGTATAGTTTTCATGCCTCGGAAGAAGATTTAGACCGGTTCTATCACGAAGTCGAAGAGGCTTATGCACGAATTTTTGAACGCGTGGGGCTAGGTGATTGCACTTACGAAACGTTTGCAAGTGGCGGTATGTTTGCGAAGTTTTCACACGAATATCAAACGCTTTTGCCAGTCGGAGAAGACACAATTTATTATAATAAAGATCGATCATTAGTTCTAAACAAAGAAGTGTTTGAGGATGAGATCCTAGATGGGTTCGGCGTGAATAAAGCCGATTTTGAAGAAGCGCCGGGCGCAGAAGTCGGAAATATATTCAAATTAAAATTCCAATATTCCGAACCGTTAGAT
>CAVDHS010000043.1:6500-15750 GCA_963609155.1 Bulleidia sp. | reverse complement strand
CTTCTCGTTCGTCGCATTGCCCTTCGTGTCAAACTATTTTTCCAAATCCAAATCACTTCATTTTTTACTTTTTCACTTTTCGGCGAATATTTTTCAAAATTCTTTTCCGCAAAATCTTTTGCTCTCGTATGAATTTGTTTTTTGAAATTTTTCGAAGAATGCTCGGCTGAAAACCAATAAGAAAGCACCCATTGCATCCAGAACAAATCCGTATGCTCAACAATAAATCCAACTTTTTTATAAAATTCCAACAACTTTTCCGCCACTAGCAAATGATCTATCGACAACTTTTCCGCCTCAAAATTCTGTGACATAATTGAATTTTCTCTTCGTACATAATTATATAATGGCTCTCTCAAGAAATAGACCGTCTCGCTCATACTCATATAGGCATTATAGAAATAAAAATCTTCATTATTCAATCCTTCCGGAAATTCAATTTTATTTTCTTGAATAATTTTCATCCGAAAAATTTTATTCAGCACCGACACGTCTGTTTTCAAAATCAATTCATCATCAATCCGATTTTTGCCTCTGTATTTTAATTTATAATAATTTTCATCACTTTCTTGCATGTCTTCGTGCGTATTATAAATTATGTGCGTTCCACAAATCGCCAAATCACTTTCGCTTTCACTAATCGCCTCCAACATTTTTTCACACATTTCTGGTTCATAATAATCATCACTATCACAAAACATCACAAATTCTGTTTTACATTCTTTTAGTCCAGCATTTCGCGCCGAAGATAAACCTCCATTCTTCTTTGTGATCACCGAAATCCGTACATCTTTTTTCGCATAATCCGCCAAAATCTCTCCCGAATTGTCCGTCGTTCCATCATTCACACAAATAATCTTGAGATCCTTCAGTGTTTGCCCAATTAAACTATCCAAGCATTTCGGCAAATATTCTGCCACATTATAAACCGGGACAATCACTGTAAGTTTATTTTTTGCCATTCTTTTCCTCCGCTTCTTCAAGTTTCTCTTCGAGTTCATCGATTTTCTCTTCAAGTTCTCGTTGTGTTATTTTCATTTCTTTCACTAAATTTATCGTCTGCAACCGTTGTCTATAACCCGGAAAAACCGTCTTCACCGTTTTCGACAAAACTGCTCGTGTTTTATTTTTCGCCTCATGCAAAGGTCGGACATTTACATATAAATATGGGTGTTTCGTCGCAATCATCTTTGCATTATTTCTTCCAACTTTATCCAACTTGTTCACATCTAAAAATCCTTCTTTTTCAAGGCGCGCATAATCCTCTTTCACTGTTTTAGCGAATTCTAATGCCTGTTTTCTCGCCAATCTTTTCATGTTCCAAATATAACTCGAGAGTCGCATTGTCGCGAGCGTCGGTCCATATTTTTCTAAAGTGCCTTTCTCTTTTAAAAATCGCTCGACTTCATCATATTCATCTTTCACACAATAAACTTTCCCTGAATCTTTCACCGAAGAGTTCGGATTATCTTGACGATAATGCAAAAACGCTTCGTCGACCAAAAATGCCCGATTTGTCGAAGCCCAAACTTTAAAATTAAATCCAGCATCTTGATAAGACGCGCCCGGTGATGGCAAAAAATCAATTTTATTCTCTTTCAAAAATGCATTTCGGTAAATCGCACTCCAAATACTCGGTTTCTGATAGAAAATGTGTTTATGCTCACTCGGATCAAATAACGTTCCAGTATCTTCTGATAAGAACATTTCACTTTTCGCTACGTCTTTTTTCTTATCTGTAAAATATTCATAGAAATTCGCTTTTACAACATCCGCTTTTTCTCGTTTTGCTATCTTATATAATTTTTCAAAAGCATTCAAATCAATAAAATCGTCCGACTCCACAATCCCCACATATTCCCCAGTCGCTTTTTTCAACCCTTGATTCATCGAATCCCCATAACCCGAATTTTTCTTGTCAATCATCTTAATCCGCTTATCTTTTGCGGCATACTCTTTAATAATTTTCGGCGATTTATCTGTTGAACCGTCGTTAATACAAATGATTTCAATTTCCTTCAAAGTCTGATTCACTAGACTATTCAAACATTCTGGCAAAAACTTTTCTACATTGTAAATCGGCACCAACACCGAAACTTTTACTCTATCACTCATACCCCCATTATATCATATCTTATTGTTTTTCTTGTTCTATCCGCACCAAATTTGCTTCAAAATCCTGTCGATCTTTTTGTCTTAAAGTATTCAAAATTAACCCCGCAAATAACGATTGAATCGCCGCAAGATAAACAAATCCACAAACAATCAATGTTGGAAAATTCGGTACTAATCCCGTGTGAGCATATTCAATCAAAATCGGCACAAAGAAGCAAGTCGCAATTAATGCCAAAATCAACGCTACAATTCCAAAAAACGCCATTGGCTTATAAGTCCTAAATAGCCGCACAATCGTCATAATCACCTTAAACCCATCCGAATAGGTGTTTAATTTCGAATCACTCCCCTCCGGTCGGTCTTTGTAATTTATTGGTACATTTTTTACAAACATATTTTTGTCAATCGCCCAAATACTCATTTCCGTTTCAACCTCAAACCCTCGAGATAACACCGGAAAACTCTTCACAAACTGATAACTAAAAGCCCGACAGCCCGTCATAATATCTTTAATATCGCTTCGGAAAAAAGTATTAATCGCCCAACGCACCGACGAATTACCGATATTATGAAACGGTCGTTTATTTTCGGTAAAATAAGTCGAAGATAATCGGTCACCGACCACCATATCCGCCCCATCTTTTAGTACCGCATCCACCAACCCTTTCGCCGAATCCGTCGGATATGTATCATCACCATCAATCATAATATAACATTCCGCATCAATCTCACGGAACATGTGTCGAATTACATTCCCTTTTCCCTGTTGTTTTACATATCTAACAATTGCCCCCGCCTCTTTTGCAATTTTGTCACTTCCATCTGAAGAATTGTTATCATAAACATAAACCTTCGCTTTCGGCAAAGCCTTCTTCCAATCCATCACCACCTTCTTTATCGTCTTTGCCTCATTATAACAAGGCACCAAAACCGCGATTTTATCCATCTTTTTTCCTCTTTTTAAACTTTTCTGGCTTTTCTAATATACCTATTATATAACACCCCACTGCAAAAAACAAAGTCATCATCGTCCTATAAGTGAAAAACATATGCCAGAGCGAATGATTTGCAAGTGCTATATACCAAGCGAGTGGGATTAATGCAATTATAAGCATCCATAAATTTTCTTTCGCTTTTTGTTTGTTAAATTTTATTTTTTTAGTTATTAATAGAACCAAAATCAAAATCATCAATAAGATTAAAACAAATATTATTGGATTCGTAAAAATAGTTTCAAAAGCTTTCGTTATTGGATCAAACCTCGAAAATTCTTCTAACTCAGTAGCAGATGAAGATCTATATTTTGCTTGTCCTAACGCCGATGATATAAGATTTTTACCAGTAATCACGCTTCCTAACGCCCATTTCCCGAACCAAATTCCGAAATAGCCAATTCCCCAAGCTACCGATCCTAAAACTATTTGTCCAACATTTTTCTTAAACGTCAAAGTTTTTTCTTTATTTAGCAATATTAGCCATATTATTAACGGAATTCCCAAAGTTATTGATGGATAAGTTAATAGATCGAAATAGCACGTCAACATTCCAATCACTAAAAATAAGTAGAAAAAGTTTTTAGTTTTCAAAATTTTATCAAAGAATAACAATATCACAGCAATCGCCAAATTAAAAATTGCAAACATTGCAAAATACTGCATCGATAGCATTATTGTTGCCGGAAACATTAACGCCACCATTATCGTATATGGTATTATGTATTTACTCAAATCTTTTTTCTGTAATAAGTAAATTACTGCCACAATCAATACTAGCACCGCAAACGAAATTAAAATTTGTATCTCTTGATAATTAAAAACCATCAATAATGGTTTTAAGAAAATCAAATATCCGTGCCAATAACGATCATATGAATCAGATTTATATTCCGGATTTTCCATATTTGTTATTACGACATCCGGATCATCACCGATATCACCACCATTAAGACTATTAGCATATATCGCAGCAGTAAATGGATTCCTGTCCGTATTATCTTTTGCGGTCAGCAACATTAATGCATCCGTATAATCATCAGTCTTAGTTGTAATATTATCTTTTACTAAAACCGTATATTCGCCGTTAAAAGACGTTGCCGATTCTAAAACATTATTGCTAATTCTTCCAAGCGGCAAACAAAAAACTAAAACGAGTAATAAATACCCTCCGACTATTCCTCCTAGCAAAATCAGCAAAGTTTTTAATATTTGCTTCATTTTTTTATTATATCATTCTTTTTTGACTTATTTATTTTTTCAATTCTAAAAAATGGACAAAATATAAATATTGGCACCGTAAGCGTTAGCACAAAAACATATCGCAAGCTAAACGCCACTGGCGTCGAAACCATCATCAATCCCCAACAAAGCACACTCGTTAAATATAATATCAACATTCGTTTCTTCTGAAAATTCAAAGTTAATACTAGCGAGAAAAACATCACGAAAGCTAATAATCCCGAACCAATCATTAATCCTGATGATTTTATTTTTTCTCGTACCGACAAACCCGTCGTTTTTTGAATTAAATCCGTTCCATGAACCCCGTAATCATTTTCAACAATATTCTGGAATATATATCCGTATGTATTTTGATAATACGGATGCCAAAAGCCCAAAGTTTCAAGTAAATATGCTTTTACATATCCTCCAAAATTGCTCGGTATTTTAAGCGCCCAAATTTTCAAAAATTCCTTCAAATGACTCTCGAAAAATTCTGTATTAAAATCTTCGTTCCATTTTATACTATCTACAATCAGCGGCGTATAGGCTCTTTTCCAAGATTCTAGCGGCATAATCTCGCCGAGAAACTCTTTCTCCTCACTTGTGAATGAATCCTCGTTAGTAGAGATCACATATGCGATTTGTTGCAATGGCACTCCAAAAGCTTCCACCGAAGGTTTATGAATATTTAATACCGAATAAATCGGTCCTTGAATAATCAGTGCTAACACAAGTGCGCCCAACATCGTTAATGACGTTTTTAGCGCTGGTTTTTTGAAAAGCAAATAAAAAATTGGGATTAGCAATATCAGTATATAAATTCCATTGTTCCTAAAAAACGCTACTGCCAAAGTACAAATCGTTAATAATCCGTAATGATACCATTTTAATTCTTGAAAATTATTTTTTGCAAAATCAAATAACAACAACCCTAAAAACAAAAGTGCCATCGAAAAAATCGGATCTTTCCACATAATAATCGCATACGAGGGAAAAATCGGGCACAGCGCGAAAAAGGCAACCACTAATCCTAAAGGAATTTTTTTCACTTTATATTTTGCTAAAAACGTTACAACATACCCCAGCGTCATCGCCAATAAACAATATTGAAAACAAGAATATAAAAAAATACCAATATTTATATTACCAAAAAAAACGCCTATTTTTACAAAAAATCCAACTAATAATGTATATAAAAGCGGATGGTGGTTAGAATATATTCCTGTAAAATTTTGTTCAATCGATGAAAAAGAATCTCCTAAAACCGCCCCCGGCGCAAACGACAATAAATAAGGCAACCACGCCACTAGTAAAATCGCCGTTACAATTAACCAAATATACAACGGTTTCATTTTATAATTTTTTTCCGCAATCAAAAAACTTTGAATATTTTTATAGTATCGTTTTACCAAAAAATATACACCACCCAATAAGCCAAAAGCAACTATAAAAATCAAAATATCCGTAAAGCAAAACGAATCAACATAACTAACCGTTAAAGAACCGCTGACAGTATTATCGTAATGAACCTTAAACCCCATCGTGACAAAAAAGCTCAGCATCATCAAAATCAGAATCTGCAGAGCTATTTTTGCCTTTTCTTTCATTTTACAAACGACCATTTCTGTGCATTAGTTCCATTTTTCTCATAAAGTTGGATATTCGCGCCATTTTCCGTGCTTCCCGCCGAAATGTCTAAAGCCAGTTCCGAGCAACTCGAAGCTATCACATATTTATCATCCGTTTTATATATTATCCATTTCTGTGCACAAGTATTGTTTTCCTCATAAAGCTGGACATTGGTTCCGTTCCAAGTCCCCGCCGCCGCAACATCCAAAGCTTTTCCATTTCCCGGATTTGTAATTGTATAAAAATCCGTGTTTCTATCGTAAGCAACTTTCCACTTCTGTGCATTGGTCCCGTTTTTTTCATAAAGCTGTATATTCGTTCCGTTCAAGTTTGAATTCGCGGCAATATCAACCACCTTATTAGCTGACAAAGCCGAGATAATATTATATACGTCATTTTCTATTGTCTCAATTCTTTCCACCGTCCATTTTTGTGCGTTCGAATTATTTGCACTATAAATTTGAATATTAGAACTATTCCCAGTATCACCAGCCTGAAGGTCTAACGTTTTATTCCCGCACGCTGATATAAAGGTATATGAACCGTCATTGTTCTTTAAAACTTTCCACTTCTGTGCATTAGAACCGTTCCAATCGTAAACTTGTACATTCGTTTCGTCATCAGAATTTGCCGCTGCAACATCAAGCACTTTTCCACTTTGCGGATTTTTAATTACATAATACCCATCCGAAGTTTTCTCGATTCGCCAGCGTTGTGCGCCAGTGTTATTTTTTTCATACAATTGCACATTTGTTCCAAGCGTCGCATTTCTTATTCCCCCACTAATATCTAGCACTTTATTACTATCCGATTTTATTCGAATCGTATATAACCCTTCTTCTATTGTATTAACTGGCGTCAATGCCCATTCTTGTGCCATCGTATTATTCTCAGTCCAAAGTTGCACATTCGTTCCACTCTTAATCTCCGCATTCGCCATATCTAAAGCCTTAGAAGAACACGCTGAAAGTACTTTTATCCCACTTCCGCTCGTATTAATAATTTTCCATCTCTGCGCACAAGTTCCGTTCGAATCGTAAACTTGAATATTTGTTCCGTCACTAGTCTCCGCACTTTCCACATCCAACGCTTTTCCTGTCACCGCATTTTTAATATTATAGTCATCTGTCGCTGAATTATAAGTAATGTTCCATTGCTGTGCGCCCGAATAATTCAAATCATATAATCCTACATTTGCGCCATTCGCATTTGAATTCCCTGCTACATCTAACGCAATTGAGCTATTATTCGAAGGTTGTAAATAATATATTCCATCCGGAATTTTTGAACTTCTTTGTGTGTCTGTAATCCCTCCAAACCAATCCTGGAAATAAAGGTAAAAGTTTCGGTTTCCATATGCACCACAACTTCCTGTCGCGCCATATCCGGCCGCGAGCGCTCCCGCATTCGGTTGGTATGGTGTATATCGATAGAGCGCCGAAGTCGCTCGTGAACGAATATTTACCCACGAACCACCACAAGCCGCGTTTGGATTATATTGAATGTAGTTATTCCCTAACGGATAATTCGTCCAACCGCCATTTAATACCGTTCTAAACAATGATGCCGCGTTTCGTACTTGATTTTTAAACCCATAATAGCTCGACGAACATGCCGCCGTATCCGGACAACCATATCCCGTCGCTTTGCGATAGTCGCCATTATTCGGAATCGGATCGGTAATCAACCCTGTTTCTTTTTGCAACAAGACAATAATCACCTTTGGATTTATCTTAAAATCCTGTGCCGCTTGCCAAATAATATGTGCTGCTGTATCTCCCGAACCGATCGTCTCCCCATCTCCAAAACGCTCTTCCGAAAGACAAACAAAATGTCCGTCCGCCCAATGCCACCAATAATTCGGATTACTTCGTGATAACGATACATAATAATTATAATTCGTATTCGAGCAAGAATTTTTCGAAGTTAAAAATGCCTGAATATCCGCTTCCGACATCGAATTATAATCACCCATCTGATAATCGGAAATAATATATCCCGCATCAAAATTCGCCAACGACGCCGCATCTGCATCATTTTTATTACCAAATTTTTGTGTTAAGAAGGTGAACAAAAATACCGCAACAAAAACGCCCAGCATCACAAACCAAATTTGTTTACTTCTCCTTATTCTCATCAGACATTTGCCTCTCCGTGGATCACGCCACTACGCTCTCCAGCACTTATGTTGATATTAATTTCTACCGTTCCTCCCCCAAGTTCACTCGTCGGCACATCAAATCCTTCACAGGTCGATGTCGACGCGTTCCCAATTATATTGGCTATACTATTATACATATTAGCACCATCTTTTTTCAAAGTCAATTCACATTTACCTTCAGTTAGATATTGATCAATATTCACTCTAATCATTAACTTTTCACCATTCACTCCCGCAAAAGTTACCGCTCCCGATAATTCATTCGCCTCGTTCGGGTCCTCACCGTCGTATTGAATAATTTTTTTCTTTTCTACCGCTTCGCTCGCCACCTCTGCTGTTCCCGTATTCTCGGTGCTCTCAGTATTTTCCGTATTTTGCTCTTCTGTTTTCGAAGTTTCCGTTTCGTTATTTTTTTCGCCGTTATTATTTTGCCAAATCAACCAACCCCCTACACCGATCGCTATTAATACTAAAATCCCCGCTCCCCACCATAACCATTTTTTATTATTTTTACGTTTTTGTGCTACCATGATAGTTCTCCTTATTCTATTATAACATAAGAGTAAAGAAATATCTCAATTTTTAATCTTATTCTTCCTCTAAATCCAAACCTAAAATCTCTGCTGCTTTTTCTAAAATCCTTTTTTCTTCTTCATCTGCCGTTATTATCTGTTTTTTAAACAATTCCACCGTCTCCTCGTGTTTATAATCTAAAATTTCTAACGACCGCGCTGCCCCTGGAACTTTTTTCAAAACTCCCTTATTTACTAAATTTTCTACATGTTCCGCCACCGCCGAAACCGACGACAATCCTAACCCTACCATCATTTCTCGATAAGATGGCGAATAACCTTTTTCCTCTGTGAAATCTCGTAAAAAATCTAAAACCGCTAATTGTTTTTTCGTTAACTTAACCGTCATATATGTTATAATTATAATCAATGGATAAAAATAAATCAATTGATGGTTTAGTTTCACGTCGCTCTAAAAAAGCGACTCCTTCTACCGCATCAAAAACTTCTGTTTCAAAACCTAAAACTAAAAAATCTGTTCCGAAAACCACTTCTTCGAAAACTGCGAAAAAATCTAAGATTACTCCATCAAAAACTACTAACCTCGAAAAAGT
>CAVDHS010000043.1:1521-6490 GCA_963609155.1 Bulleidia sp. | reverse complement strand
TATTACTACTAACACCGAAGATTTCTTAAAACCAGTTCAAGCTTTCGATTTCGATGAACAAAGTGGTGAATTAAAAGCCGCCGACGCCACAATTAAAAAAGGTAAAAAAATGAAAAAAGATAAAAAACCCGTCAGTAAAAAACGCAAAATTATCAAACGTATTATTATCGGCATTTTAAGTCTTTTACTTATTCTCGGTATTATTTTCGTCATCTGGGGCAACGACATTATCGCTAAAATTACCGGTGGTCAAGGTAATGTTATGGATCTTCTTTTCATCGATAATTACGAACCTCTAAAAACCGATGAAAACGGCCGAACGAACATTCTCGCCATCGGCACTAGTGGTTATAATATGGCCGGCGACGAGGGTGATGGCACTCATGACGGTGCTCAACTCACCGATTCCATCATGGTAATTAGCCTTAATCAAGACACTGGAGATATTGCTATGCTTTCTCTTCCCCGTGATTTAAAAGCTTCTCCGACTTGTACTGCGACCGGAAAAATTAATGAAGTTTATTGGTGCAATAACACCAATGGTGATGATGAAGCCGCCGGTGCTGAGGCTTTAATGAAAGAAGTTGGCAATATTCTTGGTATTGATTTTCAATATTACGCCCACTTAAACTGGGGTTCGCTCGTTTCAATCGTCGACACTCTCGGCGGCATTAATGTTACTCTTGACGAAGATATTGATGACTATTATTATACTAAAGCCGTTTTTCAAGCTGGCGTCGAGTATACTATTAATGGCGAACAAGCTCTCGGTCTTGCTCGCGCTCGTCACGGCACTACCAGCGGCGATTTCTCTCGTGGCGCTTCTCAACAGAAAATTCTCATCGGTATTAAAGATAAAGTTTTCGAAAAAGACCTCTCGATCACCGATATGTTAAGTCTCGCCAGCACTCTTGGTGATAATCTCCGCACTAATTTCTCTATCGATGAAATGAAAACTCTCGCGCATCTTACTTCTGAATTTGATTTTAATTCTATGCGTCAAATTTCGCTTCTTGAACCAGAACAACTTATGACTACCGGCACAATAAATGGTATTTCTTATGTTTTACCTTCTAGTGGTGTCGGAAATTATACCGCTATTCAAAAATATATCGACAAAATGCTTTCGAACGATCCTCGTGTTTACGAAGACGCTTCAATCCTCGTCTTGAACGGCACTGATGAAGCTGGACTCGCCTCTACTGAACAAACCACATTAGAAAAAGATGGTTATCCGAATATTTACGTTAACGACGCGCCTGCTGGTACTTATAACGAAGAATATACTCTCTATATGTTGAACGATAAAAAATCCGGCACTAAAAAGGCTCTTGAAGAAAAATATCACCTCACCGCAAAATCCGCCGAGGAACTCCCCGCAGGCGTCTCGACGGATTATGACTTTGTTTTAATTCTCGGAAACCGCTCGTCGACTAATAATTAATTTTCGCTCTCGCCCTTCTCCTTCGGAATGTGTTTCAATATCCGAATAATCAGCCGCGACTTTATGAACTATTCTTCGGTCCGCCGCGTTCAGATCCACCGTCATCGGCTCTCCGCTTTCACGCACTTTCGCGATCCAACCTTCCGCTTTTTCCGCAATTCGATCTGCTCGTTGCCGTTTATAATTCGCCACATCAACATTCACTCGCGTCACTTCCCCGCCTTTTGAAACTAACGCCATTGAGACAATGTGTTGCAAAGCTCTCAAATTATCCGCATTACGCCCAATTAACAATGAGTTTAATGACGTCGACGGCACACTAAGTTGAATTACTTCGTCGTCAATCGTCGAAGAAACCGCTACATTAATCCCGAAAAAACTCAGTAAGTCTTCCAGATATCGCGCTGCAAACCTTATCGATTCGTCTTTATTCATAATTTATCTCCTTTTCTTTTTAATATCTTTCGCGGAGATTCTTGTAATTTTTGTCCCTGTTTTTTTATTTTCCACCACTTCAGCTTCTTTAATCCCCCTCAATTCTTTCAGTACTGCCTTATCCGTCATCTCATCAATTTCATCATCAACTCGGTTCAAGATAATTCGTTGCTGTGTCACCGTAATAATATTACTCAAGAAATAATAAAATGCCAACGCTCCGTTCAAATTCAACATAATCATAAACATCATTACTGGCATCATCCAAGCCATTTGCCGTGTCGTCATCTGACTCACATCCGATTCATCTAATTCCCGCCCCGCCTTTGCTTCATTAATCAAATCACGAAATGTCTTTTTCTTCTCAGATTGTCCAGACGGCATCTGTTGTTTCGTCGCCCAATATTGAATCACCGACGCCAAAATCGCACAAGCTAAAATAAACAGCGCACTAATTGAAAAATTACCTGTAAATACATTCACCGCTTTCGCATCCAAATTAATCACTCCGAACAGCTGTGGATGAAAATCATATTCTGCTTTTTCTTCCGCCGGAATTTCATTATTGTTTAAATCCGCAAGATAAACTTCTTGCTTTTTCTCCAAATTCTTAATTTCCGAACCTTCATAAGCTACAAAATCATACGAACGATTCATTAAATTATCCGTCGGACGCGGCACTGCAATCACATTAATCGCCGAAAAAATCGCGATAAATACCGGCAGTTGAATTACTAGAGTTAACATCGACCCCATCGGCTTCACATTGTATCGTTTATAAAGGTCCATCGTCTGAAGCGATTCGAGCTGTCTATTTCCCTTACAATTCTTTTTGATCTGTGTCAATTCCGGCTGTAATTTCCGAATCAATTTTGTTTGATTCATCTGTTTTTTCATCACTGGCCACATCAAAAGCTTCACTAATACCGCCACAATAATAATCGCCAATCCAAAATCATGCACTAAATTAAAGATCACAAACAAAATATTCACGATCGGTCGCACAATAATCATATCAATAAAATTAAATAGTCCGCCCGCCGCAATCGAACCAATCACAAAAATGACAAAAACCCCCCAATAGATATATTTTTTCACACTCTTTTTATCCATTCTTCTTATTATAACACACCTTACTCTCTTCGACTAATCTTCCAATCACTTTTTCAAGTTCTTCAAACGGCATTTTTTTTACATCCTTCGTATAAATCACAAAAATATAATCTTTTTTCTTCGGCACGCCATCAAAATTTAGTCGCACTGCTTCATAAACTCGTCGCCGAATCCGATTCCGATCCACCGCTAATTTCTCCACTTTTTTCGATACCACTACCGCAACTCGCGTAAACCCCTTCGTGTTATCGCAAAAAACCAAAGACATTTTCGGACCTCGAATTGTCTTTCCGTTCTTATAAACATATTTCACTCCCCCCCGAGAGTGAAATCGATATTTTTTATTAAGCACTGAGCCGCGCCCGACCTTTCAGCCGGCGTCGTTTTAAAACTTTTCGCCCACTCTTCGTTGCGTTTCTTTTCATAAAGCCATGTTCAGCTTTGCGGTGCCGCGTATGCGGTTGATATGTTCGTTTTGGCATATTATTCCTTAAACTTTAATTTTTTTCAAATTCTTTATATATTATACCGCATTTTTCCACAGTTTTCAATAAGTTTTCCACAGCTTTTTATGGGGTTTCATTAAATATGTGGAAAAATCCACCCCTGTTATTCATCTCTTCTATTACAACACGATTTTTTTCTTTTACAAACCTGTGGAAAACTTCCCTCCCCCATGCTATAATTAATATCAAGAAGGAGGTCAAGAATGTACGACGTTTGGAAAAACGCACTTGCTGAAATCGAGCAACAAATTTCTGCAGCTAATTTTTCCACCTGGTTTCAAGATACTACGCTTCTTTCTGCTGAAAACGGCCAAGTCAAAATCGGTGTCAAAAATACTTTTTACGTCAAGCAACTTCATAATCGTTATTATGATCTTATAGTAAAAGCTTTACAAAATAATCAAATAGAAGTCAAAGATTTAGCTTTCGAAGTTAATTCTCCAACAAAACCTAAAATTCGTTCGCGAGAAGTTTCTACCACTGAAGAAAATATCCGAGAACAGAAAAAAGTTTCTCGTGCCACATCAAAAAAAGATTCCACCACTAACGAAACTGGTCTTAATCACAAATACACGCTCGACAATTTCGTCGTCGGCTCAAATAACGATCTCGCCGTTTCAGCCGCACGTAGTATTATCGACGCTCCTGGCGATCGTTATAACCCCTTTTTCCTCTATGGCGGACCTGGTCTCGGCAAAACTCACCTCGTTCAAGCCATCGGCAACGAACTTTTACGCCGTAAACCAGATCTCAAAATTTTCTACACTCCAATTTCTCATTTTTATTCCGATTTTATTGACTCCGTTAAAAACGGGAAAGGTAAAGAATTTAATCATAAATTCCGTAAACTCGACGTTTTAATTATCGACGACTTCCAATTCATCGTTGGCAAAGAGAAGTCTCAAGAAGAATTTTTTAACATATTCAATGATCTCTACCAACTTAATAAACAAATTATCGTCACCAGTGATCGTCTTCCGAGTCAAATTAAATCCGTCGATGAACGTTTAGCTTCGCGTTTAACTTGGGCTGGTGCTTTCGATCTTCAACTACCAAAATTTGAAGATAAATGCGCCATCCTCCGTGCCAAAGCTGAATTTATGGGTGTCGAAATCGAACCCGAAGCTATTGAATATATCGCTGAAAACGTCAACACTAATATTCGCGATCTCGAAGGTGAATTTTCTACTATTCTCTTAATGTCTGAAGTTCGCGGTCTCACTCCGCTCGAGCTCATCGAAAATGGCGCCGTTTCTGTTAATAGAACTTCCAAACTTCGCCCTGTCTCTTCAAAACAAATCGTTGAAAAAGTCGCTAAATATTATAACCTTTCCACAAAAGAACTTCGCAGTAAATCTCGTATCACTAACATTAAAAACGCCCGCCAAGTTGCAATGTTTCTAATTTCTAAAGAACTCAACCTTAGCACTAATAAAATAGCTAATGAAGTCGGCGTAAAAGACCACACTAC
>CAVDHS010000043.1:0-1511 GCA_963609155.1 Bulleidia sp. | reverse complement strand
CCACACTACAGTCCTGCACGGCATCAAAAAAATTGATAAAGAACTTAAATTAAATTTTGCCCTACGTGATCAAATCGAAGAAATTAAGGAGAAAATCTATGGCTAAAATAATTGTTAAAAACTTGTGTAAAACCTTGTATAAAACCACGTGCAAATCTAATGTAAAAAAATGTGTAGAACTTTCCATGAATTATTCTCCTAGTGTAAAACTCCACTTTCCCACCAACTTTTTCAATCTTTCACACTACCTTTTCCACTACCTCACTACCCCTATATTTCAACTATTTTATCCACTATTCCACCGACTCTACAACAATAACTACAAAATAATTTAATAGAAAGGAATCAAATGAAAATCAAAGTTACTCAAGAAAAACTCAGTCGAGCACTCAATAATGTTAGTCGAGTCGCAATCGGAAAAGTTACTTTACCTATCTTAAATAATGTCCTAATTCGTGTCGATCAGAAAAAAGTTTCTCTTATCACTACTAATCTCGATATGGCAGTAATTGATTTTCTACCAGTCTCTAATTCCGAAGATGGTGTCGTCACTGTCCCAGCTAAACTCTTAGCTGAATTTGTTTCAAATCTACCAAAAGGTGAAACCATTGAAATTTCCGCTAAAGACACTAAAGTTACTATTTCTGCCGGAAAATATTCTTCAACCATCAACGGCGCTATCGCCGATGACTTCCCAGAACTTCCAGAAATCGATGAAAAAGCTGCCGTCACTTTTAAAATGGGTATCGATGAATTTAAAGTTGGCGTTAATCAAGTCTTAATCGCCAGCTCGAACGATTTAACCCGTCCTGCTCTTACTGGGGTTTATTTTAATACCAATGAAGACGTGCTTGCTATTGCCGCAACTGATGGCTACCGTCTGGCTGAGAAGAAAATTATCGAAAAAGTCAAAAGCGAAGTTAAAGCGATCGTTCCCGCTACTTCCCTTCAAGAAGTCTTACGTTCTATCCCTGAAAGCGCTGAAGAAATCGAAATTTCTTTCAACGAAGATTTAGTTCGTTTCCGTTTTGACGAAATTGAAGTAATTTCGAAATTAATCGATGCTAGTTTCCCAGATTATCGAAAATTAATTCCGAAAGATAGTAAAGTTAAAACTTCATTGAATCGTGAAGAATTAATTCGTGTCACAAAACTTGCCGCACTTTTTTCTCGTTCAGTTGGTGGCTCAATCATCTGTGAAACTATCGCTCCAGATATTTTTTCCGTTAAATCAATCGCTAATGAATTTGGTGAAAACGATTCTCAAATCGAAACTTCCGTCGACGAATCTGCAAAAGTTAATCTTAATTCACGCTTCCTTCTCGACGCTCTGAACGCTCTCGAAGAACCTGAAATTGCTTTTGATTTTTCCGATCATGTTGCTCCGATCGTACTTAAAAATCGCAAAAGTAATAAATACACGCATATTATCATGCCGCTCAATAAATAATTAAAATGATTATCAAATCCATAAAATTGACTAATTTCCTCAATCACGCTCATTATGAACT
>CAVDHS010000042.1:0-5533 GCA_963609155.1 Bulleidia sp. | reverse complement strand
CTTTAGCAATATCGTATGCGAGATTATAACGTGAGGCGGCATTACGGCGCAGCATCTCGGATGGCGTCGTGGTCGAACCTTCTTCATTAAAACCATGAACTCGAATACGCCGGCGGTCAGTATAATTTTCTAAAATAGTTTCCAAAGTCTCCGGATAACCATGGAAATTCGCGAGAATCGGCTTGTCTACAGTAAACAAATCTACGAATTTTTTCAGTGTTAATTTATTTTCCGTCGTTCCAATCGCGCGATAAGACAGTGCATTAATACCCACAAATCTAAAACGCAATTCCGGCAAATCTTGCTTCAAAATCTTAATCGCTTCCAGAGTTTCGTGAGTGACGATGTCGCCCGCAGCAGTTAACACGAAATCCGGATCTGGATCGGAGGCGAATCCATAAATCGAAGCTCCGCCATTGTCGAATTGGAACTTGGCGTGATGCGAATCGATGTAGCGAGGTTCTTTATTTTTATTGAATGTTGTCAAATTTACAACATTCCGCGAATTGAGCATAAAATGAAACGCTTCTTCGGCCGCTACATCATCGACCGGGAATAGGCAGTTCGCAAGATTTGACGGCACCGACAAAAGCGTCGAAATCAGCGCTGGCGATTGATGTGTAAAGCCATTATGGTCTTGCCGCCAACAAGTCGAAGTCGACAGCAAATTTACCGCCGGTAAAGGTTTTCGCCACTTAATGGCTTTCGATTGTTTGATAAATTTCATTTGTTGCAAAAGTTGCGCCGAAATAATCGGGAAAAACGCTTCGTAGCTACCCATCATCGCTTGTTCCCCATTCGCGAGATGTCCGGTCATAGTCGAAAACAGCACATTTTCCGACAACATTTCGATAATTCTTCCCTCCGGCGCTTCCGGCAAGTCCCAATTTTCGCGCACTAAATCGCCCCATGCCCGTTTTTCGACCGTAAAAATTTCGTCAAACCGATTTGAAGTTGTTTCGTCCGGCGAGAAGAAATAAAAATGCGGATCCTGTCTGAATTGTTCCGTTAATAGCGCGCCGATTTTCTTGGCTGGCGAAAATTTTTCCGCTCCGGGATTTTCTACGTACTCAATCATATTAAAACTCCTTGTTCCGCGCTAAATAATTCATCAAAGTTATAAGATTTCAGCCATTTTTCTAATTCTGCCAATTCTTTTTCATCAGTTTTCGGATTTTTGAGTGGAATTTGGTGCGCTTCGTGATGGCGATTTGGCCCGCCGTAGCCTTTTTCGGTCTTCAGAATATAAAATGGTGCTTCCGAGTTTTCATTCAAAATATTCTGAAATTCTTCGGTATTTTCTCCGTCTATTGTCAAAGGTGTAAATCCAAATCCGCGAATTAATTCATTTAGTTCCCGTTCTGATTTGCGCGCATAAATTGATGGCGCCGAAATTTTATAGCCATTGAGATGCAAAATCGGCAAAACTGTGCCATTATTCGGACTAGTTAATAAATCGCGTAGATTAAGCGACGCCAACGCTGTCGCCGTTTCGAGTTCGCCATCGCCGATTAAAACAGCAATCGTTTTTTCCGGATGCCCGAGTGCCAAGCCGTAGGCGTTCGCCAACGCATAACCAAGCTCTCCACCTTCGGTAATCACGGACGGCGTGAGCGGACTGGCGTGGCTCGGGAACCCATCTGGCCAAGAAAATTGCCGGCAAAGATATTCGAGTCCCTCCACATCTCGCCCGGCCTGCGGATCGATTTTCATCAACTTTCCGTCTAACCACAAATTCGCCTGGAGCGCCGGAAAACCGTGTCCCGGACCGAGAACAAAACTAAAATTTTCATCGTCCGCAAAATGATTTTTCAAATTCGCATACGCCACATTAATCCCGTGGCAAGTCCCCCAATGCCCTAGCAGTCGCGGTTTAATATCGTCAAAACTCAGATTCCGTTCCAACAAAAAGTTATCCTGTAAAAACAGCTCCGCCACACAAAGATAATCACAAAATCGCACCCGTCGCTGGATTTTCTCAACTGATTGAAAGTCAACTTGCCCACTCATCCTAATCCTATTATATCATAAACTTTTTGTCTTAGAACTGTTTTTTGAGTTTACCTTCAAACTGCAACATAACCAGAAGGAATACCAAGCTTACTGTAAAAACCTATTTCCCCGCCACAAACGCCTTAATCTTTTCAATCTCATCACGAAGTAAAGCCGCTTTCTCAAATTCCAAATTCGCCGCCGCGAGTTGCATTTCCGAAGACAAAGATTTAATGAGCGTCGGCAATTCGTCTTTTGGCACGCGTCGAATATCAAGCTTATTCTCTTTCTGTTTTTCGGGAATAATCGCGCGTAGTCCTGCCGAAATCTCTTTTTTCACTGAATGCGGCACAATATTATGCTCGAAATTGTATTGTTTTTGAATTTCGCGTCGCCGATTGGTCTCCGAAATCGCTTTTTCCATACTTTCGGTCACAAAATTCGCATACATAATTACTTTGCCCTCCTCGTGCCTGGCCGCGCGTCCAATAGTTTGCACCAAAGCGGATTCGCTTCGCAGGAACCCTTCTTTGTCCGCGTCCAAAATTGCTACCAGCGACACTTCTGGCAAATCCAGTCCCTCGCGCAGCAGATTAATCCCGACGAGAACATCATAAACTCCTGCGCGCAAATCTCTTAAAATATCACCCCGTTCCAGCGTGTCGATATCCGAATGAATATATGCCGTTTTGACTCCGCGTTCTTTCAAATGGTCTGTCAAATCTTCCGCCATCCGTTTTGTCAAAGTCGTAATTAGAGTTCGTTGTCCTTTTGCGATTCTTCGGTCGATTTCTTCCATTAAATCATCAATCTGTCCGTCGCTACTGCGCACTTCAATCTCCGGGTCCAGCAACCCAGTTGGGCGAATAATCTGCTCCGCTGGTGTCGGCGAATGTTCGAGCTCATACGCCCCCGGCGTTGCCGAAACATAAATCGCTTGGTTGATTTTTCCCTGAAACTCACCATAAGTCAGCGGCCGGTTATCTAGTGCCGACGGCAACCGAAAACCAAAATCCACCAGCGTCGTTTTGCGCGCGTGGTCGCCATTGTACATGCCGCGCACCTGTGGCAAAGTCATATGCGACTCATCGACAATCAAAAGCCAATCTTTCGGGAAAAAGTCAAGCAGAGTCGCTGGCGGCTCGCCCGCCTTGCGTCCGTCGAGATGCCGTGAATAATTTTCGACCCCTTTCACAAACCCAGTTTCTTTTAACATTTCCAGATCGTATTTTGTACGCTGGCTCAGTCTTTGCGCTTCGAGATATTTTTCATGTTTTTCAAAATATTTCAACCGTTCTTCAAATTCCGCTCGAATGGTCACGAGTGCTTTTTCGAGTTGATTTTTTGGCGTGGCATAATGCGTATTCGGAAAAATGTGTAAGTTGTTTGGTTTTTCGCGCACTTCAAAAGTCAGCGGGTCGACAATTTTAATTTCTTCCAAAGTGTCGAATCCGAATTCAAACCGATATGCATATTCTCCGTTTGCCGGATACAAATCAATCGTGTCGCCCATCACCCGAAAATTTCCCCGTTCGAACGCCAGGTCGTTGCGGTGATACTGCATCGAAACTAAATGCCGGATAAAATCCAGTTGCGACATGGTGTCACCGATTTTAATCTCGAGCGACATCGCAAGATAATTTGCCGGCGAACCAATCCCATAGATACACGATACTGACGAAACCACGATCACGTCGTTCCGCGTTAGCAGCGCTTCGGTCGCGCCGTGCCTCAAGCGGTCAATTTCGTCATTAATCGCCGAATCTTTTTCGATATAAGTATCAGTCGAAGCGATATAAGCCTCCGGCTGGTAATAATCAAAATATGATACGAAATAATGCACTTCGTTCTCTGGAAAAAACTCCCGAAATTCGGCATAAAGTTGCGCCGCAAGAGTTTTGTTATGTGCCAGAATTAAAGTCGGTCGTTGCACATTTTGGATGATGTTCGCCATGGTGAAAGTTTTTCCCGATCCTGTCACCCCGAGCAAAGTCTGTTCTTTTCGTCCCGCCAAAATTCCGTCCGTCAGCGTTTTGATCGCTGTCGGCTGGTCGCCCATCGGCTGAAATTTGGAAACTAATTTGAACTTAGGCATCATAAAGATTATAACACTTTTTTGGGTTGACAAAACCAAGATGACAAATGTAAAATTAAGAAAAGATAACGCAAGGAGTAAAACATGGCGGAAATATTAAAAAATGACGGCGCTAATGTCACAATCGGTACCGATGATGGTAAAATTGTTTCTGTTCCGATTGGCGCGATTAATTTTGCTGATCCTAAAATCGGTGACAAAGTCAAAATTTATCAAGATGGCAAAAATTACATCGTTCAAAAAGAAGCTTCTTCGCTTTCTGGCGTTTACCAGACTGAGGCTGATGGCGATAAAAAAGTTAATAAACATATTTTCGTTTGGGTTGGAAGTTTCTTATTTGGCGGGTTTGGTGTCGATCGTTTCTTGCGCGGACAAGTCGGCACCGGCATTTGTAAAATTCTTTTCGGTTGGTTGACGCTTGGAATTTGGCCGATGGTCGATTGGCTTATCTCTATCGCTAAAGCCTATGGTTCGGCTTACGGCAATGTCGAAGAAATCACTTTCGATAAAAACGGCAAATATACGAAATAATGTCAAAATACCGAATCCTCGTTAAACCAGGCAGTTCACAGGAAAAAGTGGTTGAAACTGGCGAATATGAGCTGACGGTTTTTCTGCGCGCGAAACCACATGATGGCGAGGCGAATGTAGCCTTGATAAAAATGCTTGCAAAGTATTTGAATGTTCCGAAAACTAGCCTCAAGATTATCCGCGGACAAAAGTCGCGCCACAAAGAAATTGAATTCTAATAACCGATTTGTAAAATCGCATAGCGAAACCAGCAATTAAAACCAGAAATCGTAGATTACTCTTCTGATTGTCGGCGAATAGTCGGGAATGGCACTGCTTCCCTGCCCGGCACGCCTTCGAGTAGCCAAAAATTCCGTTCTGAATTACCCCAACCACAAGCTGGCGGCATGCCATACTCGAGCATCTCGACAAAATCACGGTCTAGCATCTGCGCCTCTTCGTCGCCAGCATCGCGCGCTGCTTGTTGTTCTTCGAAACGCTCAAGCTGATCCAAAGGGTCGTTGAGTTCCGAAAAACCATTTCCCATCTCAGTCCCCGCAATAATCGGGTGGAACCGTTCCGTCACTAACGGATTTTCCGCCGATTTTTTCGCGAGTGGCGACAAGCTCAGAGGCTCCTCAATTAGCCAATATGGCCCAGCCGAAGTTTTACGAATTAATTTCCAAACGTGGTCAATCAGTCTCGCTTCCGACACATCAAAATTTGTTTCTACGCCGTGTTCTTTCAAAATTCTCACCAGTTGTTCACGATCCGGATTGAATACGTCGACATTAAACTTTTCTTTCAATAAATCTGCATATTTTACGCGTGGCCATTCGCAATCTAGGTCAATTTCAAACCCACCGACGTTGAATTTCAGCGTCCCCCACGTCTCCATCGCCACATATTTAATCATTTCCTCGTAAAACTTCATTC
>CAVDHS010000041.1:3695-5471 GCA_963609155.1 Bulleidia sp. | reverse complement strand
ATCCTATAGTGTCCCAATAATAACTCTTCAGTAATTTTACTAACTTGCTTCGAGTGTTGTTCAATAATTTTTTGAATCATTTGCTTTTCTTGTTCTTCTAATTCTTCCGATTCAATCGCTATCAACCAGGGATTAGACAATTCTCGCCCGCTTTGGCTCACGACACTTATTTGACAGCACTTTCCAACGTTTTCAAACACTTCATCCGCAATATTTTGCGCCATTAAATGATAGATTTTTCCAATATGATACACTGGGTTTTTACCAGCAGCTCCCTCCATGCTCATAATTTTATTTGGCGTGATAAGTCCATTAATACGGTTTCCTCTGCCAACTAAGCCTTCATCTCCGCTCTCGATCGAAGATCCAATCGCCGTAAGATAAAATTCATTATTTTCAATACTATCTCTTGTATTTAAATTTAGTTCGTAATCTGAAATTTCGGCTTGGTGGATAATTTCTTCGATATCCGCCCGGATCATACTTAAGTTTTCTAAATATTGTTCTGCAGTTTTTACATAATTTGCAATTTGTGGAACGCACATAGTAATGAAGAATTTTTTACCCTTACGGCATCCCATAATCTTTATGTCTGATCCGACATATGGTTTTTGGTTTTTGTAATCCGGAGAATTTAATTTATTTTCAATGGCTAAAATCAATTTATCTAAAATCGAATATGGCGCATATCCAACACCTAAAGAAGTGTCATTGGAAAAAAGTTTTTTGTACTCAGGTAAATCATCCAAAGAACGTGGTTGAAACCAAAAATTTCGAGCACTACCTACGCCATTATCTTCTTGTTGCCCAGGACTACTCGCAGTACTTAAATTATTAATCAATATAATGTCTCTCTCAATATTTAACATCGGGAATCTTTCCGTCATAAATTCCCGTGTCCATTTTTCTAGCATCTGCCATACATTCAATTTTTCATCACCAAACGAATACGAAGCTCTTCCATTAATTAAAATCCGGATTGGTGACGTCATTTTTCCATAACCAAATTTAACTTTTGATTTACCGCCCAAAAGCCCAACTTTATCAAAATTATGGTGTAATATTGCGCCGAACTGTTTTTTTGTCCATTTCGAATATTCCCTCGACAAATGTTCTGCTAAATGATCCGCAACAGTATCTGGATGACCAATCCCTTTTCTTTCAACAATTTCAAAATCCGTATTAAAATCACGAACGTCAAAAATTATTTTAGTTTTTTCAGCCATTAATAAAATTCTCAAATCTTTTTCTAGCTTCGTCATCTGGAATTTGTATTGCTGGACTTTTAAACAAATAGGCAGATATCGCATCAATATTCCCAGTTAATTTACGATCTAAAGCTATTTTTAAACCTCGGATTGTTTCACAAATTACCCCTGCACTGTTCGGGCTATCTTGAACACTCAGCTTTAAATCTAATTCATATTTCACACCACCGAATTGCTCGCCTTTAAAATTAATATAGCAGACTTTATTATCGCCCAAATGTTTTACATAGTCGCTCGGCCCAATTCTGACTCCAAAATTTTTATCTTCTAGAATTGAAACCACTGCATTTGTTTTTGATTTACGTTTTGAGATTAAGCGACTTTCATCTTGCATATTCTTGAAATCTGTATTACCGCCAATATTCAGTTGATATGTATTATCAATCGTATGCCCTCGCTCTTCAATTAATTTTGCAATTACTCGATGTAAAATAGTCGCGCCAACTTGCGATTTTATATCGTCTCCAACGCATGGCAATCCTGCAATTTCAAATTTTTGAGACCATTC
>CAVDHS010000041.1:0-3685 GCA_963609155.1 Bulleidia sp. | reverse complement strand
TTCTTTATCGGAACAAATAAACTCCGGAATTGCGTTGACAAAAGCGCAGCGTGCTTCAATTGCTTTCTCTGCATAAAAACGCGATGCTTGTGCGCTACCAACTGGCAAATAATTAACTAAAATTTCTGCCCCAGAATGGATAAGCTCACTTACTATGTCTGACGTTTTTTGTTGTTTATCAATTTGAAATGAGTCGACCATATGTGGAGCAACTCCATCTAACACCTCTCCTTTTTTCACAGTCACCCCGCTATGCGATACTTCAGAAAATTTAAATGCACAGTTTGGTTCTGCGAAAATTGCCTCACTAAGATCCTTTCCGACTTTTCGTTTATCAACATCAAATGCTGCTACAATTTCAATATCTGAAATACGATATCCGCCAACTTTATCATGCATTAACCCGGCTGATTCACCGTGTTTTGTATAGTATTCAATTCCTTGCACCAATGAACTCGCGCAATTCCCTACTCCGACAATTGCTACCTTAATCTTTCGGCTTTCATCATTCATAAAAACATTATATCATAATAATCATTCTCATGTCAAACTCTACATTTAGTTATTTATCTGTTTAATCTTGGCACCCTCGCCGAAGATATCGGCTCCGCTCTCGGCACTGGCGCCTACCTCACCACCCTCCGCCGCCTCCAAATCGGCGACTACAACATCACAAACGCCGAAAAACTTGTGTTATAATATAGTTATGCTAGTCTATCGTTCTCGTCTTATCGGTACGCCAGTGCTGAGCGTTCAAGCTGGCGGGGCTGTTGCCAAACTTTCCGACCCGATTGTTAACCCTGACAATCTAAAAATCCTCGGTTTTTTCCTCACGGGCTCGGCAGCAAACGCGACCAACAATATTCTTGATGTCTCTTCTATTCGCGAGTATTCGCAATATGGAATCGTCATCGACAACATCGATGAGTTTGTCGGCCAAACAGACGTCGTTAAGATTAAAAAAATTCTCGATCTTAATTTTGATCTGCTCGGGCTCAAGGTCGAAACCAAAAAAGGCACCAATCTCGGCAAAATTATCGATTTTACCGCCACTTCTGATAATTTTGCCATTCAGCAAATCATCGTCAAACGCCCGACTTTCAAAAGCTTCATCGACCCTGAACTCACCATTCATCGTCGCGAAATTGTCGAAATCACCGATGATAAAGTTATCGTAAGAGACGAAGAAAAAGTTTTAAAAGCTCGTGCCGAGAAAGAAGATTTTGTGCCGAATTTTGTTAATCCTTTTCGTAATCCCGAACAAGGTTTTGCGCCAGCTCAAACGAAAACCCCTGACGACAAAGATAATTGATCAATTTTTCGTCATCGTATCGCCCGCGTTTTTTCGCAATCATTTTCAAGATTTCTTCTTCATCATTGCGCCCGTCCAAAACTTCTGCAATAATTTCTTTTGCGACGCCTTTTTTCATTAGCTCTAACGACAATCTCCGTCTAGAAATCCCCTTTTTCACGAACCGATTTTCCACATAATATTTTGCGAACACCAAATCGTCTAGATATTTTTTCTCTTTCAGCCTTGCAACAATCAAATCGATGTAATTCTTATCCAACTTCCGCTCAAAAACTTTCTTATACAAATAATCCCGCACCTCTTTTTCCGACCGCGGCCGCACTAAAGCCCACTCAAGCGCGCGCTGATACAACTTCCCAAATTCCGACGCCTTTTTCAGCTCCGCCAGTTTCTCCACCGAAAGTTTAGTTCCGACTCTTACCCCCAAATCCACCACCTGTGCAATATCAAGCGAAAAACTAAACTTCCCGTCTATAAACACATTCACCCGATTTGGATTTTTCACCCCCTGTTTCAAATCCGTAATCATTAATTCGCCAGCAACCGCCGACGCATTATCGCTAGCAGGCTTCACTCCGTCATTCTCGTCCGCCGTCGCCCCGACTTCATCGCTCAGCCTAAATATATCCATGCATTTTCGCCCATTCGTGTAACGCGGCAAACGTCAATTTGTCATTTTTCAGTGGTTTTTTCGCCAATTTTTCCCGAAATTCATCCATTTTGGCATATTCCACCCACTTTACTTCCGATACTTCTCTGTCGTTAAATGAAAAGACCTCCTCGCGCTCCGTCCAATTCACCGCAAACACCCATGCAAACCGATTTTTATTAAATGGTCGCATGGTTACAAATTCCAAATCTTCTGCCGTGATCTTAACCCCAATTTCTTCATAAGTTTCCCGGATTGCGCCTTTAGTCACTGTTTCACCAAAATTAATATGCCCACCCGCCGAAATATCATAATCTCCAGGGTACCGACTAACCAACTCCGACCGCCTCTGCCACAAAAATTCCAGTCCCTGTTCGCCAAACCGATACAAGAAAACCACTGCCACTCCCACAATTTCGTCTGCATTCGAAATTTCCGGATTATCTTTCGCCGCATCCCAACCATATTCTTTAATCGGTTCACCGTTTGGATGATACAACTGCCATATTTCGTTCGTGTGCATTACACTGTCGCTTTCTCGCGCACTTGTTTTTCAATCTCCGCCATCAATTCCGGTTTTTCCTTAAACAAATTTTTCACCGCTTCACGTCCTTGCCCCAAAGTTTCGCCGTTATACTTGATAAACGCGCCCGCCTTATCCAAAATCCCATATGAAACTCCAAGATCCAACACATCACCCGCTTTCGAAATTCCTTCGTTATACATAATGTCAAATTCTGCCGTTCGAAATGGCGCCGCAATTTTATTTTTTACCACTTTAATTTTTGTACGATTTCCCGCCACATTATCACCATTTTTAATCTGTCCGATTCGCCGAATGTCTACTCGTACCGAAGCATAAAACTTCAACGCATTTCCGCCCGTCGTCGTCTCAGGATTGCCGAACATCACGCCAATTTTCATTCGAATCTGATTAATAAAAATCACCGTCGCCCGCGATTTAGAAATAATGCCCGTTAGTTTTCGCATCGCCTGCGACATCAATCGCGCCTGCAAACCCATCTGCGCGTCCCCCATATCACCATCAATTTCCGCTTGTGGCACTAGCGCCGCCACCGAGTCCACTACGATCAAATCCACCGCGTTCGACCGCACTAAAGTCTCACAAATCTCCAGCGCCTGTTCCCCATTATCCGGCTGCGAAATCAACAAATTCGTCGTGTCTACGCCAATTTTTTTCGCATACGCCGGGTCCAAAGCGTGCTCTGCATCAATAAACGCCGCCTGTCCGCCCTGTTTTTGTAGTTCCGCAATCGCATGCAACGCCAAAGTTGTTTTTCCCGACGATTCCGGCCCATAAATCTCAATAATTCGCCCCTTCGGCCAACCCCCGCCCAGCGCCAAATCCAGCGACAACGATCCTGATGGCAACAGTTCCACGTCCATCTTCGGCGTATCACCAAGCTTCATAATCGAACCGTCCCCAAATTGCTTCGTGATTTGCGCCATCGCCAGCTTCAGCGCTTCGCTTCTGCCGTCCTCTGCCGCTGTATCCGCTCCTTTAGTATTTTTCTTTTCCACCGCATCCTTTTTTGCCATAATAATATACCTTTCTATATATATTATACCTTATTTTGATATTATTACATCCTACTTCTTGCCTCTATATATCACATTTATTTTCCAATAGCAACCCCTCCCCCGAAAATTCATCACATACTATAACAACATGTTATAATATTTATATGCGTGTAAACGAAAAT
>CAVDHS010000040.1:37160-45060 GCA_963609155.1 Bulleidia sp. | reverse complement strand
GTTTTAATTGTGCTTGCAATCATCGGTGTTTTAATCTGGAACGCGACTAAAACCGCGACTGTGAACTTTTCCGTTGCTCCCATCGACGCTAAAATCACCTTGAACGGCCAGGGTGACTATAAAAATGGCACCTACAAACTTCATCCCGGAAACTACGAAGTAACCGTTTCTCGCGACGGTCTCGAATCTAAAACTTTTGATCTCGAGCTAAAATCCGGCTACGTCACCACTCTCGCCGCCTTCCTCACCGGCGAAAATAGCAATTTCGAATTCTACGAATTAAAAGACAACTACGCCTCCTTCCAAAAACTCTCCGAAATCGCTTCCGCCGAAAACAACCAAACCACCGACCAGGACACCTCTGCGGAGGAGTTTATTGCTGACCTTAAAAACAGACAATCCATTTCAAAAGTTTTGCCAATTAAAGATTACATTTACGCAGAGCCAGGAATAAACGCTCCCACTGCCGGTTTTGCTATTCGGTATGGAGAAGAAGGGTGCGAGAGGACAGCTTGTCTTTTAGTGAGTTATTTTGGGGATGGTTATGAAGAATCAGTGGCACAAGCGATTAAAGATGCTGGTTATAATCCGACGGGATATCAAATTCTTTACGAAAGGTATAGTAATTAATGTTTAAGAAAATACCTAAAACATTGTACGCTATTTTTGGATTTATGGCATTAGGGATATTTTTTAATGCGACCACATTCGACGCTGAAGCTTCAACAAATTTTAATACATTTGCTACTTCTGGTCTTACAGATTATTATTCAAATGTATTTTCTCAAAATAATATTACTTTTTGGAATCCTTGTGAAGGTGGAGTTAAATCTAACGCTAATTCGGAGTCTTGCTTTAAAATAAATGGTAGCACCGATGCGCAAAGTTTTTGGTACGCGGAAGGGTGTATTAATAATGGAACCTGTACAGCAGGAATATATGCCTCAACTGCATATACTAACGGTCACAATGATTTTCTTTTGGGCGACACAAAAACCGACGATGACTTTGGAGGCATGCAATATATTTATGCTGAAAATTATGATATTAGTTATGAAAACTGGATCGCAGAGTTTACGCCAAATGGTGGTAGCAGTACTCAGAAATATTATTGGGTAGTATTACCGTCCGAGGCATATTCAACTGGATTTGGCGAAAAATATGTTGCGACTTTTGAAAATTTAGACGAACCAGTTTATTTCATCACTTATGATACGCACGCTTGCCAACATCAAGGCGAAGATTATTGTGGCAAAGCAAAATCAGATCCAGATGGAGTTGAAATTGGTGGAGAATTTTTTGGTGCTTTTACTAAGGGCGGAGGAAATTATACCGAAGTGGCAAATATCGCAGGAAAATTAACATCCCTTTGCCGTATAGATGGTAGGGGAGAAATTACTGCAAGTCAAAATGAAAGTGCTAATAAAACAACAGCTAGTAATTCTGGTAGCTCCTCTTCCAGTAGCTCGTCATCTAGTAACAGTTCCAGCAACAGCGAAGTCGTTTGGAAAGATGGCTGGATTGAAAGCGGGCTTGATGGCTACGTCAAAGAAGCCGCCGAAGGTAGCGGTTATGCATTGTCAGAAGAAGGTGTTGGTGGTGGACATACTCAAGATTATGCTACAGATGGAAAACCAAACAAAATCCTTCTCCACAGCACTGAAGGTGGCGTTGGTAATGGTGACAGCGGCCTAGCTCTTTATGGTAGTGTAGACAAGGGCGGAGTTTCTGGAATAACCCCTGCACACTTTACCATCAATCTTCAGGATAAAAAAGTTTTCCAGCATTTCAGTATCAACAAGCCGTCCGATGCGATTATCGAAGATCTAGATGCTGGTGTTCAGATTGAAATAATCGGTTTTATGAATTCAGGAAGCAGCCCTGCTCTTCCGGATTTTTCCGATGAGGACTGGGATTATTTAGCCAAACTGCTCATAGCAATCAGTGATGAAACCGGTATCAAGTTAGAAAGTAGCGCAGATTGGACGCACGTCAATCGTTATAGTGCTGAAGAATTTCGTAATTATACAGGAGTTCTTGGGCATATGCATGCCCCTTCAGATCAAAACCATAGCGACCCAGGAGATATTTGGTCTAAAATCGAAGCGGCCATTGAGCGCGTGAAGGGTTCTAGTGGCAATATTTGTGGTGGAGAGAGTACTAGCACCGATGGCTTAGCCGCCGCAGTGATGAGTTTTGCATGGACCATGGACGAATTAAAATCTATGGGTGTTAGCGAGTGGGCTGGGACAATGACGCCTAAAGACGGGTATAAAGAGGCTGTTGATCGTCGAAAATCAGAAGGTAAATATGTAGGTGGTATTAGCAGCATTGCTGACTGTGGCGGCTTTGTCTCTACCTTGATGAATGAAAGTGGATATGAACCTCGATATAATTATAATTATGAAGGAACAGGAAGCTATACTGTTAGACAAGAACAATGGTTAACAGAAAATTGGGATCTTGTCACGAGTAACAGCGGCGGATTTGACACCTCTCAACTGAAACAAGGCGATGTGTACATTAACGAAAACCATACCTATGTTTTTGTTGGTGATATTGATGGGTTTGGCAGCAACATCGCTTCCGCTTCGTTAGACAGTAGAATGCCACAGGCTGGCGGCAATTCGGCTTCCGAATCAGGTTATCGTATTTATAGAAAAAAAGGACAATAATATGTTGAAAGAAAATCTTATTACTTCTAAGGGAATCAAGAGAATTGCGATTTATTTTATGATTTTTTCGGTCGTAATAATTCTTTATGTGCTAATAACCAATCTTTCTCACATTGGCAAAATTGCAATTGAAATAAAATATGCCCCCTTTGAGGCTGCAGTATTTATTGATGGCGAAAATTATCCAGTCAATAATACAGTTAATTATCTCGAGCCCGGTTCTCATCATATCACAGTCGTTATGGATGGGTTCAAAACTCTTGAGCAAGACGTGGAGATTACTGACGAAACTAAGTATTTATACGGCAGCCTTGAAACGCTAGATGAAAACGATTTAGAACTTTATCAAAAATATCAGGCGGATTATAGCGCCGTAGAACAAGTTGGCGGTAAAGTAGCTACCTCTGAAGCTGATAAACTAAACAAAAAGTGGCCGATTCTTGAAAATCTCCCCTGTATCAAAAATAACTATGCTCTGGGTAGTTATTTTGACGAGCAAGGAAATCTGGTTGTGACTGTTCGTGCAGTCCCTGCACAGATCGACAATGCGATAAATAAATTACGTTCGTTCGAAAATATTTCACTCAGTGATTATAATATTGTGCTCCAAGATTTCGAGAATGTGCTGGATGGAAAATTTGTTGAAAATAGCAATTCCGATCCAACAGAGTTCTTGAAAAACGGCTACCAAAACTTAGATATTCCGTATCGCGTAAACAGCGGTCAACAAAAAGATGATTATTATTATACCACTATTTCCGTTGGCAAATATGCTGAATATATTTCAGTTACTTATCGTGTGATTTTGCAAAAATCAGGTGCGTCTTGGAAAATAGTCAGCACTCCTTATCCACTTCTTACCTCGTACAATACTCCTAGTGTCGATAGTTCGATTCTTAATGCAGTTAATCAACTGTCGGCGCCAAGCACGGCTATAGAATAACCCCTTGCCAACCCTGCCCCTGTATGCTATAATAAAACTATTATCAACTCAGCAATCGCGTCAACCTATTTCGCTGAAACGCGCGAAACATAAACGAAACAGAGAACGGCGTTTGCTTTAACCAAAGGAGTTCTATGAAAGACTACGAATTCACAGTCTTGTTTCATCCTGATTTAGAGATGAATCTTGACCCCGCTCTCGATAAAGTCAAAAAACTTATCGAATCCAACGGCGGAAAAATTACTAAAGAAGAGAACGACGGAAAAAAACGCATCGCTTATCCGATTCGGAAACAAGAGTTCGCGATCTATTATTATTTCGATCTCGAACTTCCGGCCGAAGCACCGGCGAAAATTTCATCCGCTCTCAATATTTCCGACGAGGTTATGCGTTATCTCCTCGTTCGGGTTGATGAACGCAAAGCGAAATTTGCAGTTCTAAAAAATTCTCAAACCAAAAAAGAGGAAAACACTAACGAAACTAAGGAGGACTAAAAATGCGCGGATTTTCTAAAGCTATTATTACCGGAAACTTAACTCGCGATCCTGAGCTTCGCACTACGCCGAACGGCGCTAGTGTTTGTAGCTTCTCTGTCGCCGTCAATCGAATCTATAAAGACGCTAACGGCGAACAACGCGAAGATGTTTCTTTTATCGATTGTTCTGCTTGGGGGAAACTTGGCGAAATGATCGCTCAATATGCGAAAAAAGGCTCCGGTGTGCTCGTTTCCGGACGTCTTGATCAACGCAGCTGGGAAGATAAAACCACCGGGCAAAAACGCTCGCGCGTTGAAATCGTCGTCGAAGATTTCAACTTTGCTGGCGCTGCCCCTGGCAACAACTCAAACACTAATAACTTTGGTGCTTCTAACGCTGCCGATAGTATGCCTGCCTCCGCTGGCGCTGCGGCAGAATCGGATGAAAGCCAAATTGATTTGAGCGAAATACCGTTCTAAAATTGATTACAACGAAGGAGAATATATGAAAAAAATTAAAAGTGATCCGAATCTTTATTTCGATTATCGCGATGCAAAAACTTTGCAACGCTATGTTGATGCTTACGGTCGGATTGAACCGATTTCAAAAACCGGTCTTTCCGCTAAACAGCAGCGCCAACTCGCTGTCGCAATCAAACGTGCTCGTCATCTAGCACTTTTGCCTTTTGTATCTAAATAATTAAGGAGAATACATGTACGGACCAACCGATCTCAAGAAAAACACCCTGATTACCTTAGACGGGCAGCCGTATAAGGTGGTTGAGTACTCACAAAAAGTTATGGGGCGGGGCGGCTCAATCGTTAATGTTAAGGTTAAAAACCTCATCACTGGTGCTTTGCTCCCCAAAACTTTCAAAGGCCAAGAAAAAATCGAACCCGCCGAGGTCACGAACCGTAAAGTCCAATACCTCTATAAAGATGACGAAAAGTTCTATTTCATGGACCCAGAAAGTTTTGAGCAATACGAATTGAACGCGGATTTAGTCGGTGATGCAAAGGATTTTATGAAGGATGGCGATGAAATGGAAATCCAATTCTATAACGGCACCCCGATCAACCTCCAGCTTCCGAAAAATCTCTGGCTCGCTGTTACCTACACCGAAAGCGTCGTCAAGGGAGACACTACTAGCTCTGTAATGAAAGACGCCACGCTCGAAACTGGCGTCGTGGTCAAAGTTCCGGCCTTCATCAAAGAAGGCGACATTGTGTCCATTGACACGGAAACTGGCGCATATCGTGAACGAAAAAAGTAGAGGTTATTTCAAAATTAAAGGTGCCGCCAGCGCCTTTAATTTTGATTTCCGCGACAAAATCGTCCTCGACATCGGTTCCTCTACTGGCGGTTTCACTGAATACGCCCTGGAGCGTGGCGCCAAAAAAGTCATCGCTGTCGAAAAGGGAACCAACCAAATGAAGCGCCCCCTCCGCTCCGACCCCCGAGTCGAACTACACGAAAAAACCGATATCTTCGATTACTGCTTTTGCGACAGTTTAGTATCTAGAGGAGTAGACATTATTTTGGCAGATGTTTCATTCCTCAGCTTGACAAAAATTCTAAAGTATGCTAAAATAAACTTAGCACGTAGCAATACGGACTTCTTAGTGATGTTAAAGCCCCAATTCGAAGCTAAACCTGAACAGCTAACAAAGGGCGTCGTCAAAAACGAAAAACTCCGCCGCGGAATCATCAAGGACTTCGAACAATGGCTAAAACAAAATGGCTTTGTAATTATCAACAAACGCGACAACGATCTAAAAGGGAAAACCGGAAATCGTGAAAGATTTTATCATTTAATCCTTGAAAAATAAAGCATAACTGTTTATAATAATAAGTATGAACTTATTGCATGGTGTGGGCGACTTCTTCTCACTAGACATAGGGACGAACTCGATGCGAATCGTGCAGTTATCTGGCAATAGCCAGCATGGCTGGACCCTTCAGCGGTTCGCTTATGTGCCCATAGATCAAAAACTAACGATGGATTCTTCCGATCTCGGCAAAAAACGTTTTGGCGAGGCGATTATGGGTGCCGTGGAACAAGCAGGCATTAAAACTAAAAATGTCGCGCTAGGTCTTCCTGCGAATAAAACTTTCACTAGCATTGTTGAAACCGAGACTTTGCCGGAAAAAGAACTTCAAAAAACCTTTAAGTATGAGATTGATAAATATGTTCCAATGTCTCTGAATGATGCTAAAGCTGATTATATTGTGCTTGGCCCTTCTCCGAACGATCCAGCAAAAACCGAAATCTTAGTCAGCTCAGTTTCAAAAGAATATGCCGAATCGACCATGGAAACGATTGAGAAAACTGGTTTAAATATTGTCGCGATGGAGCCGGAACCGCTCGCCATGGCGCGTGCTTTGAATATGCCTGGCTCGATTGATGCTTGTTTGCTGGTTGATTTTGGTGAAAAAAATACCGATCTCGTGATCAATTATCGCAACCAACCGCGTCTTGTTCGCTCGATTCCTGGTGGCATCAGCACTCTCATCCAAGCCGTCGCCAACGGTCTCGGTGTTCGCGAAGACCAAGCTCGTCAATTTATCCTTAAATTTGGGCTCGACGAAAGCCAGGTCGAAGGGCAAGTTTTCAAAATCCTTAGTACTCATCTCGATAGTTTTGCGGCTGAGCTCGCTAAATCCGTCCGTTTCTTCCAGACAAAATATATTAACGGTAAAGTCGGTGGTATTGTTTTCTCTGGTTTTGCGAGTATGATTCCGTTATTTGCCGAATTCGTAGAAGCGAAAACCGATGTTCCAGCCATGAAAGGGAATCCATGGCAATTCGTCCACACGACCTCAGAACAACAACGCGCGCTCATGAATGTCGCCAACGAATTCTCAGTCGCAATCGGTTTATCGGAAAGGAGTAATGACTAATGGCTCGCGAAATTAACCTCGTCCCCGATATCAAAGGGGAAATGATCAAAACCCTCAAACTCCGCAATTTGATTTTCTTCCTTTGTATCATCGTCGCACTCGCCAGCGTTGGTATAGTTTTAATCACCGGTTTGATTATGGGTGGTCAACAACTCGCCTTGGACAGCAAAAAGAAAACTATCGATAATCTTTCCGAAAAACTCAATAGCTACAGTGATTTGAACGACTTTTTAACCATTAAAGATCAAGTTGGTAACATTGCTACGCTGACCGAGAACAAACAAGTCTTTTCGCGTACTTTCAACATTCTTTCGGCTATGCTCCCGACAGGTGCGGACACGATTACTATTTCGGAACTTAATGTTGATCTTTCCGAAGAGCAACCGACACTTACTTTCGACGCTCAAGCTGATGCCGGTACCGAGCCGTATTACGATTACCGCGTTCTTGACGCCTTTAAGAAAAGTATGCAATATATGCGTTATGATTACGGCAATTATGTCGATAAAGAAGGCAATGAGATTCCGGCTTATTGTATGATCGAAACTGGCACTGATGGTGCAATGTTTAACGATACTGATAAAGGTCTCTATGCACTCTGGAATATTAATGGCGAAGGTTGTAATCCATCTTCAACTTTGAAAGACAGTAATTATACTACTGAAAATTATAACGGCGAAACAGTCGTACGCATCTGGCGAACGCCCCAATTTGCCGATTGGTATAAAGAAAAAGAAGTTTCCGGACAACCTTATATGAGCTTAGACGGAACTATTTCTGGCGTTGAGCATTTCGATAGCGCTTGTATTACTTATACCGGCGACGACAGTCAAAACAGCACCAGTCCGAAATGGACTACCACTAATGAAACTTGTAAATTAGTCCCCGATGAAGATGGTATTACC
>CAVDHS010000040.1:35596-37150 GCA_963609155.1 Bulleidia sp. | reverse complement strand
TACCACTACCGGTTCTTCGAACGGTCGTGATTCAGATGATAAATTAGTTTTACGTTTTTCTGCCACGATCAAAATCGCTCCTGAGGCTTATAAATTCACCAACAGTCACATGATGGCATTAGCTCCGTCTGGTCGGCATAACGTTACCGATTCTTACGTTCAAGTTCAGGCCATGTTTGGCGAGCGTGCTGCTGATTGCGATGCTAACGATTCAGATTGTCAAACTACTCCATCTTCCGAAACTGAAACCGATTCAACCAAACAAAACACGAACGGAGGGAATTAATATGGCAAAAGAAGTAGCGATCAGTAAACGTTTGAAAATTTCCGAAGCTCAACAATACATGATACTCGCAGTTCTTGGTGCTTCAATTTTTCTCGGTGTAGCGATTTCACTAGTCACGCATTTTGTGCAACAAATTTCCTTTAACACCAAAGTTATCATGGCTGATGACCAGTCTATCGTTGCTTATTCCGACATCATTAAATCTACTGGTGTTTGCCAAAGCCCAAAAGGCAATGTGTATTCTGATGAAGAATTATCAAAATGCGACCCCGATAGTATCGAAATTTCACAAATCCCCGGCACTCTTCGCGCCAATGTTCTTGAAAATCTCGCCGCGAATGAAGCTTTGAATTCTGTCCAAAAAGAGGACGATTCAAGTTGTCTGAATCAAGCAACTGGCAAAAGTTATACAGCTAAAGAACTCGACAAGTTGTATTCCGACGCGCGGGGCGCTTCCGAACTCCAAGCTGCTGCTGGATTGATCAAAAGCTGTTCAGCACTCCGTATTATCCCGGACGCCTTGCCATCTTTCGGCAACGAAGAAGCTTTGCTCGCAAGCTTGAACAAAATTTTCGCTTTGTCTGGTTGGGAACCCGATTCGCTCAGCTCGAGTGAAGAAATGGTGACCTCAGATTTAGCTGAAAACTTGAATACAATTTCCGTTAATCTTTCGATCGAATCTGATTCTGGCACAGCCTTAAAAGTTTTAACTAACATCGAACGTTCAATTCGCGAATTTGATATCGAACGCGCCACCATCGAATGGCAAGAAGGCGGTGTTCTCAGCCTTCAAGCCCAAGCCGCTGCCTATTACATGACAGAATCTTCAATCACCGAATCGACACAAACCATAAAACCGGAGAATAAATAACTATGAAAACTGAACTCGCTACCGCTATCGGCACCGCCATCATGGGCATTTTGATCGCCTTTTTCGTTACTAATATTTTTATGGGCGACATTGAATCGGTTGATGTTAAAACCGTTGATTCTAATGTTAGTACCGAACTTTCTGAGCCAGATGCTGAAGTTTTTAATTACAAAGCCATTAACCCAACCGTTGAAGTTTATGTAGGTAATGATAGCGAGCAGGGGGGCTCCTAAATGGCTCTTCTCACCCAAGAGGCTGAGCAGAAAATTACCGAGCTACTTTTAAACGAGGGGCTTGCTGATCGCAATCTCGTAAATACTATTCGGCAACAAGTCACAACCGAAAACAAATCTTTGCTTTCGGAATTAATCAATCGAAAAATTATCAACGAAGATAT
>CAVDHS010000040.1:2767-35586 GCA_963609155.1 Bulleidia sp. | reverse complement strand
GGCGACAGCGGCAATTCTCGGTGTGCCTTATGTGGAATTAAAAAACATTACTATCGACCAGGAAATTCTTTCTAAAATTCCTGGCGACGTTTCTTCGCGCGTTTTGGCTGTAGCGCTCGGCGAAAAAGACGGAATGTTAAACATCGCTATGGTCGACGTCACTAACGTTCAGGCCACTGATTATCTTTCCAGTTTAATCAACCGCCCTTTGCGCGTCTGGATGTCTTCGGAACGAGGCGTTCGTGAAATTCTCGAACAATATCACGGTGATTTTTCTGGCGTGAAAGATGCCGTTCGTGCGACTAATGAAAACGTGGCTGAATCCAATGCCGAATCAAACGCGAAAACCATCGTCGAAGATTCGCCAATTTCTAAAGCTTTGAACACGATTTTAAGTTATGCCGCTAAAACTAAAGCTTCCGATGTTCACATCGAACCGCTTGAAAAATCATTGATTATTCGCTATCGTATTGATGGAGTATTGCGTAAAATCATGGAATTGCCTAAAACCGTTGCTCCGGCGCTGGTCTCGCGCGTTAAAATTTTGTCGAATTTGAAAATTGACGAACACCGCATTCCACAGGACGGTCAGTTCACAGTTTTAGTCGATGGGAAAGAAATCGATTTACGTATTGCGATTTCGCCGGTGACTTGGGGCGAACAAGTCGTAATTCGTCTTCTCGATAAGAAAAGTGTCTCGATGGAAATTGAAAAAATGGGTATGTCCGGGCGAGCGTTGCGTTCGGTGCTCACTGGCATTAAAAGACCAAACGGCATGATTTTAACTTCTGGCCCGACTGGTTCCGGTAAGTCGACCACTCTCTATGCTTTAATCCAACAAATCAAATCCGAACAAATTAACATCGTCACTCTCGAAGATCCGGTCGAATACAAAATGGACGGAATTAATCAAATCCAAGTGAATGTTGACGCCGGTCTCACTTTCGCCAGCGGTTTGCGTTCGATTTTGCGTCAGGATCCTGATGTTGTAATGGTCGGGGAAATTCGTGACTCCGAAACTGCAAATCTTGCGGTTCAGGCTGCGCTTACTGGTCATCTCGTTTTTAGCACCCTTCACACGAACTCCGCTGCTGGGATTCTTCCGCGTCTTTTAGATATGGGCATCGAGCCGTTCTTGCTCGCCTCGACTTTGAACGTGGTGATCGGTCAGCGTCTTGTGCGTCGCGTCACTGAAAAAAGGGAAACATACAAATCTTCCGATATTGAAACTAAAAGTATCAATAGTATCGTCGGTGATCTATTACCAAATGACAAAGAACAAATCGTCAGTGTTAGTGAAGATCTCGGTTATCCCGGGCTCCCGCTTAAAAACGATCAGTCTTACATTCTCACCAAGGGTATCGATTCGAAAGAAACTCCTGGTGGTTATTCTGGTCGATCTGGTCTTTATGAAACTATTGATGTCGATGAAGACATCCAGAAAATGATTATTTCTCATGCGACTGCTAACGAAATTATGCGCCTAGCAAAATCTAAAGGTACTGTCACTATGCGCCAAGACGGCATCTTGAAGGTTTTATCAGGTATAACAACTTTAGAGGAGGTAAACCGAGTAGCTAGCGACTTATCGTAAAGCTTGTGGTATAATAATATTATGCAAAATAGTGGGCAAACAACAAATACATCAACAACTAACACTCCGAAAATCGAGACCTTACTCGAAGAGTGTGTCCGTCGTAACGCTTCGGATTTACATATTCAATACGGCCTCCCGCCAATTTTGAGGGTTGACGGTGCTTTGACTCCTGTTGCCGGGGTTAATTCTCTCAATGAAGACACGATTCGCAACTTAATTTTTGCCACGCTTGACGAAGAGCAACAAAAAATTCTTTTGAAAGATAAGGAATTCGATTATTCTTTTGCCTTTGGCGATGTGGCGCGTTTTCGCGTTAACGCTTTCCACGAACGTGGTAAACTTGCTGCGGCTTTCCGTTTGATCCCGAATCAAATCAAAAACATCACTGAACTCGGCATGCCGGCAATTGTCGAAACATTTGCGGATTTTCCGCGTGGCCTAGTTCTTGTTACTGGCCCGACTGGTTCTGGTAAGTCGACTACTCTTGCGGCCCTAGTTAATAAAATCAATCAAGAAAAGTCCACACACATCATCACTATCGAAGATCCGATTGAATTTACTCATAAATCACAACGTTCCGTCATCGTTCAGCGTGAAGTTCATTACGATACATTTAGTTTCGCCGCCGCACTTCGTTCGGTTCTGCGTGAAGATCCAGACGTTGTGCTAATCGGTGAGATGCGTGATCTCGAAACTATTCAAGCTGCGATTACGATCGCTGAAACAGGACATTTAGTCTTCGCAACTCTTCATACAAACTCCGCTGCGCAGTCGATCGATCGTATGATTGATGTTTTTCCGGCACATCAGCAGCCTCAGGTTCGTTCTCAGCTTTCGAACATTCTAATGGCAGTTTGTGCGCAACGCTTAGTCCCAGCACTTGGTGGTGGCCGAGTTGTTGCTGCGGAGATTATGGTCGCAAATTCTGCCATTCGTTCATTGATTCGCGATGGTAAAACTCATCAAATCGACACCGCCATCCAAACCGGCGCCGACCAAGGCATGCAGACTATGGACCGCACTTTAGCGAAATTAATTCAAACTGGCGTTATTTCCTACGATTCGGCGCGCGAATACGCCGTCGATATCAACGAATTAGATCGGTTAGTGAAGGGCTAAAATGCGGCGTTTTAATTATAAAGCAAAAGAGAAGGAAACTGGCAAAATCGTCAAAGGCAATATTCAAGCCGAAAACGAACAAACCGCCGGGCGACTCTTAGTTGAACAAGGTTACATCCCGCAGACTGTCACCGAAGAAGGGGGCGGATTTTTAGGCGTTAACAATAGAGTTACCAGTAAAGACCGCATTATGTTTACGCGTCAGCTCGCGACTTTGATCGGCGCTGGGTTGCCGCTTGCAACTAGTCTTCGTACTGTCGTCGAACAAACGCAAGCTAAAGCTATGCGCGCCGTCGTTGAAGAAATTCTTGCCAATGTCGAAGCTGGTAAAACCCTTCACGATTCTTTTGCGAAATATCCCGACATCTTTAACGGTGTTTATCTCGCATTGATTAAAGCTGGCGAAACTTCGGGAACCTTGGATCTTGCCTTGAAGCGTCTTGCTGACCAAGAAGAGAAAAATGCTGCTATGCTTTCGAAAATTCGTGGCGCATTAGTTTATCCAGCAATTATTTTAGTCGTAATTATCGCCGTACTCGCCTTCATGATGATTATGGTTGTTCCGCAAGTCAAGGACCTTTACGAGGACATGGGCGAAACTTTGCCAGCATTAACTCAATTTCTTGTTGGCCTCACTGATTTCTTCGGTCAATTTTGGTGGTTAGTGGCATTAATTGTTGCGGGCATTTCTGTTGGTTGTTGGTATAGTGTTAAACGTACGCGTCTCGGTCGTAAAATTGCCGACACTATTAAAATCGATGTCCCTATTTTTGGACCTTTATTCCGCAAACTTTATGTTTCGCGTTTTGCGCGAACTACCGAAATGATGCTTGCGACTGGTGTGCCGATGTTGGATTCCGTCAAAATCGCTATTGGCGCCGTTTCAAATACCGTTGTTGAAGAAGAATACTCTAAATCAATTGAAATTATTAAAGGCGGCAAATCTCTTTCCGAAGGGCTTAAAGACCGTGACTACATGCTCCCATTAGTACCGCAAATGGCTTCTATCGGCGAAGAAGCCGGTAAAATCGATGAAATGCTCGGTAAAGCCGCACAAGTTTATGAAAACGAACTCGACGAACAAATCAACGCCATCTCGACCACAATCGAGCCAATCCTTATGGTGATCATGGCCGCACTGATTGGTGTCGTGATTGGCGGTACTCTGCTCCCGATTTACTCGCTAGTTAACTCTATTTCGGTTTAATATCAGGATAACACAAGCAGGGAATTATAACTCCGTACAACAAAAATCACCTCCGAAGAGGTGATTTTGCTATATAAGGATTTTAGTTATGCCCGCAATAAATGCCCGCGCCCTCAAGTTTGAGTGTAAAGGCAATTTTACGCTCACCCTGGACATATTTCGGATTTTCTCCATCGCAAGTTGCATTGGCATAGACATAGATATGGCCAAGCGTTGCGTCCGTAATGCTATCGCGGTTGGGGTTACATTGGGCTTGCGATTTAAAAGTTGTACAATTAACGACTTTAGAAATCTCATAATCACTACCAGTTGACGGATCTGCAAAACTATCACCACCGGCCTTCAAGTAATCCGTCAGGAACTTGCTCCAAGCACTCGTGTTTTTTATGTCGGGCACTTTTCCACTATTATTCGCCTGATACTGAGACAACTGCGACGAAAATCTCGCCATATCATCTCGCCGCTGTGTATCACGTTGTGACCGTTGTAAAGCCGGCAAAGCAACAAAAACCATGAGGAAGATCAAGCCCGCAATCGCCAGCACCAACACCACCTCAATAATGGTGAAACCTTTTTTAGAGTTAATATTTCGCTTTGCCATAAATAAATCCTTTCTAGATTTTAATTTATCCCACAAGAGCTGTTGTGCGATTATCCTTTATTTTATGATACCGAAAAACACGGAAAAAAGCAAGAGCTTTTTCCGTTATGTGCTCGAACAATAGACTCCTCCTCCCTCGAGTTTATAAACCACTGCCAACTTTCGCGGGTTGCCAACCTTCACTGTTATTTCCTCTTGGCATTCCGCTTCAAGTACCACTAACATTTTATAATTATTCGGAAAGCTCGTCGTATTTGGAATTTGCGCCCCGTTTCCGCAATTGCCTTCTTTGCTATCGCATTTTACGACGTTCAATTGATAACTCGTCCCGTCCGGATCGATAAAATTTTCTCCCAGATAATCATGATAAAACCCTGCCCAAGTCGTCCCGCTCGCATTCGCGTTATAATTCACCGTTCCCGTTCCTGATGGCAGTGTCCCGCGGTTATTAGACTGATAATCTTTTATTGCACTAATTATTTTCGCCACATCTTCCCGTCGTTGTGTATCACGTTGTGATCGTTGTAAAGCCGGCAAAGCAATAAAGACCATCAGAAAAATCAACCCCGCAATCCCCAACACTAGCACTACCTCAATAATTGTAAAACCACGCCACCCCCATTCCGTCTTTCGAATCTCACCCTTTTTCATAACCTTATTATAGGTTATTTATGCTAAAATAACAATATGGAAGTTTTATTTCTGATTTTATTGTTCGTCCTCGGTGCCTGTTTCGGCTCATTTTTATGCTGTCAGGCTCGTCGCTTGCATCACAACACGAAAAAGGGAAGTAAACCTCTCGGCGCGCGCTCGGTCTGTTTGCATTGTCATTACCGATTAAAGTGGTATGATAATATTCCACTTCTTTCATGGTTATTTCTTCGTGGTAAATGCCGAAAATGTCACGCTAAAATCGGTGGTGCCGAGATTCTTTCCGAACTCTTATTCGCACTCTCTTGGCTTGCACTCGGAACGACATTGAACCCGCTCTCTTCCGACCCTCTCACTTGGGCGACTTTTCTCGCCACTCTCGCCCTTACTCTTCCTCTCGCCTTTCTAGCGATTTATGACGGTCTTTACGGTGAACTCCCGGTTAGATACTTGACTATTTCTGTTTTCTGTGCTATAATTGTTTTAGCTCTGAAAGAATGGGCATTATTTGCCAGTTCTGCTTTTTCTCCGGAATTAATCTGGAAACCGCTTTTGTCCGTCCTTATCCTCGGCGGTCTTTATCTCTTACTTTATGGGCTTAGTCGCGGCAAATGGGTCGGCGATGGCGATTGGTTGCTTGGGCTTTCCCTTGGGCTTGCGCTCTATGAACCTTGGCTCGCCCTAACCACGTTATTCGGCGCGAATTTTCTTGCTTGTCTTAGCTCTCTCCCGCGCCTAAAAAAGACTCAAAAAATCTATCTCGGCCCCTTCATGGTGTTGGCTTTTATTATCGTCACCACTTTCGCCAATTTTCTCACAAATTTGATCTAATATTTTCGGATTTCAATCGTCTGTCGCCTTAGCAATTATCAACTCATTCTATGAGTTTGCGCAATAAGTTCCTCCACCTTCAAGTTTATATAAAATCGCAATTTTTCGCGGGTTTGATGTCCCGATTGCTTTATCGCCGCTACATGTCGCTCCGATTAGAATTGTCATCATGTGTTCATTTGGGAAGGTTGCATCTGAACTACTAGGGTTTTTGACATTGATAGTAGTCCCATCTGGAAAAGTATAACTAGTGCTTGTTTTCACGCAGTCCACATCCGGTACTGCTGCGCCGTTTGATTGACAATAGCCAACCTGTAATCGGTAGCCGTCTCCATCCGGATCAATAAATTCGTCCCCTAAATATTCACAATATAAAGTGTCCCAATCATCATTATTCTCATCGTCTCCACAACGGATCGATTCCCAACTGGATGCAACATCCTGGCCGTTTTTTACCGTCGCTTTTCGTTCCGGCAACGCCCCGCGATGGTTCGCCTGATAATCTGTAATCAACTTTACCACTTTCGTCACGTCTTCGCGTCGTTGTGCATCACGCTGCGATCGTTGTAAATTCGGTACCGCAACAAACACCATCATAAAAATCAACCCCGCAATTCCTAATACCAACAACACCTCAATAATCGTAAAGCCTTTTTTATTATGCATATGCTTTGATTATAAATTAATTTCGTTAAAATCGCAACCTATGCTATAATAAACTTATGTTTAGTCACGTGGGTAAAAGAGGTGACACTTTGATTGAGGTGGTAATCGCGATAGGAATTTTTTCGATGATTGCGATTGGTATTGCTGCGGTCATGAGTAGTGGAACTTCGGGCGCACAGACTGCGCTGGAAACTACATTAGCGCGCGAAGAAATCGACGCACAAGCCGAAGCTTTGCGTTTTATCCAATCCTCTTATGCCGCTGATAAATATGCCGCTGATAAAAAGTATTCTACGCTTTGGGACGAAATCACTTCTCATGCGATTGACGTCGGTGCAATTACGAGCGAAGATCAGAAAAAAGAAATTCTTGAATATGCTCCGACATCTTGTGATGACAGCACGATTTATGCAAACAATAAAATTGCCGAATCCGCTTTTATTATTAATCCGCGCGGTCTTAACTCTTTCTCTGCCGGAGATGTGAAAACAACAGTTTATTTTTTGCGCCAGAACGCTAGCGGTAAATTCGCAAAAGCCTCTACTTACCCACGACTTATCTTTAGCAAATCTTTATCTAGCTCCACAACGGACGAGGGAAAAAGTCTTGATGAAGATAGTTCCGTCTCTTATACGAACCTCTGGCGTGCCGAAGGGATTTATGTCATCGCCGTAAAGGATGCCAGCAGCAGCACCGGTTCCAACCAAGGAACTCTAGTTGTTGGCGAAAAATTTGAAGGCAAAACCGACCGAGCTTCCGCCTACTATGATTTTTATATTCGCGCTTGTTGGTATGGCACCGACGCCACCGTTCCGTCAACTATCTCGACCGTCATTCGCCTTTATAATCCCGACACGATTGAAACTAACTAACGACATCTAATAACTTTCATTAATTCGTTTCGGAATGAAACTTGTCATGGATTTCTTTAAGATGTTTATCGGTCACGTGAGTATAAACTTGCGTAGTCGAAATGTCTGCATGCCCGAGCATTGATTGTACCGATCTGAGGTCCGCCCCATTCATCAGCAAATCTGTCGCAAACGAATGGCGCAAAGTATGTGGCGTCACTTTTTTTGTAATTCCCGCCAGCCGCGCATATTTCTCGACGATTCGTTCCACTGATCGCGCCGTGATTCGTCGATAATTTCCGCTCGTGTCCACCGCCTGTAAATTTCGCGAGTTGTTCAAAAACAGCGCCGGCAGGGAATCAGTCCGCGCATCAAGATAATCCTGCACTCGGTCCGCGCACGCTTCCGAAATAAAAATCGGCCGATCTTTCGAACCTTTTCCGCGCACCATAAATTCGCGCCGTTCCAGGTTAATCGAATCCCGATTTAGCCCCACCAGCTCCGACACCCGCAATCCGCCCGAATATAACAGTTCAATAATCGCCCGGTCGCGCAGCCCCGACTCAGTCGAAGTGTCAATTTCGTTTAGCATATCCTCCACTTCGTCATAATGCAAAAATGTGACCTGTTTCCGAACTACATGTGGCAAATCCACCAACGACGGATCGAGCGACTTGATCTCTCGTCGCGCCAGATATTTCAAAAATCCACGCAAAGCGATTAAATGATACGCTTGTGTAATCGTTTTCAAATCATCACTGCCATTTTCTGTCCCATATCGATTTAATTTCAACCGATATTTTCGCAATAACTCGCGCGTGATTTCGCTCGGCTTCATTGACTCTTTACCCAAAATCTCTAATGCAATTTCGTAAAACCGTTCAAGATACAGCCGATAATTTTCAGTTGTTTTCTTACTTCGCCCACCCTCGACTTCGAGATGCTCCAAAAAATCATTGATTAGGTCGTTGACTTCCATGTCTATATTATAGCACGAGGCGAAAGCGGTTATCGGCAAAGCTTGTATGCGTCGCGAGTAATCATCACTTCTTCGTTGGTCGGCTCGACATAAACCGGAATGGTCGAATCCTCGGTCGTAATAATTCCGCTCGTAATTTCCTTAAAGCTCGCGATTGCGTTATTTACCTCGGTGTTGACTTTCACTCCTAGCGGCGCCAGCCCCTCGATAATCGACTCTCTCGTCTCCGCCCCGTTTTCTAGCACACCGGCCGTAAACACAATTGCATCCACTTTACCGCTTAGCTCCAAGTAGTACTCTGCAATGTAGCGCACAATCCGATCCACGTACATATCCAGTGCTAGTCGTGCATTCTCGTCGCCTTCTGCGATTGCATTTTCTACGTCGCGGTTGTCGTTAAATCCGCACACTCCGAGCAGCCCCGACTTTTTGTTCAACGCCTCATCGACTTTGTGATAAGTCATGCCCGCCTCGTCAATCATGTACTTGATAATCGATGGATCGATCGAACCAGACCGCGTGCCCATCATCAGCCCATCCAGTGGCGTCAACCCCATGGTGGTGTCATAACTTTTACCGTCTTTTATTGCCGTGATCGACGCCCCCGACCCGACATGGCACACAATCAAATTCACGTCTTCTTTGCCGAGTTTTTTCTGCATCACCTCGGTGATATATTTGTGGCTTGTTCCATGAAAACCATATTTTCGCACCCCGTATTTTTCGTACCACTCCATCGGCACCGGATACATATATTGCACTTTCGGAATTGTTTGGTGAAATGCCGTGTCAAACACCGCCACTTGCGTCGCGTCTGGCAAGGCCTTTTGCATCGCCCGAATGCCCGCCAAGTTCCCAGGGTGATGTAGCGGCGCAAACTTCGTAAATTCCTCAATATCTTTAATTACCTCGTCAGTAATCACTACCGATTTTGCATATTTTTCACCCCCATGCACCACTCGGTGTCCTACCCCGCGAATTTCCTCCAGCTCTTTCACCACGCCATAATTCAAAAGCTCCTCAAGCATCACTTTTACCGCCTCGGCGTGATCCTTGATTTCTCGCTTCACTTCGTTTTTCTTGCCCTCGTGCTTGATGGTATAAAAACTGTCCTTCGCCCCAATTTTCTCCACATAACCGCTGATAATCGAAATCTCCGCCGGCATATCATAAAGTTGAAACTTTAACGACGACGACCCCGCATTGACACACAATACTTTCATTTTTTCTCCTTGTTTACTACATTATACCACACCTTAGCATCTCTACTTACTAAAAACGAAAGTATGGTATAATATTGATATCCGCCACAAACGGAGCACATTAAAAGCGTATTAGGAGGTGATCATATGAATTTCGAGAATTATTCTGTCTCAGAACTGGCTCATAAACTTATTCCATATATTGGCAAAAAAGCTGAGAAAAAAACCAGAAAAGATTTATTAAGGAACGACCGTTTCGTTGAAAGTTCCTCGGTGTCTCAAAAGGATTTTGCAACAGTAGAAAATATTTTCTTTAAAACTTTTAGTTCGACTGAGTTTGTAGAACTTTCACCACTGCAACCGCTGGGCCTGAATTGTTTTTTGGCTGGCACGAACGGAAAGAAAATCATACCGACCATTAGAGGCCAAGAAGTAAACTCTGATGCGACAACGGCGCTATTTCTTGAAGCCTTTAAGCGATTTGACAGTGACCAAGACATTGATTTGGCCACCAATGTCAGAACGATTCGACCGAAGATTTTTTCTCCAGAATCCAAGTTCTTACCACATTTTAAAGTATTTGCCGAAGTAACGATAGGAATCCAAGGGAAACCTTTTGGGCTAAACGAGGTCTTGGCAATTCGCGACCATCTCTTCGGTGAACTCGATGCACTTTGTTGCTTGTATCATTCTGCAGAATTTGACTTTCAGTCAATCAATGTTGGAATTAGTAATGTTGTTTTTATGGATGAACTACTGGAGCTCTTTGTACCAAACTATTCAAAAACTGGACACAAAAAGAATGACTTCGAGCAAGTCCTTAAAAGTCTCGGCGAAAATTTCTTGGGTAAGTACGGTCATTTAGATATCGACGAAAATCTACCAGAAAATTTAAAAGACGTAGGAGTTAAAAAAGGTTTGAAAATTTTAGAAATGTTTATCGATGTCTCTAGCTTCTTTTTCGAAACTTGGACTAAGAAACATCATATACATTTTTATTTTGATCTGACGCGCTCGGCTGGCATTGACTATTATCGGCACATCTGCTATTCAATCGTCGGCACGAATTGTCATGGAGAAAAAATATCCTTAGGCGACGGGGGATCGACCGATTGGGCAACAAAACTAAGCAACAATAAACAACTTTTCACTGTTGCCAGCGGTATTGGGACCGAAATTATAATACGCAATTTTAAAAAGCCTGCTCTGTAGCGGGCTTTTTAAACCTTTTTAAGGGAAGCGTCTTTCCTGACGGCAATGGCTCTGCTAAGTTTGGCTCATCGCAATAGTACTCAAAACCGTTTCTTTTATAGAAATTAATCGCTTTTTGGTTATATGCCACAACATCGACAATTATATCGATCTCGTTTCCAGCACAAGCCAAATTCAATAGGGCTCTCCCAAGCCCGAGATTTTGATATTTAGGGAGAATATAAAACATTCGAATGATTTTATGATCATTTTCTTTCTCGATGAGTAGATGACCGACAACTTTCTCTTCTATTTCGACAACCAGCCATTCATCGCGACACATAATAATTTCTCTGAATAATTGGATATTTCTATCCGAAGTCCAAGAGCTTGTGTATTCATCAATTTCCTCTTGTGTAATATGATTTTCTTTCGAAGCATACGTAGCTCGCCACGTTATTTGTTGCACTAAACAAATGTTCGCAGCATCGTCCTCCGTCGCTTTTCTAAAAATATAATTCAAATTTCCTCCGACAAAAACAGCTCTTCTTCGTCTATTTTTAAGCGTTTTTGCATTAAAATTGTTGAATAGCCCGCATATTTGTAATTATTTTCATTAAATAACGTATAAAAATAAGTCGCTCTTTCTTTTATTTGCTTAAGTTTTTCAGGAGCCTTTAATTCTCTTGGCAAATTTGTGTCTAAAATATTATCAATATATTTTTCCAATCTGTCATTTTGGTTCAGATACTTATAATCTTTGCTGTAAAATACTTCTAGACCGACGCCAATGCTATCACCAACTTTTTGAAACAAATCTACCCAAAATTTTTTATCCCAGATTTCGATACTACAATTAATTGCCCCCGACACTTTATTTAACAGTTCTATAGGTGGAGCCTTTCTATAATAAATCGGCACCACTGCTAAGTAGCCGTTTTGTTTCAATACTCTTAAATATTCCGAAATCGCTTCGTCTTTGTTCTCTATAAAAGAAGTCACATTACTGCACCAGACTAAATCAAATTCTTCGTCTTTGAATGGGAGATTAAGTGCGGTTCCATGTATAAAATTAGCATTTTTTGCGCCCATTTCGCTAGCATAAATTTTGGATTTTTCTACCGATTCAGAAATAATGTCAATACCAAAAACGGTAGCTCCAGATAACAGAGCTAAATTTACGGTAGTAAAACCTGTATTACTGCCAATTTCCAGCACTTTGCTCTTTTTGTCGATATGAGTGTTTACGATCACCTCTTGGATTGTTTTAATACCACCAGACGGACGATTTCGTTCGTTTATCAGCCCCACGAAAGTTGAATAATCCATTTCTTGCAAATTTTTCATATTTTATCCCACTAATCCTTCCGGCAAAGTTATTGTTTGGCACTCAAAATCAATCCGCATTTTTCGCCCATACGGCAATACCATACGCGGAGAAGAATGCCCAAAATTTAGATTATAGACTGTCGGTAAAGAATATTTTTCTGCCAACTCTTGGTAGAGTTCTTTATATTCATGATAATAAATCTCATCCTGAGGCTTACCGATAATCAGCGCAGAAATCGCTTCAAAAACGCCCTGTTTTTCTAAAGCTTCCAACATTTTTCTAACTTTTTCTGGGGTAGGACGTTCCTCGCTAGTTTCAATAAATGCAATTTTATTTTTCCATTCCGCCGGCGTCGGAAAAATATTGTATTTTCCATAAATTTCAAGCTGGTCATCATACCGCCCACCAGTCAACATTTCCGACAAACTTTCTAGGCATCCACCGAGTAATTCGCCCTCAATTATACCGTTGCCATAAAGGAATTCAAAACCATGCTTTTCTTCATGCTTTATTCGCTCCACCCCGAGCTGTTTTTCGCTAAAATCGGCTCGAGCTTCGTACCAAAACGGACTCGACTCGACCGTGATAGTGGTTTTTGTATCAGCAAACAATAAATCCAGCCATTCTTTGGTATATGGCAAAATCTCTGGACCAAGTTCAGCGATATCAGCAAAAAGCGAAGGCGCATAAAAAGTTTTTAACCCCATTTTATGAAGCATCAAATGATTATTGGTCGTATCAGAAAAACCAAGGAATGGTTTCGGATTTTTTTGTACAATTTCTTTAAATTCCTCGTTCATTAAATATGGCAAGGTGCGAAAAGTATCGTCGCCGCCTAAAACCGTCCAAATGATATCAACTTCTGGATCTAAAAACGCCTGTTTTAAGTCGGCAGCCTTAGCCTCAGGGTGCTCGGCCAAATATTTTTCACCTTTTTTAGCATTATTCATATACTTAAAGCTAAAACCAAAGATCTTTTGTAAACGCTCTTCAACCAACCTAACTTCGTGCTTCACAAAATCTTCGCCCAGCACCCCACTCGACAAAGATACAATCCCGACACATTTTTTCATACTATATCCTTCCCATCATTAAGTTTTCTAAAAACTTGCATTAAATAATAAAAATCGTTCAAGCCTCACTCTATCATTAGTGCAATAATACCACGGAGAATTAACAATGTCTACCCAGCTACACTAACCCCAAATCCCCATCGGTCAAAACGCTCAAGCTCGCAAAATTCGCATTTGGCGGTTGATTTTTTGCGTGCGTTGTGCATAAATAGCCCCAAATCTTAAAGGAGTTATTTATGACTGCACAAACAAAACGAGTTAGTCGCCCACAACCGCTAGCTAGTGTCGCAAAAAAATGTTGGCACAAAATTCGGTTGAAATACCAAACCCACACTCACAAAATCAAAATCAGGCACTTAATCCTTGCGTCCGCAATTATCTCCGGCGGAATTCTCATTGCTAATTCTCGCCCGTTCGAACTCGCTCACGCCGAAGGTTGCCCCGACTTAAAAATCATTTTCGTCCGCGGCTCGGGCGGGGAACGATACAATACCGACCACTATATCGCTTTCAAAACCGCCATGGAATCCAAATTAAACACCGGCACCCTAAACTACGAAATCGACGACCTCGACTATCCCGCCATCGGCGTCGGTGTCGAAAATCTCGACGTCACCATCGGCGCTTTCGTCGGTCGTGGCGACGCCTATGCTTTTGGCGACAGCGTCAAAGCTGGCGTGAATTCACTCGTCTCAACCGTCAATACTAGCAGTTGCAAAAACACCAAATATGTCTTCGCTGGCTATTCCCAAGGCGCTCTAGTCATTCCTACCGCTCTGTCAAAAATCAATTCCGACAAAGTCATCTACTCCGCGCTCTTCGGCGACCCCAAAATCTATCTACCCGAAGGCGCCGGACGTTTTCCCGCTGCCTGTAGCGGCAAAAATCTTTCCGCATATCGCATTTATGTGCCAGATTGTCGCGCTTACGTCGGACTGCTCGGCGCTCGCAATCCCTATGTTTCATCGGGATACGCCGGCAAAATCGGCACTTGGTGCAATAAATACGATATTCTCTGTAGCTCGTATCTTAGTATCAGCAGTCACACCGCCTACGCCACCGACGGCATTTACGAAGACGCCTCCAAACTTATTTTCAACAAAATCACCGAAGCGTTCGATTTGAAGAATGAATATATTTCACTCCACGACACCGCAATTTTGATTGATTCCACCGGTTCAATGTCTTGGCTATTTTCAAAATATCGCAACGAAGCCTTGCGTCTTGCTGAAAAAACTTTGAACGCTGGCGGGCGAGTTGCGCTTTATGACTATCGCGACATCGCCGACGGCTACGCGCCAGCTGAAAGATGTAGTTTTGAAACTTGCACGCTCGAGACTTTTACGGCTGGGCTTGACGCTATCACTATCGAAGGCGGCGGCGACGATCCCGAATCCCTACTTTCGGCCTCATTTCAAGTAATGAAAAAACTCAACTGGCGTTTTGGCGCGACTAAATCGCTCGTCGTTTTAACCGACGCCGGTTTTCACTCTCCCGATCTTGACGGCACCACTTTCTATGACGTTAAAAAATTAAGTCAACAAATCGATCCAGTCAATTTCTACATTCTCACTCCAGAATACAATTTCGAAACTTATCAACCTCTCGCCGAGGCCACTGGTGGCGCAGTCGTCTCTGCCACCGACGAAATTGAACTCGAGGCCTCGACCGACGCCATTATCGAACGTTTTGACAGCCTTCCACAAGTTGAAGAAGAATACGCGGACGAAACCTACGACAATACTTTGCCGAGCCTCAGCATTACCAGCGTCGAAATCGTTTCGGACACCGCCTCGAAAGTCAGTTTCAAAACCGACGGCACAAAAACTCTGGTTATTCTAAACGACGCCATTCTCGGTGTCACCGCCGACACCGAAATTACTCTCGCCGACCTCGACCGCTCTATCGTAAATACCTTGACTCTCGTCCCTCTTTCCGACTCTCGTCGCGGCGAATCCGCCTCGGTCGACCTAAGCACAGAATTCTCAGCCGAAACCACGCCCGATGCCTCAGACCACTCCGCCACGGACTGGACTCCTGCCTTTACTATCCCCCTCGCCCCCAACACCGGCCGAAGATAACTATTAATATAGTGTTGAAAAAGCGCACTCCCCGACCTCACTAGAACTAAGCAATACATCCTAGAACATTGGCAACCCAGATGACAGGAAGCCTTCATTTGCTAATAATCGATATCCTCATTTTCGTCAAGCGATTCAATCATATTGCGAATTTTGAAGCCACCATATTCTTTATCTAGAATTTCTCCTGCTTTTGTGAATATAATTGCATTTTTAGTGTCTGCTTCGTAAAAAGCTTTTTCTTGCGTATTGTCGCCATACCATGCGGCCCAATAAGTTTTGCCATTGTAACGCATTTCTACGTCAAAGCCGTTGTTGACTAATTCTGTGAATTTTGTTATTCTCATTTTATTGGCTCCTGTCTGCCACGCTTTATGTGACCATTTTCTATTATTATAGCATGCTGATGTGGGTTAGTATGCTTGCTAGGGGAGTTATGATTTGAATATTAACGCCGCTCTTGGGCTCGGATGAGCTTTTCTATTTTAGGATTCAAATATGCGGCGAGAAAACGACATAAACCTAGCCGTTTTTTCATTTTTCACGAGATAAATATGGTAAAATAAAAAGAATGAATAACCAAGCCTTCATTGACGGTCAAAATCTTTATATGAATACCAATGCGCATGGTTGGAAAGTTGATTTAAAGAGATTTCGAGTTTATCTCAAAGAGCAATACGATGTCGAAAAAGCGTACTATTTTCTTGGCGCAGTAAATGAAGACAATCAAAGCGTTTACGAATTAATTCAGGAAGCTGGTTTTATACTTGTATTTCGAGAGCATAGCCAGTCGATGATTGGTAAGAAAAAAGGCAACGTAGATACGGATATCGTGTTTTCGGTTATGTCCAAAATCGCGGATAGGGAAAAATTCGATAATGTAATTCTGGTGTCTGGGGATGGCGATTATTTTAAAATGGTTAAATATCTCGTGAATAAAAATCGGTTTTGCAAGTTGCTATCGCCAAACCGCCACTCAACATCTTCACTATACAGAATTTTCACCCCAAAATATGTTGATTTCTTAGATAATGTCGGCATAAAGAATAAAATCGCATACAAGAAGCGCCAAAAGTAATCAAAAAAGCGGGTCCATCTTTGGTATCTCTCCGTTTGATTCGCCCGCATCGGAATATATTCTCATTATAACACAGACAACTGAAAAATACAAGATTTTAAAAGTATTATCATCAATCAAACCGGTGATATTTTTTTAATCTAAATTCAAAGAATATAGAGACAAAGACGGGTAAAAATTTGTCAAATATGGTATAATTAAATTGGAACTTACAATTTTAAAATCGCTGATTTGAGATTTTTTAGTTTATATCTCAAACAAGCTAGACTGCAGCCTTAAAGGCGTCGGTCTTATAGTTTGTTTGCGATGTAAAGCGAAAAATTGTAGGTTCCAGCCGACACACCAGAAGGCTGCATTCTTTTTGTAAAAACTGGTTTTATTTAAAAACAATCATAAGAGTAATTGGAACCTACAACTATGAGTAATATTAAAGATCTAGAAAAGACCCTTTGGGCGGCCGCCGACAAAATGCGTGGTGGCATTTCGGTAACAAATTATAAATTTTTAATTCTCGGATTGATATTCCTTAAATATATTTCCGACTCTTTCGAAGAACAATACGAGAAATTAAAAGCCGAAGGATTGGGGTTTGAGGAAGACCGTGACGCATATATTCAAGACAATATTTTCTTTGTCCCAGAAAATGCTCGCTGGAGCTACCTCGTTAAACACGCTAAAGATTATAATATTGGCGAAATTCTCGACAAAGCCCTCGACTCGATTGAAAAAGAAAACCCAACCTTGAAGGGCGTTTTGTTTAAAGTCTATAATGACCCGGACAATCGTAATGTAAACCTTGGTGAAATCATTGATTTATTCACGAATATCAAAATCGGAACGAAAGAGGCGACCGAGAAAGATTTACTCGGACGAATTTATGAATATTTTCTCGGTGAATTTGCGTCAAATGAGCTCCAAAAAGGCGGCGAATTTTATACTCCAGCATGTCTCGTCCGTACAATGGTCGAAATCCTCGAGCCATACAAAGGCCGTGTCTATGATCCCGCCTGCGGCTCTGGTGGAATGTTTGTGCAATCTCTGAAGTTTATTCAACGCCATCAAGGCAACGCTCGCGATATTTCAATCTATGGTCAAGAGAAAAACCCAACCACTTGGAAATTAGCAAAGATGAATCTCGCCATCCGCTCGATCGACGGCGACCTTGGCAAATTTGCGGCGGACACTTTTACTGAAGATTTACATAAAAATCTAAAAGCCGATTTCGTCATGGCAAACCCACCTTTCAATCTCAGCGATTGGGGCCAAGAAAAACTTACTAATGATTATCGCTGGAAATTCGGTATTCCGCCAAAGGGTAATGCGAACTATGCTTGGATCGAGCACATGGTTTCAAAATTATCCGTCACCGGCAAAGCCGCAATCATTCTTGCCAATGGCTCACTTTCTGCTGGCGGTCAAGAAGCCGAAATTAGAAAGAAACTTCTCGAAGCTAACCTTGTCGATTGTATTTTATCGATGCCAACGAATTTATTCTACACCGTCGCAGTGCCGTGCTCAATCTGGATTCTAAATCGTAATACTAATAGAAAAACTTGCGGCAGAACGCTCTTTATCAACGCCAACGAACTTGGCGCCATGGTCACCCGCAAGCTCCGCGAACTCTCCGAAGACGACATCATGAAAATCGCCAACACTTACCACGCCTTCGAAAATGATGAAAATTACGAAGACGTCGCTGGCTTTTGTAAATCTGCCACGCTAGAGGAAATTAAAGCCAATGATTACGTTTTGACCCCAGGTCGCTATGTAGGTATCAAAGAGGAAGAAGGAGACGGAATCCCCTTCGAAGAAAAAATGAAGACCCTCACCGCCGAGCTTTCCGCACAAATGCAAAAATCCGCCGAGTTAGACCAAGAAATTAAGCAAGTTTTGAGTGAGATTGGATATGAAATATAAACTTTTCGATATTTGCAGTGTTATAACTGATTATGTTGCTAATGGAAGTTTTAAAACATTGCGCGATAATGTTCAGTACAACAATAAGAAGGATTTTGCTAGGTTAATTCGTTTTGTTGATTATAGTAGGAATTTTAATCAGCAAGGAGCGGTTTATGTGTCTAAGCACGCCTACGATTTTCTTGAAAAGACAAAATTGTTTGGTGGAGAATTAATCCTTGCAAATGTGGGTACAATTGGAGAAATTTTTCAGTGTCCTACATTAGATATACCTATGACTTTAGGGCCAAATGTTGTTATGGTTACTACAAATGAATCAATTTGTATTCAAAAATACCTATATTATTATTTTAAATCGCTGCAAGGGAGACACTTGCTAGATTCAATTACTTCTAGTAGTGCAGTTCCCAAATTTAACAAAACAGATTTACGTAATCAGACCATAGATCTTCCCAACCTAGAAATTCAGAAAAAAGTTGTCCGCATCCTCTCCGCCTTCGACAACAAAATCGAGCTCAACAATCAACAGAACTTAACTTTACAAAAAGTTTTGCAAGAAAACCTAACAAGACTTTTGAATAATAACATTATCGATTCGCACAGTATTAAGCTGCAAGATTTAGTCTGTAGAAATACAAAGCGTTTTGCCAAAAAAGATGATTGGAAAGACTTAAAAATTCTTGACCTATCCGTAATGCCAAGATTCAATATATGCTTGTCAGAATGGTCATGTGGTAATAATTTTGATTCAAATATTTTGGAATTAAAACAGGGAGATATTATGTTCGGAGCTATTCGTCCATATTTTGGAAAATGTTGCTTCGCGCCATTTGATGGTGGGTTTGCTGGAACAGTTATCAATGTGAGACCACAAGAAGAATATATGTATTGCTTTCTTTTGGGGCTTTTGTCTTCTAATCATTTTATTAAGTATGCAACCGTAAGGGCGGGTGGAACAAAAATGCCGGTTTTATCTTGGAAAGATTTTTGCGACTATAATGTTCCAGAAATAGATTATAAAAAAATGCTTACCTTTGAATCTGCAAATAGACCCCTAATTCAGAAAATGCAAAATAATATTGACGAAAACATCAGACTAACCTCTTTGCGTGACATTTTACTTCCGAAACTCATGAATGACAAAATTGTTTTAGAAAAGGTTTTGACATAATTATGGATCTCTATAAAATTAAAAATAAACAAAGCCGCGCCAATTTTGAATATATTTTACAATCTTATTATGCAAAAAATTACAAAGCGTGTATTTTGTTACTATATGATCTCGTAGTAAATGATTTATATGGAAAAATGATTCTCATGAACGAATCGGGCTATATAGACCTCGACAAGAATATCAAAGAGATAGAAAAAATCCTAGAAGGCAAAAACTCTAGCGATACTAAATATTCTGAGATAGAAAAGAAAATCTTTGAAATATACCAAGAACAGCGAATTATAGGCGACTCGACGATTAGTCTTTTAAAATATTTGAAAGAAACAAGAGATATGTGTGCTCATCCATTTGTTTTTGGTGAAAAAGATTATATACCAGAAGAGGAGTTAGTATTTGCGTTTATAACTAAAATTTACAATGATATTTTGATAGTTGGAGCATTTTTTAAAAAGCCATATGAGATAATTAAAAAAGAGATTAATGAACACATATATCCAAAATTGAATACTGGAGCAATGTTTATTTTTAGCAAGCAAACGGTTGAAAAAGAAATTAAGCAAGCCGAAAAGTTACTCAATAAATACTTCACTGATTTCACTGATGACAACTTGAAAAGGGTATTTAATGCCAGCCTTGTTTTAATAATTGGTAAGCGGAGCGAAGAAATTCAAAGAAAACAGTATGCAAATTTTTTAGTATTGAGTGCATTATTGGATTATATAAATAATAACGGAAAAAACTCATTAATAGAAAATTGTTTTGATTGGGAAAAAATAGAGATTGATAATATTAAAGATGAAAAATCGGATTCTTTCGATGAGGATTGGTTGGCGCTGACGTACTTATATGAAATATTATTAAAAAGACACTATCTGTTAAATGAAATAAAAAGCAAAAAACATGATATTTTTGAATTACTCGAATCATCCATTTATAAAAATATAGAATATTTTATTAAATATTGGACGATTTTCGAATCAAATATTAATGAATCGATAAAAAAACTCGATGATGTGGGGAGTAAAGAATATTGCAGGATTTTGGATAATTTTGTTCAAGAATTAGACACGGAAAATCTGATAGATCTATTCAAAAAAATGTTTGCAAAAATTCCAATCTTTAATGGCTATGATGATGCTGATAATTGCCTAGAATCATTTTTAAAAATAATTAAAACAGATATTAAACGTTTTCCCCAAGATGACCTACGAGATGTATTTAATATTTTAAATAATAACAGGCAGATTTATGACAAGCTTAACGGTGCGAAATTAGAAGAATTGATGGGGTTAGGATATGATTTTTCCATTTATGAAAACATTAAAAACGAGGAAGGCAAAAAATGAATTTCAACGAAGAAGCACTTGAGCGGGCGATTATAGAAATTTTGCGCAGGCAAGGCTACGATTATTGCCCCGGCGAAGAAATCGAGCGCGATTATCACGACGTGATGTTGACTCCGAATTTAAAAAGTGCGCTCTCAAGAATTAATCCAGCGGCGACAGAAGAAATTATTGACGAAGCAATTCGTATTGTCAAAAATCTCGACCAAAATAATGTAATTAAAAACAATCAAGAGTTCTCTCGTATGCTTCACGCTGGAGTTTCGGTTCCAGTTTATGGCGAGCACGGCGTTGAATATCATACGATAAACCTTATCGATTGGCGAAATGTCGATAACAATGAATTTTTAATCGTTAATCAATTTACGATTATTGAACATAGCGAAAAACGTCCGGATTTAATTTTATTCATCAATGGCTTGCCGTTAGTTGTGTTTGAACTTAAGAGTATGACTCGCGAAGATGTGGAGATTAATGACGCATATAAACAGCTTCGTGGCTATCTTTCTACGCATATTCCGAGCCTTTTTTACTACAATCAGCTTCTCATAGCCTCCGACGGTGCTTCGGCTCGCGTCGGCACGATTACAAGCAAATGGGAACGTTTTTCTGAATGGAAAAAAACTAGTAGCGATGATGAAGTAGAAAATTTGAACACTTTGGAGCCAATGCTAAATGGTATGCTTAGTCGCGAAACTTTACTCGACCTTATTGGCAACTTTATTTTGTTTCAAGACGATGCAAAAATTGCGCCAGCATACCACCAATATTATGGCGTAAAAAAAGCAATTGACCGTACGCTTGCAACTACTGATGGCCGCGTCGGTATTTTCTGGCATACGCAGGGCTCGGGCAAAAGTTTCTCGATGGTATTCTATGCTGCGAATATGATTAAGAAATTGAATAACCCAACAATCGTTGTAGTGACAGATCGCAATGATTTAGACGACCAGCTTTTTACTACATTTGCAAAATGTTCAGAATATCTTCGTCAGAAGCCAGAACACGTCGAGAACCGCGAGGACCTAGTAGAACGACTGAATGGCAAAGTTGCTGGTGGTATTGTTTTTACTACGCTGCAAAAATTTGAAGAAAACACGGGGCTACTCTCGAACCGCAAAGACATCATCGTGATGGCGGACGAGGCGCATCGTAGCCACTATGGCATAGACGCGAAAACGAAACTTGATATGGAGAAAATGATTGTCGTTGAAAAATACGGCACCGCCAAATATCTTCACGATGCTTTCCCAAACGCAACTTATATTGGTTTTACTGGTACGCCTGTAGAAAATAAGGATCATTCTACTACAAATGTCTTTGGCGATATTATCGACATTTACGACATGACTCAATCTATCGATGATGGTGCAACTGTGCCAATTACTTATGAAGGACGCATGGCGAAGATTGGTTTGAATGATAGAATTTTGCAAGAAATCGACGAATATTATGATTCGATTGAAAATCAAGGTCTAGCCGATGAAGAAAGAATTAATCGTTCAAAACAAGCTATGACTAAGATTTCTCAGATTATCGAAGATCCAGACCGTCTCGAGATGATCGTAAAAGATATTATTGAACATTACGAATCACGAAAAGATTTAGTTGCAAATAAAGCGATGATTGTGGCATATTCTCGTAAGAGCGCGTTTATAATGTATCAGAAAATTCTTAAACTTCGCCCTGATTACAAAAACAAAATTAATATGGTTATGACGCCGAGTAATCAAGACACTGAAGAGATGGCGATGGCTATTGGTGGAAAGTATGAGAAAAAGGAACGTGAAAAATTATTTAAAGATCCGGGGTCAGAATTTAAGATTGTAATTGTAGTTGATATGTGGCTGACCGGGTTCGATGTTCCATGTCTTGGTACGATGTATATTGACAAGCCGATGAAGGCGCATAATTTAATGCAAGCCATTGCTCGTACAAACCGTGTTTATAAAGATAAAACTGGTGGCCTCATTGTAGATTATATCGGTCTTAAAAGATGGCTTCTCGAAGCGCTAAGTACCTATACAAAACGCGATCAAGGCAAAATTGTCGACACTGAGCAAATTATAAAAGTTTTGAAAGATAAACTTGAATTAATAGATCAGATATTTTACGGCTTTACTTATTTACATTACAATTCACTTGATAATCTTGGTAAGTATAAATTGATAAATTCTGCCGCAAACTTCATTTTAAAAGATGAAGAATCTAAAAATCAATTCATGCGTCATAGTCGTGATGTAAAAAATCTTTATTCAATTTCAACCGGTTCAATTGATTTTAATACTAGATGGAAATCAATGTTCTTCATTTCGGTGCGCTCGTTTATTAACAAAATTGTAGATAGCGGGAAGCTAGATGTTCTGGAAATTAATCGCGATGTTGCGGAAATGCTGCAGCAGGCAATCCAAGATGATGAACTTGTGCAAATTGGCGAAGTTAAACATGGTAAAGAACTAAGCATACTTAGCGATGTGATGCTAAATCGCTTGGCAAATATGGAGAATAAAAATATTGCCGTTGAGATCTTAAGAAAAGCGCTCAAGGCCTATATTGCACAAATTGGTAGAACGAATTATGTTATGTCTCAAAAATTTTCCGAGAAATTCAAAAAGATTGCAGAGCTATATAATGAGCGCACTGCTATTACTGATATAGAAAAAATTCTGCAGCAAATGATTGATCTTAAAAAAGACATTGATAAAGAAATAATTCATTCAAATGATTTTGACTTATCTCCAGAAGAGACGGCTTTTTTCGATGCTTTAGGCGATGATCCGGAAGTTCGCGAACTCATGAAAGATGAAACCCTAGTTCAAATCGCAAAAGAATTGGTAGAAGTAGTAAATAATAATATGACGGTAGACTGGGATATTAAACGTGATTCGCAGGCTCACATGCGTATGGAAATTAAGAGACTTCTGATTAAGTATAATTATCCGCCAAATAAAAGTTTTAAAGCGGTCGAAACGGTGGTTAAACAAGCCGAGCTGAAATGCAAAGAAATGGCTGAGTAGAATAATAATGAATATTTCGCAAGACGCCTTTAATAAATCGATCACAGACAAATTTTTGAGTAAAATTGATAAAAAATTATACTTTGATAAAGTGGAAAACAAAAAAACTTTTCGTGATAAAGTTTTCAATACATTATTAGATAATACATACTTTCCAAAAACACCATCGTTACTATTGTCGTGCGATAAGGGCAAAGGTGTGCTTAGATTCGTCCCAATTTTATCTAGAGAAGACAATATTGTTTATTCGTTTTGTATTTCAGAAATAGATGAGTATTTAACTAAAAATAGAGTCGAAGACACTTATGGGGGATGGCAAATGTCTTGCGCTATGAGAAAAAGAGAAAAAGAAAAGTTTGATGAAATTATAGCCGCCGAAAATCCTTCGCCTTGTTCGAATACATTTAATAGAAATGCCTACATTGAGCAATTTGGAGAATTTAATTCTAGAATTAAAGAGCTATTGCCGTTTGCTGAAGAGAATAATCTATCTGTTGTGACTTTAGATATCGCAAATTATTATAATAGAATTAGACTAGATTTATTAGAGGATAATATTAGGAGCATAGTGCCGATTGATAAGAAAGAAATAGTAAATTGCCTGATGTTTTTCTTGCGAAATTGGGATAGAAAAATTAACTCTTTTTCGCCACAATCGGTGGGGATTCCACAAGAATATTTTGGCGATTGCTCTAGAATTTTAGCAAATTTTTATTTACAACCTTACGACATCACAATGAAAGAATATATTGAATCTATAGGTGGAAAATATTTTAGATTCGCTGATGACCAAGTATTGCTCATGCCAAAAGGAACCGAAGAAAAAATTGTTTCCTACGCGTCGAATAGACTTATGCTTCTTGGTTTAGATATTAATGTCAGTAAAGTCCTTGTATTTGGGGATATCACCAATTATTTTAAGTATAAAGGTATGGATATATTAGACAAACTTACTCCTGGAACTCGAATGAAAGAACAGCCAATAGAAAAAATCGAAACGCTGATAAATGATTTTGTTTCCATGGATCGAGGCAAGATGTTGAAAAACGGAAGTCATATATTTAAAACCATCATTCATCTTGGGCTAGAAAGGGTCGAGACGGGGATAAAAGATGCTATATTTGATATCATGATGAGTGAATATCTATATTTAGATTACGACGAAAGGATGACGGAAGAGCTAAAAGTGGCACTATCTCAATCGCAGTGGCAAAGATTTATTAAAGAGTATGGCGAAATGACTAGACACGAAGTTCAATCAATCCGAAGATTTAATGTATTAAAAAATAAAATATTAATAAGCGAAGAGGAGTTTAACTGGCTAAAAATCGATACAATATTGAATGTGAATAATTAATTCTACGGATGCTTGTTAAAACTAATTATCTGTAGTATAATAATCCCAAGATCAAACAGCGTTCAGAACAATTTCTGGACGCTTTTTGTATGTGAGATTTTATGGAAAAAGCGAGGTGCAAAAATAGATTAGGCGAAAATATGCAGATCAACATGACTATGTTGTCGTTTATAGTATAAGCTTAAAAAACGCCCACTGGAGGCGCAAAACTTTAGTGGTGACCCGGGTGCGAGTCGAACGCACAACCTCTTCCTTAGGACGGAATTGCTCTATCCATTGAGCTACCGGGCCAAATTTGATATAATAATTATATCATGGGTGTGTTTAAGAAAAAAGACGTCAAGAAAACCGAAAAAGAAAAAGTCGACGAACGTCGCGAAGAGGTTCTGAGTCGGGGTCGGAAATTTAAATATCCTCTACAATGGACTCATCACCGAATTATTGTTAACACCGTTCTCATTACTGTGGTTATTTTGGCCATGGTGATTGTGAGCGGTTGGCTGGCGCTTTATCGGTTTAACATGACCGACGAGTTGCTTTTTCGCGTTACGAAAATTTTCCCAGTTCCCGTCGCCACTGTCGACTCGAAAGACGTGCGTTTTTCGGATTATTTGATGCTTTATCGCAGCAGTATGACTTCGATTGAACGTCAATCCGGCAGCCAATTCGATGCCGAATCTCTCGAGCGCCTTCGTTCCGAATATAAACGTTCCGCGCTCTCTGAAGCCGAAAAATACACCTTCGCCTTAAAACTTGCGGAAGAGCTTAATCTCTCCGTTTCTAGCGAAGAAATAAACGCTGAATTCAACCGTCATCTTAACCTCGGTGGCATCGAACGCAGCGAAGAAAGTTTCATTAAAATCATCAACGACAACTTCGGCTTAAGCAAAAGCGAATATGAGCGCATGCTTTACTTATCTTTGATGAAATCCAAAGTTGAAGTTGCGATTGACAACGAAGCCAATAAAACCGCCGATAAAGTCGAAAAACTGCTCGCCGAAAACGGGAACGATTATCCGGCTGTTGCCGAGGAACTTGGTGAACAAATTATTTATCAGGAAACTGGTGGTTTGGTAGACAGCAAAAATATCGATGGCGGTCGCGCTTCTGAAGCCGCAAAACTTGAACCCGGCGAAAGCAGCGGCAAGTTCATTTCCATGAGCGGTGATGGTTATTATTTTGTCAAACTCGTCAGCAAAAACGACACCCAAGTCAACTTCGTTTCTATCCGTATTCCGTTTTCCGAATTTTCAAGTCGCTTCGATAAACTTTCCGCCGAAAACAAAATTTCCGAATACATCACTTTAGATGCTACGGAAGGGAACGACACTGCTGAATAATTTCTTCCGCGCAAAACCCAGGTTTTTACGAAACAAAAAACAAGGGCAAGCCCTTATTTTGGTGCGGGTATGGAGAGTCGGACTCCAATCTCATCCTTGGGAAGGATACATAATAGCCGTTATACGATACCCGCTACTGCCTCTATTATGCCACAACCGCCCCCAGTTTTCAAGAACAAAGTTCCAAATTTCCCAATTTCGCCCCTGTATGGTATAATATATTTCATGGAAGAACTCCAAATTTCTCTGAAAAATATCATCAAAGACCATTTTGGTCTAGATTTTGAGCCTGAAATCACCCCCGCGCCCGAAAATATCCCCGCCGATTATTCCACGAACACCCCTTTAAAACTCGCTAAAGCGCTGCGTCGAAGCCCCCTCCAAATCGCAGAGGAACTAAAAAATCTTCTAGATAACCATTTCAACCAATCATCTGAAGCTCAAAATATAACCGGCGGCACAAGTTCTCCCGAACTCGCCACCGACATCACTATCACCCCTCCCGGCTTTCTCAATTTCAGTCTACCAGACGCATATTTTTCCACAAAAATCACCGATTTTGCCGAAAACTTCGGTCAAAATATATCATGGGACGAATATCAAAACCAAACCATTATTTGTGAATTCTCCGATCCAAACCCTTTCAAGGTCCTCCACGTCGGGCATTTATACACTTCCATCGTCGGCGATGCAATTAGCCGGCTCTTTGAGTATGCCGGCGCCAAAGTCATCCGCGCCAATTTCGGCGGCGACGTTGGTCTACATGTCGCGAAAACCATGTACGCCCTCTTGCAAAAATCCGCCGAAAACGACCTAGATAATTTAACTATCGAAGACATCGCTAAGTGTTATATTAAGGGCACTGCCAGCTACGAAGACGACCCCGAAGCCAAAACCGAAATTACCAAATTAAATAAACAAATTTACCAAATCAACGCCGACGACGAACACGGCACTCCGCTCGCCGACCTCTATTGGCGCGGGCGCGAACTGTCGTACGAATACTTTAATAATTTTTACGCTAGCATCGGCCTCAAGTTCGACAAATACTACCCCGAATCCACCGTTGCCGCGCTGGGGCTTAAAACCGTCAAAGAACAATTAAAAGCCGGCATTTACGAAGAATCCAACGGTGCAGTTATTTTCGACGGCGAAAAATACGGCCTCCACACTCGCGTTTTCATCAACAACGAAGGCGTCCCGACCTACGAAGCCAAAGATGTCGGTCTGATTTTTACTAAGTGGCAAGATTACCATTTCGATAAATCCGTCATCATCACAGGGAACGAACAGCTTGAATACATGAAAGTAGTGCTAAAATCGATCGAGCAATACGCTCCCGACCTCGTCGCAAAAACCGCGCATCTAACTCACGGTCTCGTTAAACTTCCCGGCAACGTCAAAATGTCCTCGCGCAAAGGCAATTTCCTAAAAGCTGTCGATGTGCTCGACCTCGTTCGCACCGAATTAAAAACCGCTTATAATTCCACCGACGAAAAAGTCTCCCTCGCCGCAACCAAATACGCATTTTTGAAATACAAAATGGGCGGCAACATTATCTTCGATCCCAAAGAGTCCGTCAAAATGACCGGCAACTCTGGCCCATACCTGTTATATTCCGCCGTCCGTGCTAAAAAAATCCTCGAAAAAACTTCAAATTCCGCGCCTATCAAAAACTACACTTACAATCAATTCGAAAAAAATCTCGCCCAAAAACTACTCGCCTATAAAGCAATCTTAAAAGAGTCCGTTCGCGACATGGCGCCGCACAAACTCGCGAATTTCCTTTACGAACTCGCGCAAGAATTTTCGCGTTTTTATGAAAATTGCCCCGTCGCCGGCTCCGCTCAAGAATCCGAACGCCAAAAACTCGTCCAGGTTTATCTCGACACTATGACTCACGGTCTCGAACTACTGGGCATTAAAATTCCGGAGGAAATGTAATGAAAAAAGCCAAACTTTTATGGATTGACTTAGAAATGACCGGGCTAGACCCCGAAAAAGACAAAATTCTCGAAGTTGCCGCCATCGCGACCGACATGAATTTAAAACCAGTCGCCACTTACGAAGCCGTAGTCAAAGTTGACGACAAACTGATTCAGACACGCATGATCGGTGAATTTTGGGAGAAAAATGCCAAATCTCGCGATGCGCTCATTGCTCAGAACGCTTCCGGCAAACCAGTCGCCGAGGTCGAAAGGGAATTACTCAATTTTATCGACGCCAATTTCGGCAAAACCGTCTATCTCGCCGGCAATTCCATTCACCAAGACCGCAAATTCATCGAACGCGAAATGCCTGCGCTTAACCAAAAACTTCACTATCGCATGCTCGACGTTTCGGCCTGGAAAATTTATTTCGAAAACGCCCTGAACAAAAAATTTACCAAGCCCGAGAATCATCGTGCTTTAGACGACATTAACGGCTCAATTGAGGAATTAAAATGGTACCTGACTTTTCTCAAATAAACTTAGACGGCGAATACGAAACAGTTGCCGAAAAAGACGGGGATGGCAAGTCTCGCACCAGGTTTCTAAAAAACGGCATTACTTTTCTTGTCGTCAATCAAAACACTTTCGAAATACGTTGCGACCAAAAACTCGGCCAACTTTTACAGGAAAAATACGAATCAGTCATGCAGTCGCGTTATTTTGGCCGTGGCGGCGTCGAAATCGTGCCTGCCGAACAACTCTCCCAGGCCGAACTTATCGACCTTATTAGATTAAGCTACAATCTCACCGTTTAAACCAGCATAACTTTATTGCGCAGTAGTTTGCGTACCGAGCGAATTATCCGTTTCCGAAAAATCATTAAATTTATCGTATAGATTTGTTAAACTTTCGCGTGAAGTGTTGATCGCATTTGTCAAATTTTCGTTGCTGGTATTTTCAAGTATTTGTTCCTCTTCCGCTAAAAACAACGAAATTTCATAAGCCATCTTATGCGCATAAATCCGGTCTAAAACCCCATTAATTTTCGCCTCAAACAATTCATTTTTCAATTCTTCACCAACCGCCGCCGCTTCTTCTTCGGCACTTTTGCTTATATCTTTTTTCTCATTAAATGCTAATTCATCCACTAAAACGGTATTGATTTGACTTCGTGTGTTCGACAACACCCCATCAAGCGACGCACTACTCGCTCTTAGTCTCGAGGATTTTACATTCGACTGATATTCTTTTATTACTGCCGAAGTATTATCCAGATGTAAAATCAGCTCATAGCCCAATTCTTTCACACTTTTTTTCCCGCCCCCAATTACCGATCCGAGAATAATAATCAAAATCAACAACACCAATCCAATCGCCCCGACAATAAATATTTTCGAAGTTAAAATTTTATTCAACCCCCCACCAGATTGCTTCACCGGTCGGTTTGTTTGCGAAATCTGGTCCAGATACTGTTGCCCGTCCATATGCTATAATTATATCATATGCAAGACGCAAAAGAGGAAATAAAATCCCGACTTGCGGTGGAGGATGTTGTCGGGCAATATGTGGAATTGAAGCGCGCCGGCCGAAATCTGAAAGGCCGTTCGCCTTGGGGCGTTGATAAAACTCCGAGTTTCATGGTTTCTCCCGAAAAAGGCATTTGGCACGATTTTTCTGCGAACAAAGGCGGCGACATTTTCACTTTCATCATGGAAGTGGAAGGTGTTGACTTTAAAACAGCGTTGGAAAAACTTGCTGCTCAAGCTGGTGTTGAACTTACGAAATATCACGGTGGCGACCAAAAAGTTGCCGAAAAGAAAGTGCGCACTCGCGAAGCTCTCGCTCTCGCAACACGTTTTTATCAAGCTTGTCTCTCGCACAGTAAAAAAGTTTGCGAATATGTTTTTTATAATCGCAACCTAAATCGTAAAACCGTTGAAGAATTCAAAATCGGTTTCGCTCCTCCAAACGGCAAAGATATGGTCACAGCTCTCAAAAAACGCGGTTTTTCTGAAGCAGAACTCGACACTGCTGGACTTCTCAATCGTTTCAAAGGCGATCTTTTTCGCAATCGCATGACAGTTCCGTTTATCGACACCACCGGCAACGTCATCGGTTTCACCGCTCGCGTTCTCGATAAATCCGAACCGAAATATTTAAACACACCCGAAACGCTATTATTCAACAAATCAAAATTCATTTTCGGACTTTTTCAAGCCAAAGAATCTATCCGCCACAGCGGCTATGTTGTGATTGTCGAAGGCAATATGGATGTTATTTCGTCCCATCAAGCCGGCGTCAAAGAAGCCGTCGCAACCAGTGGCACTGCTATGACCGAGCATCATCTAAAAGCTCTAAGCCGATTAACTTCCGACATCCGTCTCGCTTATGATGGCGATGCTGCGGGTATTCGTGCGACCGAGCGAGCGATTATGATGGCTGGCGATCTCGGTATCGATCTTACGGTAATTTCTGATTATCACGGCGCTAAAGACCCCGATGAATTAATTCAAAAAGATCCCGAACTTTGGCAACAAGCTGTCGAACACAAAGTTCCCGCCGTCGACTGGCTGCTTAAAAAATACGAAGAAAACTTAAACCTAAATTCCGCGCCCGATAAACGTAAATATTCTGACATCGCTCTGAAATTGCTGAGTTATATCAAAGACGAGGTCGAGCGTGCCAGCTATGAAAAGAAAGTTGCGAAAAAACTAGGCGTTGAAACGGAAGTTTTGCGTGAAAAAGGCGAGCGATTAAATCAAAAACTTGCTGAAAAACCGAAGCGTTTCTTGAAAAAACCGAAAACTGAAGCTTCCAAAAACGATAAACTTCTTGCACTCGAAAATAGTTTACTAGCGCTTAAAATTTTCGGAGGCATTACTGAAACTAAAATTCCGCTCGCTGTTCCTGATGATGAAACGCGTTTGGCCGAACTCGAATTGATTTTTAATCGCGAACACGAAATTTCCGATACTGATCTCGAACAAGAAGCGAGAGAATTGCTCGCGCGTTATAAAAAAGAATCAAAACAACATCAGATTCGCACTCTCTCCGCCAAACTCGCCGAACTCGATGAAGATGACGAAAACTACGACGACCTGCTTCGCAAAATTCAAGCTCTCCAAATTGACTAATCTATGTTATAATAAAGTTTCAAGGAGACCTTATTATGACAACTATCAAAAAAGCTATCATCACCGACGCCGGTTTCGCTAGCCGGTATTTACCAATCACTAAAACCATTCCGAAAGCCATGATTCCGATTGGCGCGAAACCTGTCATGCAATTTTGTGTCGAGGAATGTGCCGCGGCCGGCATTGAAGAAATTATTATCGTTGCTACTCCGAACACTAAATCCAAAGAAATCTACGAAGATTATTTCCATAATCCAGCAACTAACGTTAAAGAATTGTTGGATAAACAGGGAAAGTCTAAGCGTTTCGAACCAGTCGAAGAAGTTTTGAATTTTCCAAAAATCACTGTCATTGAACAAGATCCGAACTTGCCTTATGGTAATGGTTCGCCGATCGTTTCTGCTAAAGAATTTGTCAAAGACGAGGACGCTTTCGTAGTGCTTTATAGCGACGACTTAATTCTCGGACCGAGCGATGTAAAAACTTTGATCGATGAATACGAAAAAAATCCTGATGCAAAAGCGGTTATTACTGCGCAAGAAATGCCGGAAGAAGTTTGGAATAAATACGGCATGATCGCTTTGAAAGAAAACGGAACTTTGAGCCATATTGTCGAAAAACCAAAAACACCAGATCTTTCACCAAGTAATTTAACCAGCTACGGTCGCTATCTGTTAACCCCAGAAGTTTTCGATTATCTCGTTCCGTCAAATACCGGTCTTGATGGTGAATTATGGACGGTCGATGCGATTACTAAACTTACTGAAAATGGTGACGTTATAGTCGCAAAAAGTCAAGGCAAATGGATCACCACCGGCGACCCGAAAAACTATTTCATGGCGCATCTTGAATACGTTCTTTCTGAAACTGACTATGGCGATGAAATCCGAAAAATGATACAATAGAACAAAGGAGATAAATATGAATGTAGCAGAATGGATTATCGTAGCAATTTTAAGCATCACTTTGCTAGTGTTTCTAATTTTGGGAATTGTTTTAATTGTCAAATTAATCAATCTCACTAAAGAAGCGCGTGAAGTTGTGATCGAAAGTCAAGACATCGCTAAAAACACCAACGGCATTGTCACAAACCTTAAAGGCATGACCTCTATCGGCGGAACCGTCGAGATGTTTGTTGACAAATACATC
>CAVDHS010000040.1:0-2757 GCA_963609155.1 Bulleidia sp. | reverse complement strand
ATACATCAATCCTAAACTGAAAAGTAAACTTAAAGAACCCAAAGAAAGGAAAGACGATGACGGAAAAAAATGAAAAAAATTCGCAGAAAAAACACGGAGCTGGAAAATTCTTTCTCGGCGCAGCTTTAGGCGCTGTTGCGGGCGCGTTCGCTAGCAAATTTATCAAAATTGATTTCACTAGTGACGACGAAGCAGCGGAAAAATCCAAAGCCAAAAGTTGCGAATGTGGCGACGACTGTAAATGCGACAAAGACGCAAAATGCGGTTGTGACAAGAAAAAAGTTATCGAAAAGAAAACTACTGAGAAAAAAGCGACCGCTGAAAAGAAGCCAGCCAGCGAGAAGAAATGAAATTAAAGCCCAGTGATTTTGTCCATTTACATAATCACACGCACTATTCACTTCTTGATGGCTTGACTAAAATCCCCGAATTAGTGGAATTTGTCAAAAACGACGGCATGGAAGCCGTGGCGGTTACTGACCACGGCACTATGTCCGGCTTGGTTGAATTATACAAGGAATGTAATTCTGCTGGGATTAAACCATTACTCGGGCTGGAATCTTATGTCGCTGCGCGCAAAATGACCGATAAGGATCCCGTGCACGATAAACAGCGGTTTCACATCACTTTAATTGCTATGAACAACAAAGGTTTTGAAAATCTTTGTCGAATTATGAGCAACGCCGAAGAACACGGCAAATATTACAAACCTCGCACCGACCACGAAGAGCTCGAAAAATACAACGAAGGCATCATTTGTCTTTCGGGCTGTATGGGCTCAGAAATCTCCGAAGCTATCCGCGCTGGCGACGACGCGCGAGCGTTTGAGCTCATCGACTGGTATCGCAATGTGTTTAAAGACCGATTCTACCTCGAAATGCAGGATCACGGTCATCCAAAATCTTCCACCCATTCCGCCGAACAGAAAAAAGTCAACGATTGGCACATGGCGCACGCCAAAGAACTCGGCTTGCCGCTCGTTGTTACTTGCGACGCTCACTATCTAACCAAAAACGATCAAGACGCCCACGAAGTTTTGCTTTGCATTGGTACTGCCTCGAACCTTTCCGACCCCAAGCGCATGACCCTAAAAGATTACGATCTCCACGTCATCCCAGCGCAAGAAATCATCGATCACTGGGAAGACACTTGTCCAGAGGCGGTCTTAAACACTAAAAAAATTGCCGACCGTTGCGATGTCGATCTCCAACTTGGCCGAATTTTAATTCCGAAATTTCCCGTTCCCGACGGCGAAGACGAAAAAACTTACCTCGATAAATTGGTTTTTCAAGGATTAGTTTATCGCTACGCCGGTAAAACTCTCGAAGAAGTTGAAAAACTGAAAGTTAAAAAATGTCGCGAAATCCTCGCCGAAGTCGATAAAACTCGCGATGACGATCATAAAATCCTCCCGCGCATCGATTACGAATTATCCGTGGTCGACAAAATGGGCTACAATGGTTATTTTCTAATCGTGCAAGATTTTGTCAACTGGGGCAAGGCTCAACGTATCGTTTACGGTCCAGGCCGTGGTTCCGCTGCCGGTTCAATCCTTGCTTACGCTCTCCGTATCACCGAACTCGACCCTTTAAAATATGATCTCCTTTTCGAACGTTTTTTGAACCCCGACCGTATCTCCATGCCAGATATCGATACCGATATCCAAGATACCCGTCGCGACGAAGTTATCGAATACTGTACCCAGAAATACGGCGACCAGCGCGTTTCCAATATCGCCACTTTCGGTAAAATGATGGCCAAAAACGCCGTGCGCGATGTGGCGCGAGTTCTGGAAGTCCCATACGCCGAGGCCGATCGGCTTGCCAAGATGGTGCCGGACCCCGTCATGGGACATCACGTACACTTAAAAGATGCCATCAAAGAAATCCCAGATCTAAAACAAGAATACGAAACTAACCCAACCTCAAAAGAAGTTATCGATTTTGCCTCTCGTCTCGAAGGCACCATTAGAAATCACGGCGTCCATGCCTGTGGTGTCATTATTGCCCCTGATGATTTAGTTAAATTCCTTCCACTCGAAGTTTCTGCCAAAGGCCCCATTGCCGCTCAGTTCCCAATGGGTCAAGTCGAAGAGTTGGGGCTTCTCAAAATGGACTTTCTCGGTCTTTCGAACTTGTCGGTGATCAATAACGCTTTGCGTATGATTCGCAAAGTTTACAACAACGATATTGATTTAACCAAACTCCCGCTCGACGACCCCGAAACCTACCAATTACTCCAGCGCGCCGAAACTACGGGCGTCTTCCAGCTGGAATCTGCCGGCATGAAACGCTATCTGCGCGACCTAAAAGCCTCAACTTTCGAAGACATTATCGCTATGGTCGCGCTCTATCGTCCGGGCCCGATGCAGTTTATCGACTCGTTCATTCGCCGCAAACACGGTCAAGAAGAAATCACTTATTTGCATTCCGGTCTGGAGCCGGCCCTCAAAAACACTTACGGCATTTTGATCTATCAGGAACAATTCATGCAGATTTCGCGTTCTTGGTGTGGTTTTACTGGCGGTCAGGCTGATACCTTGCGTAAAGCAGTGGGGAAGAAAAAAATCGACCTTATGAAAAAGGTTAAACCCGAATTTATCGAAGGCGCAATCAAAGTCGGTGGTGCAACCGAAGAAATTGCCGAAAAGTTCTGGAGTCAACTTCTCGACTTCGCGAACTATTGTTTCAACAAGTCCCACGCCGCTTGTTATGCTCTCATTGCCTATTGGACGGCATATTTAAAAGCCCACTACCC
>CAVDHS010000039.1:0-2372 GCA_963609155.1 Bulleidia sp. | reverse complement strand
CGTTAATTGTATAATTTTCACGCCCCATTTTTTTCTTGTTCCTGTGCCTTCTCGTTCTATAATCTCCACTTTTTTTCGCACCGCTAAATCGAGCAACATCGCCACTTTCAATTCCCCTCTTCGTTCAAGGCTAATCGTACCTAATTCCGACAATCGATAATGTGAATTTGGTTGATATTCCGGTTTCACGAATAAACTTTTGTAAAATCGCTTATTCTTTCTTATTTTTGGCCATTCTTTAAACGACCCACGCAGAAGTACTACCACTAAAATCCCCATAATCGTCGACACAATAATTAACGGTCCATAACTCCCATCCGACTCCGGGATCGTAAAACTTCCCGCATTAAGCTCCGTATCAAACGTCAAATTTTCATGGCTCTCTAAATTGCTCGTTGTAAATTCCACCCCGTCCGCAAGTTTATTAATTTCGCATCGCTCGCTTCCACTTTGCCCATATTTTCCCACATAACACCAACTATTTCCCGTAAACGCCACGCTCGTATCTTCGTCAAAATGTACCCGCGCAGTCAAATTATTGAATTTTTGTGACCAACCCGTCCCATTCGTGTCCCAATATATTTCCTGATAACTGCCAAAATCCGTCACCACTTTGTCAAAAGTATATTCAAATCGATAAACTTGTTTTCCGGTCACATAGTCATTCGTTCCGGTACTAACTTCATAATAATCATCATTTCGCTCAAGACTATAAATCGGCTCCGGTATCCCATTACGAGTCACTTTAATTTCCGCTTCCGTCAAATCCTTCATTACGATGTTTTTTCCCGCTTGATTTGTAAATGGAATTTTTCGCACAATCCCCTTATTTTGCTCATAATCTGGGAAAACCGCCGTCATTTCTTCAATCACTTTCATATGTGAGACTCCATCTGAATCCTTCGTCACATAATAATCCGCTGTAAAGTCTTCAAAGTAGAAATCATTCACATCCGTGCCTATACTCTTCGCCACCGTCGGTAGAGGTTGACAAATAAGCATAAGTGTGATACAATAGAAGATTACCCTAAAAAGCTTTTTCATAAAACTATTATACCAAACCATTCCGCTTATGCTATAATATACTTATGGATAATAATAAAATTATGATTGTGGGGACTGGTAACGTTGGCGCTTCGATCGCTTTTGCTTTGATTAACCAACGCACCGTCGTTAACGAAATTGTTTTAACCGATATCATCGCAAAAGACGCCGAAGGCGAAGCGATGGATTTGCGTGATGCACTAGCAGTTGCGCCAAGTTATGTAAAAATTCATAACGGCACTTATGCCGATGCGCACGATTGCGATGTCGTGGTGATTACTGCCGGCGCGAATCAAAAACCGGGCGAAACACGAATGGACTTGCTGAATAAAAATGTCAATATTCTAAAAGGCATGATCGAACAAATCATGGCCTCCGGTTTTAATGGCATTTTCCTTGTCGTATCGAACCCGATGGACGTTTTAACTTATTTCACGATGAAATTTTCCGGTTTACCGGCAGAAAAAGTAATCGGCTCCGGCACAGTACTCGATTCAGCTCGCCTTCGCACTCGGATCGCGAACTATCTTGACCTGAATCCAAAATCCGTCCACGCGCATCAAATCGGCGAGCATGGCGACACCGAATTAACACTTTGGTCGCTGGCAGATATCGGTGGGCAACCAATCGCCGAACTTTTGCCCGAAAAAATTCGCAACGACATTTCCGATTTCGTCAAAAATGAAGCTTACGACATTATTGAGAAAAAAGGCGCGACTTATTATGGCGTCGCAACTTGTGTAGCGCAAATTCTAAATTGTATTTTGAATGACGAGCATCGCGTACTCGCCGTTTCGTCTTACGATAATTTTTCGGGGACCAGTTTTAGTTTCCCGTCCGTCGTCGGTCGCGCCGGCATCATTCGCCGCCTCGATCTTAAACTCTCCGAACAAGAAGGCGTCGCTCTCCAAAAATCCATTAACGCCCTCAAAAAAGCCATTTCCTCCGTTAAGCTCTAATATTCCGTTTCACCCAGCGATTGAAAATAGAGCATCAGTTCTTCTTTAATGAAATCATCCTCAATTTCTTCTAACCCTTCTAAGAACTTCGGCACTTGGCGTTCGAGTCGCGCTCGGCGATAAGTTTCCCACTGTTCCATTTCCGCCTCAGACAAACTCTTCGGGAAATTTCGCCCTTTATAATGTAACAACAATTCTGGCAATCGCGGGTCGCCAAAATCCGGATGAAAATCCGCCAATTTCGCCGCCGCATCAACTTTCGCTCCGCCCGCGTCCGTCGTCGCCGACGCCGCCCGTACTGCCGAAACTTTTATTCGGTCCGCATCATCTAGAAATCCGTCGTATAACATCGCCTCCGGCTCCACCGCC
>CAVDHS010000038.1:0-8453 GCA_963609155.1 Bulleidia sp. | reverse complement strand
AGCCAAGTTTGTCCCCGATCAAGATTAAAAATCCAAGTGACTGCCGTGACCGCGACCACACCAATCAGCCCGGCCATTGTCGGGAAAACGTGTTTGAATTTATGCGCGTGGAGTTTACGCATCACCGGCAATTCTTTGCCGTCAACAGTGGTAGTTTTCTGCTTTTTCCAGAACTTGTATTTGTAGGCGAAATGCGTGTAAAACGGCGTCAACGCCATCGAGAAGAGAAAGCCCGCAAGAGCTAGTAAAAGTCCGTGAAATACTTCGTCGCTGATTGTCATCATTTTATCTTATGCTCCTGGTTTAATTTTTAGATAATCGATGAGGTAATTGGAGAGGTCGTCGAAGAGTTCCATTGCGTCACCACTGCCGATGCTTTGTCCCTCTCCCCACATTTTAACCATTATAACATACTTTGGCGTTTCCCCGCTCGGTCCGACAAAGCCGATGTAGGAGCCAACAAGTTGTCCGAAGGTGTCATCATAAGCACCATTGACGATAACCTGAGCAGTACCGGATTTTCCACCGATTGCATAGCCAGCACGATCGATGCCGGCGCGAGCTTTGTAATTACGGTTATAAATTAACATCTCACGCATCGCGGCAGAAGTCTCGTCAGAGAGAATTTTGTCTTCAACCTTGGCATTTTCGGAGTTTTCGGACGCGCTGGAATCAGTGACTAATTCCCCGTTTTTCATCACACCTTTAACGATGGTCGGAGTGCGCCAAGTTCCGCCGTTGACTACTGCAGAAAAAGCAGAAGCAGTTTGAATCATAGTAATGCCGAGGTTCTGACCGAAAGTCATATTCGCATAAGTCGAATCACGACCCCAACCTTCGTTCGGGTCTTCGATATAACCCTCGGCTTCAATCAGTTCAATGCCCGTAGCTTGCCCAAGCCGAAACTTGTCATGGTAATAATTATAAAGTTTTTCGCGCCCCTGCTGGGTGATTTCGGTGGTGCTGCCCCCTAGTAAGCGCAAAGCCTGAATCGAACCAGTGTTTAATGACCAATAGAGTGCGGTTTTCATATTGATCGTGCCATAAAGCGAGCCACGCTGTTCGGCATTTTCGATTTTCCAACCATCAACGGTGGTGTAATGCTCGTTGAAATAAGTCGTATCGGCAGTCATGGCACCTTCGTTAATGGCGGCGGAAAAAGCAAAACTTTTACAAATCGAAGCCGGTTCATAAGGAACCTCGGTTGTATAATTGACGAAAGCTGAAGCATTCGACACTTTGCTATAATCAGACGGATCATAATTCGGAAGATTCGCCATCGCAATCACTTCGCCGGTATTCGCATTCATAATTAGTGCCGAAGCATTCGTCGCAGCGGTGGAATCGATCGCACTTTGCGCAAGTTCTTCGACACCCTGTTCGAGACTGCGATCAACAGAAAGCACGACATTTTCACCATCTTTGGCGGGAATTTTGACGTTGTCGTCGCCGATACTGAGTGCGACTTTATTGACATCGGCGGTGGCTTTGATCAGGCCGTCTTCGCCGGCAAGTTGTTTATTGAGAGAGCCTTCAACACCGTATTGACCGGTGCCGTCATTGTTAACGAATCCGAGTAGGCCCGAAGCAAGCGTGCCTTCAGGATAAACACGCTGGTTAGTCTTTTTCAACCAAACCGCCGGTGTACCAGAATCGGCGATTTCTTCGGCGACATCGCGTGGCACGTTTTTCGCAACAATCGAATAGCGCAGTCCCTCTGTTGCGTAAACTTCGTCAATATTTGCGACCACATAATCTTTAGCATAAGTATCAAGGACTTGCTCAATGTCCTCTTTTTTAGTAACAGTAGGGTCAATGACAATCTGATAAGTGGTTTGATTTAGAACCACCGCGACTGGTTCACCATGATCCATCATGTAAATCTCGCCTCGCCTGGCGGTAATCGTCTCGAGAATTGTGTGTTGCTCGTCGGCTTTGGCGGTCCATTGATCATGTTCAACGATTTGAATGAAAAAAAGTCGCACCAAAATAATTCCTAGGGCGACCAAAATAATTGTATGTAAGATCTTAACTCGATGACGGAAAAGACTACTCTGTGGCATAGCCCGTCACCGTGGCATCTTCCATCGAAGCAGCAACGGTGCTATTTTTCGCCGCAGCAACAGAGGTCAGACGCGCTTTTTCTACCGCGAGGTCGTCTTTTTCGGCAGTCATTTCAGTAATTTCCGATTCAACAGAAGAAAGTTCATAATCAAAACTCGTGGCTTTCGTACCTTCAGCAACATAGATTAAGCCAAAAACTAAAGTCAACATACCAACAATGATAATTTGAGAAATTGATCCGAGACCACGCTTGGCATGGCGGACGGTATTACGGTTACGGGCGAAACTGTTATTAGTCGCTCCCGCACGTCTTGATACATAGGTTTGATTTGGCATGTTTGTTTTTCCTCGCTGATGTTTTTAATATTTTATTTTGTTTTCTTGTTTTCCTAGTCCGGGACCTTTACAGTCAGAGCTACAAGTAAACCGTAAAGGTTAATCCCGGGAAGGTCATACACTTCACACTCTCTGTGAAAACTCTTGTTGGTAGGCTTTTTCAGCCCATATATGTATGTGTTGCCGAACATTGCATTCTCGAGCCTTCTCGCTCGCGCCCGTCGTTACGGGGCTCGGTTCCCTATGTCGTTTGGTGAGCATTACGTTCTCGACTCGCTCCCTCGCGCCCGTCGTTACGGGGCTCGGTCGCTCTTTTGCTCGACGTCTGTCGCAAACGGTCTCGAACGTAACGCTCTGCCAAACTCCCTAGCGGAAGTGAACTTTCACAGTTTGCTTGCGAGATTTGTTCGCAACTACGATTTGCTTTGGCATATTGCCTCCTTTTTGTGTTATGTTTTTATTTTTATCAATTCCGCTTCCGAGCGAGGCGCAATTTTGCGCTGCGCGAACGCGGGTTGATAACTAACTCCTCACTCTCCGCAACGATAGGCTTTTTTGCGATTAGCTCCAAGGGAGATTCTTCGCCGAGGCTGGTAGCCGCTTTGAAGTAGTCTTTGACTAATCGATCTTCTAGACTGTGGAAGGTGATAATTCCGAGGCGACCGCCTTTGTTTAGTAGTTGCGGGAGCAGAGGCAAAGTCTTTTCGATTTCGCCGAGCTCGTCGTTAACTGCGATGCGGACCGCTTGGAAGACCTTGGTGGCGGGGTGGATATGAGAGTAGCGAGATTTGGATTTGATTAAATCTGCTAGTTCCCTCGTGGTGTTAAGCGGGCGATGATGCACTATTTCGCGCGCTAACATCTTGGCGCGACCTAGGGTTTCTTCGCCGAAATTGGTGAAAATTTCGGTTAATTCCCGTTCGCTAGCTTTGTTAATGATGTCGGCGGCGGTTCTAGCTTGCCTGCGATCCATCCGCATGTCTAACGGGGCGTCGTTTCTAAACGAAAAGCCACGCTCAGCCATGTCTAGTTGCGGAGAAGAAACTCCAAAATCCGCAAGAATTAAATCAAAAGTCGTTCCACACTCGAAAAGTTGTAGCACTGCACTATAAAAATCCGTATGTTTTAGGTCAATTTCGGACGGAAAATGCTGTTTTAAATATTCAATGGCAAATTCGTCGCGATCGACCAGGCAAGAATCTTTATAATTCTGTGTCACAGCCAAAATTTCGCTAGCGTGACCACCGTAACCTGCGGTCAAGTCAAGATAACTTTCGCCGCGACTCGGTTTTAAGCCTGCTAGAACTTCTGATAATAACACTGGGATATGTAGTTTCTCCATGTGTATATTATACACTGTTTTATGCGTTTGAGACCGTTCAACTAGAAACTGCGGCGGGTTTGTGTTTGCTTTGATTTTTGTTTAGACACAATATAATCCACCACGATTATAATAATCGTAGCCGTTGAGAGACTTATTGTGTGATAGACCATAGAGTTTTATTGGGAGGTGTGTTTTGAGGAAGGTACGCACGATTGTTTTGTCGCATCTCGCTTAAATTTAATGCGCGCCAGAGCTCCTAGTTGGTCGGTCTCAAACTTTTTTAAGGTACTTTTGTTTCGCGTTTTTGTTGTTTTATTCGCTTAATATTAGTTTATGATATTTTTCAAAATTTAGCAAGAGCTTTTTTGGATTTTTTTAAGTTAGACTTTTACACCATTGTGGAAAACTTCCCTGTTAATTTCCCGAACAAAGCGCGTTGAAAATTGCCGAAAAAATGTTATAAAAACCGAACAACTATCAAAAAGCAATCAGAAATGCCTTTTTCGGACACGCTCAAGGCCGCTCGGCCAAGCTTACGGTCCTCAAAAGGCATTTTTGATTGCCTGAAACGCTGATTTGGGAGCATTTTATTTGTTTTTTAGTGTATGACTTGAAATTTTATGTGGTATAATTAGCAAATAATAGGAGAGGTAAAAATGGAAGAATTTGATGTGTTTCTCTGGGCGAACGAGATTGATGAGGTAAAAAATAACGTTTCGGCAGAGCTGTTTTTGTTTAACAAAAATTACACACCGTTTAAGATTAAATATTCAGACAAGCTAACGGGAGCGGTGAAGGCAATGTTTATGCAGGAAGCTGTGAATTTCGTAAACGAGGAGGCGGAAAAGGGGCTGGAATGTCGTGAATACGAAAAAGCGGACGGTGAAGAGAAAGTGATTTATAAAACTTCCCTCTCGAAGGTTGGGCGGGCGGAGACTTTGATTCATCTGATCGAAAACGAATATAAAGATATCGACTATTTTTCGGAAAACGAATACGATTTTAAGAAGGTGAAGGGGATTATTGCGAAGTTTACCTACCCTGGGGGCGAGGACGGGACAAAGACTTTTTATATCGCGAAATTGTTGCCGGCGTCGTCGGCGCTAAAAGGAGCGACCTCTTGGGAGATTAATGGCGAGAGTTTTGAACCGTTTTCGGCGGAAATCGCACTAAAAATGCCGGAAGATAACCAGGTGGCGATTGTGAATAAGGCGATTGTGGTGTTTAATCAGGCAAAATTTGAGAATTTATTCCAGTATGATTACAAATCACAAGTGATTGCCGAAGAGAAGGCAAGAGAGCTGTGTGAAAAATATAAATTATCGTTTGCGGAAGGGCTGACGCTAGACACTCTGTTGGCGGAGAAAAAACCGACGCTGAAAAAGGTGCAAGCGATGGATATTGCCGAAGAGATGCCACAGGAGAAGTTATTGGATTATGCGGACGAAATGCAATTAGAATTGATGACGGACGATGATGGCTCGATTATCATCATGGATGATAAAGATTTGACGATGTTTGTAAATTTGTTGAACGAAGATTATTACGTATCGCCGGTAAATGGACGACGATATGAAATTAAGTCAAAAAAATTGCTCAGTGAGCCGGATGGCGAGCCGCCGAGAGGTTCATAATTCAAAATAGGCATCATTAATAAAATTTGATTCGCCAAGAGTACGGAAGGTCTTTTCGAGGTCAGTTTTAGCCTCAAGAACGGAATCGTCTGGGTTAATCTCGGATTCGATTTTAGCGTAAAAACCGGGCAGTGTGTCGATTTTGTCAAGATGGATCTTTGTTCCCTCCCCCATCGTAAGAGTTTGACGGCGACGCGAAACTTCTTTGTTTAACTTAAAACCGAGTTGCATAATAATGTTAACCAGTTTTTCATAATCTTTAACTTCGGTAGTTTCAACGATATCGATGCCGGAATCTTCGATATGACGTTTTAAGATAAAATAGTATTTTGCAGGCTTATCGACCGCTTTCATCTCAGTTCGCATCACTAAGCGTGGGAAGTTAGCGTGCGGTTTATAACCTCGAGGAGTATAAACACGATCGTGTTGCCAATAAATCGCCGAAAAATCGAGATCAATATCAGAGAGCTTATCTTCAAAATTATCGCGATTTTTTAATTTACACTTCAAAATGACTCTTCTCATAAACCTATTATAACACATCTAGCAGCGTAAACTATTCTGCTATTCTATTCCCAGATCAACAAGCCGAGCCTCGACAGAACGCACACCGTGAAATTCATTTTCCATTAATTTAATAGTCGGTGAAATTTTAGCCTCGGAAGAAAGCTTTAACCATTTTTCGGGAGCGAAAAAGGCGATGATCTTAAGAGGTCGACCGGCTTTATCTTCAATATCAAGACGAAGATGGTTCTTTTTCTCACCCATCAGAGTAATATTTGCGATTTTGACGTCATTTAGATGCAAAACGATCTCTTCATTCCCTGGCCCATAAGGTTCGAGAGTTCTTATTTCTTCCATCAATTCCAGAGAAAAATCGGTAAAATCTTCGATCTCGAGATCTGATTTTTGTTTTAGATAACTGGTCTGATTTTTAAGATCCAAACTTCGGTAATAATCATTAATTTGTTCACGAAATTGGTAGAGATTTTCGCGTTTCAAACGCACTCCCGCGGCACCAGCATGCCCACCACCGCCAATGATGGTGCTTTTGACGTGATTTAGTGCTTCAGCGAGGTTAAAATCACCAAAACTGCGACCAGACCCCTTCAAGATTTGGTCGCTGACCTCTGTTAAAACGAAAGACGGGCGCATGTAATCATCGGTCAAACGTCCAGCGACGATGCCGAGAATACCCTCGTGCCAATCGCCAACTTCAATAATCACCGGTTCATCGCTGACTCCCCGCTGAGTAATTTCAGAAATGGCAGAAAGTTGTTCAGTACGACGTTTCGAATTCAATTCTTCGAGACGCGAAGCAAGTTCTGCTGCTTTAACAGAGGAATTTGTACGCAAAAGTTCAAGAGAAACATCGGCGGTCTCGATTCTTCCGGCAGCATTCAGGCGCGGTCCAAGTCGAAAACCAATATCCTCAGAGGTTAATTTCATAATGCGAGCTTTTTTCATCAGCTCTTTTAACCCCGGTCGCCGAGTTTTCCCGAGTACTTTCATCCCATAATAAGTTAAAATCCGATTTTCGCCAGAGAGTAACATACTATCGCAAATTGTCCCGAGAAGCACCAGATCAAGAAACCACTTTTCCTGTCCATCAGGGAGCAGACCCTCTTTTACGAGCGCCTGAGCGAGTTTGAAGGCGACTCCGACGCCAGCGAGATGTTCCAATCCGCTATTAACAGGGGCGGAAAAATCTTTTCGTTTCGGATTAACGATCGCGATTGCCTCTGGAAGAGTATCGTCGGTTTCGTGGTGGTCGGTAATAATGCTATCGATGCCGAGAGTATTCAATTCTTCGACAATGGCATGGTTGCGTGAACCACAGTCTACAGTAATCACCAGTTTTGACCCCTGTTTTTTCGCAAATTGAATCATTTTTGGGCTCATACCATAACCATCAACAAAACGATCCGGGAGCATGATGTCGATGTTTTCTGGTTTAATCCCGATGAGACGCAAAGTTTGTTCCATTACTGTACTGGCAGTCACACCGTCGACATCATAATCCCCATAAATTAAGATTTTTTCGGAGTTTTTAAGCGCGGTTTTTATTCGCGCAATCGCTTTTTTCATATCTGGGAGCAAAAAGGGGTCGGCAGATTTTTCGTAATCGGGATACAGAAAATCGTCATCGAGCCTGCGTTTTTGAATGAGTTGTGTAAAAATTTTGTTCACGTTTCTTCCCTGTTTCAGATAGTTTATTCAATTTTTAATTCGGTTAGCCAATGGTTTTACTGGGCTTGTTCTTCTTTTGACTTTTAATCACAATACTCTGGAGTTCTTTTAGAATCGGGAATTGTTTGTTGGTTTGATAAATTTTCGTCTTGCCCTTTTTAGTAGCAATTAGGAATTTGCCGTCTACCATGCGGTTCAATTCTCTCTGGATATTACCAGGATCTTCTTTAATTAGCTTCGCCAACCCGCGAACATGAGTTTTAAAATCGGGGTATTTGGCAAAAACCACGATAATTTTCCGGCGCACCCGAGATGTGACAAATATATCTAACATATTACCTCGCTTAACTACCTCTATTATAGCACGAATCGACAATTTTTGGTAATTTTTACAACAATGCTATAATTGTTTTATGTATTACGAGGTGATTCCGGAGGGGAAAGTTGGTAGGTTGACTTATGCCAGCGAGTCTACTTCCCTGGTGCCGGGGCAGATCGTTTTGGTGCCACTCGGACGACGGACGGTGCCGGGAGTGGTGGTGAAAAAAGTTGTTCAACCGAATTTTAAGACTAAACCGATTACGAAAATTTTGTATACAAAACCGTTGCCACGACAGCTTTTGGCGATAGTAGGGTTTTTACATGAATATTATCTAACCGCGGAGGGGGAGGGAGTTTCGTTGATTTTGCCTAATGGGGTTGAAAAACAGAGGCGCAAGGCAAAAACCGAACAAATGTTCGGGAATAGTACCGAGCGGGTCCTACCACCTGTTTCCCTCCCACAACATCCTCTCGGAGCTGACGCTTCTGCGAGCTTCATGGGAGCTCTTCCACAGGCGTCACCCGCTCGGGATGTTGAGGGCGAAATTTTGTTGAATACTGCCCAAAAAAATGCCCTAAAAGGC
>CAVDHS010000037.1:0-6731 GCA_963609155.1 Bulleidia sp. | reverse complement strand
GATTTTATAATTATCATCCGAAATATGCGGAAGAAATTTTTGAACGCGCGGGATTTACGTGTGAAAAAGTTTTGTCGGTGTCGAATTTTCGCAGCCAAGCGCTTAAAAAAGTGTTGGGGACGGATAATCTAGTAAAAATGGAAACTAAAGCTCAGCAGATGTTAGCTGGAATTCGGTTTGCGCCGTCGATTTACTACAAGTTGCGAAAACCGGAGGATTAAGGTATAATATAAGTAGCTGAGGCTTAGCGGCTGAGTTCGCTTAAGCTTGGCGCTGGTTTGGGGTCGTCGTTCAACGGATAGGACATATCCCCTCTAAGGATACAATGATGGTTCGATTCCATCCGGCCCTACCAAAATGATGATTCGGAATTAAAAAATCCCGCACGTTAAGTGCGGGATTTTTGGTTGAGCTCGAGTTATTTCTTGAGCGAAGGAGTTTTGAAGACGAACTTGACTGATTCGGCGGAAGAGTTTTTATAAGAGTGATAATCTTTTGCAGCGGAAACGGAGGCGCGAATGTTCGTAAGAGCGCTATTAAGATCGTTATTGGCAAAATTAACTAGCTTGTCGATGCCGGAAGTCTTGAAAGTATTAAGACCATTTTCGAGAGTTTTCGAACCATCGGCGAGTTGCGATGTGCCGGAAGCGAGAGTGTCGAGACCGGTTTTGAGTTCAGAAGTCCCAGCGTAAAGTTGATTCGCGCCGGCAGAAAGAGCAGCGATGCCTTCTGTGAGTTCGGTGGTGTCCATCCCGTCAGCTTCGGAATTGATAATCCCGGTGTAATAGTCGATCTTCTCATTAACGAGAGTGTTGCTTTCGTTTAGTTTTGCAATAGCTGCTTCAAGATAGGCTTGAGTTTCGGTGTCGCCTTCAGTTTGTGCTTTGTATTTGATAGCTTCGAGAACAGCGATGATTTTAGTCGAGCTGTCATTGACATAAGTTTTTACAGTTTCGCCTTTTTCAGAAACTTTGTACAATGTATTTTGAAGTTTGCTTAGTTTAGGCACAAGCTGGTTGTTGACTTTGGTTTCTAAAGTCGAAATGCCTGTGGCGAGTTCGCCTGCGCCGGCATTAAGTTCGCTGGCGCCATAAAGAACCTGCGCCGGCGATGAGCTGATCAAGGCCGCTGCCGAGTTGGTTCATTGAGCTAATTAGATCGTCAAGCGAATTTAATTTTGAAGTGTCGAAATCGGCAAATAATTCGTCAGTCGCGAGAGAATAAGTTTCGCTCATTTCGAATTCGGTGACATCGGCTTCGATAGTGAAATCAGCTGGCAAAACATCAGTACCGAGATTTTCATTTAAACCGACAACTGCATAACCAGCGAGCGTGACGTTATCGTCATTTTCGGAAATAACTTTACCATTGTTGATGGTAACGTTTTTGAATTTGCTGCCGTCTAAAATTGTGCTAGTGACAGTTAAAAACGGAACTTTCGTGTTGTCAGAAGTTTTGGTTGAGGTAAAAGCATAATTGATTTTGACGTGTCCGGATTTGCCAATTAAATCTTCGGCAGAAATTTTAGAGCCGTTCAAAGTATAAGTAACTTTTAATTCGATCGGCAATGAATTCGTGTCGGAATCGAGAGTGTTATTAATGAACACGCTATTTGCCTCGCCTGCAGAATCAGTCATGACGTAAATAGTTTCGTTTTTCGAATCGATTTTATTCGAAGTATTTAAATTCTGTTCGAGTGCGACAACAGGCGAATCATGCGAAGTTTCGGCAGAAGCGTTGTTGATCGCAACGGTGGTTAAACTACCAGCAAACAGCGCTAAGCCGCAAACTGAAGTGTAAATTAATGTTTTTTTCATTTATTAGTTCCTTTCGTTAACTTTTTCATACCAATTGTGGTGCGAATAATCAGGGGGTCAGCAAAGATGAGGAGGGAAGGCAAGGCGAATATCACAGCGGCCATACTGATGATCGCGCCGCGTGCCATGAGCATACACATTGAACCGATCATATCGACGTTCGAGTAGAGGGCTACACCGAAGGTTGCAGCGAAGAGACCAAGACCGGAAACAAGAATTGACGGGACAGAAGTGCGAATAGCAATAATTGCAGCGTGCTTTTTATCTTTACCGTCGAGCCGTTCGCGTTTATAACGTGTAGTCATGAGAATCGCGTAGTCGACGGTGGCGCCAAGTTGAATAGTGCTGATGCAGATCGGCGTGATGAAAGAAAGTTGATCGCCAGTGTAATATGGCAAACCGAGGTTAACAAACACGGCTGATTCAATGACAGCGATAAGGATAAACGGTAGAGTGAAGCTTTTCGTGACAATCATGATAATGACAAAAATTGCGATGATCGAAACGGTGTTCACGACTTGGAAGTCAACAGAAGTGAGTTTGATCATATCTTGAGTTGTACTGGCTTCGCCGACGAGCAGGGCATTTTCATCATGAGCTTTGATGATTTTGTTGATGTCATCGATTTGAACGCCAATTTCATCAGTAGCGGTAGCGTATTCGGAAATGACGAGCGTGAGTTCCCAGTTATTGCTCTTCAAAGTTTCAGTGAGAGATTCAGGCAAAACTTCAATTGGCATGGAATCAGGAATCAAAGCTTCGATATTGAGCACGGATTTGACGCCTTGAACATTTTTGAGTTCGTTTGTCATTTCACGAGCTTGAGTTTCATCGAGATTAGAATTCGTGAGAATCATGTGGACGTTCGAGAGGCCGAAATCTTCAGAAAGTTTACGGTTCGCGACGGCGAAATCCATGGTATCCGGCAGACTGTCGCCGATAGTGTAATAAACACTGCCGTTGGTTTTTTGATAGCCATAGAAAGCTGGCGGGATAATAGCTACGAAAATAATTAGTAGTACCGGGAAGAATTTAACGATATTGCGAGCAAGCCAGCGGAAACCTGGGAAAACGGCTTTGTGATCGAATTTTTCAAGTTTATCGCCGAAGATAAGAATGAGCGACGGCAAGACAGTGACCGAACCGATAACGCCGAATAGAACGCCTTTCGCCATGACGATCCCGAGATCAAGCCCGAGAGTAAAGGACATGAAACAAAGCGCGATGAAGCCAGCAATAGTCGTTGCGGATGAGCCCATGACTGAAGAGAAAGTCGATTTGATTGCGGCTTCCATAGCACGATGCCGGTTTTTGTTTTTAGCAAGATGTTCGCGGTAGGAGTGCCAGAGAAAAATCGAATAATCCATAGTAACGGCGAGCTGGAGAATGGCGGCGAGAGCCTTGGTGATATAAGAAATTTCGCCGAGGAAGAGGTTAGTCCCCATATTGATCAGGATCATGATGCCGATGCTGACGAGGAAAATGAAAGGAATTACCCAGTTGTCAAGACAAATGAGCATGACGATAAGAGTGAGTGTGACAGCGATGATGATGTAGATGATTTCTTCGGATTCGGCGAGATTGCGTAGATCGGTGACGAGTGCGGACATGCCGGAAACGTAAGCTTTACCATCGACGATGCCGCGGATTTCGTTGATAGCATCGATAGTTTCGTCAGCAGAAGTCGAAGTATCGAAGAAAACAGCCATAATAGATTCGTTGCCGTTACGGAAAGTATTATAGAGCTCATCAGGGATAATTTGGGCCGGTAGACCAGCATTTTCAAGTGTACCAAGGCTCATTACGGTGTCGACATGATCGACGTTTTTCAACGTATCTTCGAGTTCGCCGATTTGAGAATCGGAAAGCCCGTCAGTAATAACCATCGAGAAGGCGCCCTTGCCGAATTCTTTAAGCAATTCGTCTTGACCCTTGACGGTATCCATACTGTCTGGGAGATAATTTAACATGTCATAGTTGACGCGAGTGTTATAAAAACCGATTAATGCCGGAATGACAAGAATCACCGCCAACAACAGAATTAATTTGTGATGTTTGACAATAAATTTTTCCATATAAAACCCTATATTTGGAAGTATTATAATACTATTAAGCTAAAAAATAAATAGGCATTTCAGGCTAAATGCCTAATTTTTGGGCGTTTCATCAGAAATGTCTAGGAGTTGGCGGACTGGGTCAGCATCAAAAGACATGCCATGACGAATATAATTCATGGCCAGACCGAAACAGATACAACTTAAAAGTTGCTGAGTGGCGAGGCGATTTTCGGGGGTGTCGAGCCGAAAACGGATGAAACCTAAATGAGAATCGGCGGGGTTTGGACCGGTGTTAAGGTAAGAAATCACGACATAGTCGCAAATTCGCCAAAGATAACGTTCAAAAACTGGGCGTGAAGTTGAGTCATAGATATGGCGAATGCCAGATTCGTTTTGCTTAATAAAATCAGTAGCTGCGGTGAGACAATCGTCAAGCGATTCGGCGGGCGGATAATTTTCAAAAAGCTCGTCGACGAGATGTTTAACAACGGCTTCGAGCAAATCGGGGATACTTTTATAATGGTAATAAAAAGTGTTGCGGTTAATACCAACAGCGGCGGCGAGTTCTTTGACGGAGATCTGGTTTAAAGGTTTTTCGCTGAGTAGTTCGAAAAAATGCTTGGCGATGGCGTTTTTGGTGAGCGAGGATTTTGACATATTAATCTTCTTCCGGTAAAATCGCGAGTCGATTTTCGGTCAATTGCTCAGGATCAACTGTGGAAGGAGAATCCATCATCAGATCGACACCGGAACCATTTTTTGGGAAGGCAACGATGTCGCGAATGTTGTCAGCATTTTCAAGGACCATGAAAATTCGATCGAGCCCTGGTGCACAGCCAGCGTGGGGCGGGGCGCCGAATTTGAAGGCATTTAACATGCCGCCAAAACGAGCTTCTACATATTCATTATTATAACCAAGAATGTTGAAAGCTTTATACATAATTTCAGGATTATAATTACGGACGGCACCGGAGCAAACTTCATAGCCGTTCATGACCATGTCAAATTGGTCGGCTTTGAGGGCGAGTTTTTCTTCAGTGGTTTTTGCGTTTTCGAGAGCCTCAAGCCCGCCCTTTGGCATGCTGAAGGGGTTGTGTCCGAAGTCGAGTTTTTGATTTTTTTCGTCCCATTCATAAAACGGGAAATCAGTAATCCAACAATAAGAAACTTCGGCGGGATTTTTGAGTTCGAAACGGTCGGCAAAAGCGATGCGCAGCTCGCCGAGAACTTTGTTGACTTTGGCGCGGTCATCAGCGCCGAAAAAGACGGCGTCGCCGGTTTTAGCATCGGTGAGTTTTTGGACAGCGGTGATTTCGGCGTCGGACATGAACTTCAAAATTGGCGATTTCGAGCCTTCGTCGGTATATAATATATAAGCCAAACCGCCAGCGCCGAGTTTGCGGGCTTTGTCGGTGAATTCGTCGATTTCGCGACGGGTGAGGCTGGCGCCGTTTTTGACGCAGAGAGCTTTGATGCAGTCGGCTTTGAAAACTTTGAAATCGGTATCTTTGAAAACATCTGTGAGTTCGATTAGTTCCATGCCGTAGCGCAGATCTGGCTTATCGGTGCCATAAGTTTCGAACGCAAAATCAAAAGGTAAGCGCGGGATTTGGGAATTTTTTGGTAAATATTTTTTGGCAGGCACGGAATTTAAAACTAATTTTTTGTCAGAAAATTCGGTAGCGAGAGAAATAAATAACGGTTCGATTTCTGCACGCACAACCTCGCCATCATCGACAAAAGCCATTTCGCAATCGAGCTGATAAAAATCGCCGTAAAGTCGGTCAGCGCGCGGGTCTTCATCGCGGAAACAAGGCGCGATTTGGAAATATTTGTTGACTCCGCCGACCATGAGGAGTTGTTTGAATTGTTGGGGGGCTTGGGGTAGGGCATAGAATTTACCTGGATGAAGTCTGGAGGGGACGAGGAAATCGCGCGCACCCTCGGGGGAGGAATTGGCGAGAATTGGTGTGGTGATTTCGGTGAAATCGTGGTCGTACATGAAATTACGGATAAAACGGTAGTATTCGGAACGGCGTTTTAGGATTTTTTGCATGCTGGGACGACGCAAGTCAAGATAGCGATAGCGTAAGCGCTGTTCTTCGGAGGATTTTTCGCCGTCGTCGTGGGTGTTGACCGGCAGAGGCGCGGATTTGTTTAAAAGTTCGAGATGCTCAACAATAAGTTCGATTTTGCCGGTGGTAAGGTTGGGGTTGATAAGGTCGGGTTCGCGTTCGCGGATTTTGCCAGTGGCTTTTAGAACGAATTCGTCGCGGACAGATTCGGCGAGATTAAAAGTGTCGGCAGATTCGGGGGTGACAACGAGCTGTAAAATGCCAGTGTGGTCGCGTAGATCGATGAAAATTAAACCGCCATGGTCGCGGCGGGAATTAACCCAGCCAGCAACGGTGATTGATTTGCCTAAAAAACTGTCAGATTTTTCGATTAAAACTCTCATAGGTATTATTATATCATTTTCCGAGTAAATAGTCGAGGAGGATTTCGATAGTGAAAAAGCCGACCAGAGTGTCGGTGTGGTCGAGGACTAGAAAATAGGAGCTGTTTTTGGTTTCGATCGCTTGGACAGCGGTAGAGAGTGAGTCAGTGGCGTGGATAAAATTGAAATTTTTGTCGAGATATTTGTCGGCGCGGTCGGTTTTTTTGATTTCGAGGGTATTCAAAGCTTCGGTGCGAATGATGCCTTTGACTTTGTTATGATTATCAACTACAGGAAAGACTGTAAAACCAGATTTATAGAGTTTGTCAAGGACAAGCGGGCCGAGAATGTCAGAAGTTTTGACAAAAACCATGTCGGAGCGCTTGACCATGAGGTCGGCGACGAGGCGATCATTAAAAC
>CAVDHS010000036.1:0-13972 GCA_963609155.1 Bulleidia sp. | reverse complement strand
ATGTTTATGCGATTTATGCGGGGTTTTTAGATTTAAAGCCAGTTTCACGTGAACATCGACAATTTCTACATCGTGCTGCGCGCGAAATGGCGGATATTTTAGAATTTAACGGGGCGAAGGAAGAAACGGTGGATTTGAATTGCGGGATTGGTGATTTGAAAATAACTTGTGGCGAGCCGTCACGGAATTATGAATATGGACAAAAGTTGCGCGAAAATTCGCACATACAGCCAGATAAAACCGTCGAAGGATTATCGGCTCTCAGGCGAATTCGACGCCGAGAAATCGATGTGCCGGCGAGTGCGGAATGTTTACGAACGATTTTGAAAGAAAGTGAAAAATGGGGCTAAATGCGAAACAAAAACAGGCGGTTGAATATTTAGCCGGGCCGCTGTTAGTATTAGCGGGGCCAGGAACCGGCAAAACGCAACTTTTGTCGCATAAAGTTGCCTATATTTTAGAAAATACCGACACTAACCCGGAAAATATTTTGTGTTTGACTTTTACGGAAGTGGCGGCAGCGAACATGCGCGAACGGTTGAAATCGATTATCGGCAAAGAAAGTATGAAAGTAAATATCGGCACTTATCATGCGTTCGGTGCGGATATTTTAGCACAATATAAAAATTATGCGGTTGATTATGACCGCGATATTGATGCCGCGATTGATGAAGTAATGCAATTTAAAATCGTTAAAAAGATCATGCGCGAGCTTTCGGGACGAGATTTGTTGCGCAAAGATAAAGTAAAAGATGTGATTCAAGTAATCTCGGCGGCGAAAAGTGCAGGGCTTTCGAGCGCGGATTTAACAAAAATCGCCGAACAAAATCTCGCGGATTCAAAAGTGATTTCGGAAACAATTTCGCCGTTTTTGAAAGAAGTAGTGCCGCGAGCGTTCGGACCTTCTTATAAAAATGCTTATTTGCCGATTTGGGAAATTTTGAAAGAATATACTGAAATGGGAACGATCGTGGGGACTGTTGAACATTCGATCGGCGAGCTGGCACGCGATTTGAAATCTGCGATCACTGAAGCGGAAGAAAACGAAAAAATCACGCCGTTGTCGCATTGGAAAGATGCTTATTTTGAAAAAGACGGACGGGGAAAATATCGTTTGAAAGATCGCGTCGCGAACCGGAAATTGAGTTCAGTCGCGAAAGTGATGGCGAAATATAATAAATATCTACAAGAAAATGGTTTGTATGATTTTGACGACATGATTCAAGAAGCGGTGCGTGTGCTGAAAGAAGATGACGGTTTTCGGGCGACGCTGTCGGAACATTATCAATTCATCATGCTTGACGAATTTCAAGACACAAATCCGGCGCAATTTATGATTATTAAGCAATTGACGGACTACGAAAAGCCAATGATTATGGCGGTGGGAGATGACGACCAGGCGATTTATGAATTTCAGGGCGCACTGTCGACGAATTTAACCGATTTCCAAAAACATTATACGGCGGAAGTGATTCCGCTGGTGGAAAATTACCGCAGCACGGGTGAGATTTTGGATTTTTCGCGCAAAATCATCAACCAAGCGCCGGATCGATTCGCTGACAAGGAATTAATCGCACACCGCCCCGACCCCGAAACTTCGCAAATTCACCGTTATGAATTTCTATCTTCGGATATGGAATTTGGTTTTATCGCGGACAAAATCGCGGAATTAATCCGTGCGGGAGAAAAACAAAGCGAAATTGCGATTATTTCGTATAAAACTAGATATTTCATGCCATTGTTGCCGTATTTGAAGGCGAAACCGCAAATTAATATCGCCTATGCAAAGAAAAATGATTTGTTCGAGGACGAAAAAATTCATCAGATTTTGACGATCGCGCAGTATGTTTATGAACTAGCGAACGAACGGAACGAGAACACTTCAATCGTGGAGATTTTATCGTATCCGTTTTGGCGGTTGCCGGTGTTGGAGGTGGTGCGGTTAGTCGGGACGGCGCGCCATGCTAAAAAATCGGTTTTTGACTATATCAGCGCGTCCGAAAACTCCGAAATAACAGAGGTGGCGAAGTTTTTGGCAAATTTGGCGGGGCGGTCGTTCAATGAGCCGTTGGAACGCTGGTTAAATTTCTTGATCGGCGCGGAAGAACTTGAAGGTTTTCGGTCACCATTTTTGGAATATTGTGCCGATGAAGGTGAATATGAAAAGTTCACTTTGTATGAAAATTTGGCGGCTTTGCTTGGGAAATTGAAACGGCATTTCGGAGAGAAAAATTTGCGGTTGAATGATTTGATCGAGTTGGTGAATGATTATAAAGAAGCGGAGATGACGCTGGATACGACATCGCCTTATCGCGACGCGGATGACGCGGTACAGATTCTGTCCGCGCATAAAGCGAAGGGGCTTGAATTTAAACATGTTTTCATTATCTCGACGGATCATACGGCTTGGGGTAAAGGCAAAGGGAATAATAACGGCCTAAGTTTGCCGAAAAATTTGGCGAAAATTCGCCATACTGGAATGACGGACGGTGAGCGGTTGCGGATTTTGTATGTAGCGTTGACGCGAGCGAAGGAATTTCTCTATATTACGAATTCTTTGCGCGATTTTAGAGATAAATCGCCGGACCGGTTGGAGTATTTCGATGAATATGTTGCAGAGGACCAAGTGGTTTCACCATTTTTGCCGACGGGAAAAGTTGAAACAATGTATGATTTCAAGCGCGACGATGATTCGATTGCAAATTTACGCAATTGGTTGTCGCCATACACGAAATTAATGCCGGATTTGCGGGCATTATATAAAGATCGAGTGGCGAAATGGCGAATGAGCGCGTCGAGCTTGACGACGTTTATCGATATAGTGTATGCTGGGCCGCAGGAATTTTTCAAAAAACACATTTTACAGACACCGATGGAAGTTGAAGATGAAAATTTGGCGCTGGGGAATTTAGTCCATGCAACCTTTGAGGCGGTGACGACACGAGGACTGACTGAGAACGCGGCGGCAGAATTTTTCCTAACGGAACTGGAGAAAAAAGATTTACCGGCCGAAACTGCGCAAAAAATTCGCGAAAAAGGGTTGGCGGATCTCGCGGTAGCGCTAAAAGAGTTCTCACCGATTATTCGTCAGGGGCAAGCTGAAGTGAATTTTGCGCCGGAAAAGTTGGCGGTCGAAGGCGTACCGTTGACGGGAAAAATCGACCATATTACGATCGACGAAAAAGCGAAAGAAATCGAGATTTATGATTTTAAGACCGGTTCTTACAAAAAAGAAAAGTGGCAAAGTAATGAAAAATTATTAAAATACATGTTCCAGCTTGGATTTTATAAATTATTATTGAATAATTCGCCGCGTTTTCGAAATTATAAAGTAAAAAAAGGCCACATTTTGTTCGTGACGCCGGATTCGGACGGGCAGGTTTATGATCGGATGTACGAATTCAATACGGAAGACGAGACAGCATTAATAGAGTTGATGCGGGCGGTTTATGCGCAAGTAACTTCGTTGAAATTTGTCGACGATCCAGAAGTTTTCGTAGCGGCGGATAAGGATAAGGGACTGAAAGAGATTAAGGAATTCATCGCGCTCCTGCTTGCAAAAAATACCTAAAACAGGTATAATTCAAGAGACACAAAAAAATGAGACCCGAAGGAGGTGATCAGATTTTGGGATCGAGCATCATGGAGACTGTGTAGAACCTTGAAAGGGGGTGAGATGAGTGATTATTATAAAAGATGTGACGATGGGAACTTCGTGTTCTTTCGTCGCGACTGATCAAGGGTATAAAGACGCTTATGCCATGATTCAGTCAATTCGGAATGCCAACCACATGGTCGGCGGCGATGTCGGACGAGTTTTGTCCTACATTCAATGTTGCGGAATATATTAAGCAACGAAAAAGTAAACTGCGTAACCACAATAACCACACAATTTTTAAATTTACTCATCTAAAAAGGCGGAGTCTTTCGACTCCGCCAGTTTTCTATTTTAACGTTTCTTTTCTTTAACTTCGTTTCGTCCGAGATTTTTCTTCGTTTCGGTGAAGACGACATGTTTTCTCAACACCGGGTCGTATTTTTTCAGAGACAACTTATCCGGCGTATTCATGGTATTTTTCTTCGTATAATAAGCCCGAATCCCCGACTCTTCAGAGACGAGACCGACCAATTTTCGCTTAGTATTATTCTTCTTTGCCATAATTCTTTTAATTATATCACACATTTTCTCAAAAATCAACAGGAGATTTGAATGATTTTATGATTTTACTATTTATGTCAAGCCTAGTCGATACTGAATGTCTCGTAGCACGTTCATGAAATACATAAAACTCTCGTAAGGAGAAGCGTAAGCGGAAAAGTAAGCGTGAACGTCGCCGTCGTGCCAATATTTTGTACACATAGAATAAGCGTGATCGGAAGTTGTTAAATAGCGCCAGTCAGCGATTAACCGAAGGTCGCCCGATGCTAAAATTTCGTCGCGCAGCGCGAAAAGCGAGTCCATGGCGGAAGTTTGCATTGCGTTTGAAGCCCAAGCCGAAAGATCGCGCTCGGTATCGGCCCAAGTGACCGTTTCAGGCATCGAAACTTCATCAACTGGTTTCTCAAAATCACAAGCTTCGGAAACGGTGAGGAATTTATTCTCGTATTCGCCGAGCCAAGCGGAAATGAAAGTGTCCATGAAATTAAAAATGCCGGTGTCTACCCATTGATGTTCGCCAAAAGTCTCAAAATCCATGAACAGATTTACTAAATTTCCGCGCAAACAGTCCATATTTAACCAATTTTGATATTTCGGAACAGTCAGCGGCCATTCTTTCCAATCGTGATTCGAAAAACGAAAAGCGATGTCATCGGAGAGACGATAATTTTTCAATAATAATTTAATTTTTTCACAACCAGCTGGGCGATAAACGTGATTCGGGCTGCGCCAGCCGAGGATTTTATCCCAACCTTCGGCGAGAATGCCTTTATAGCCTTTTTCTTCCGCCCATTTCGCAAGTTCATCGTTATAAGCCAGTTCAGTATTGCGGAAAACTTTTGGCGAAACACCGAAAAGTTCGCGAATTTTCGTGGCGTGAATGTCGACCTGATCGTCAAATTCGGCGCGATTATAGAAAAAAGCCAGGGAATGATAAAAAGTTTCACCGACAATTTCGACTTGACCGCGATCGACTAGACGGCGGATTTGGTCGATTAATTCCGGCGCCCACATTGATGCTTGTTCGAGCCAAGTACCGGTGATCGAAAGCGAAACTTTAAAGCCGGGATGTTTTTGTATGTTGCGCTCTAACAAATTCAGCATCGGACGATAACTTTTATTGGCGACTTTTTTGAAAATGCGTTCGTTCGATTGACGGCCGTTATAATCGTCATGATAATAATTCGCGCAATTCCCGACATCAAAAATCGAATACTCACGATAGCGAGTCGGCTGATGCATGTGCAAATATAGGCAAATCGCGCGCATTTAATTCCTCTTATGTTTATTAACTTTATTATAAATCTTCAGACACTTTTTTGCAACTTTTTCCCAAGAAATTCGTAGGTATTCATTTTTGACATTATCGCGCAGAGAAGTTAACAGGGCCGGGTTGTTTGCAACGGCGAGAATTTCGTCGGCGAGTTTTTTCTGATCCCAAAAATCGTATTTCAACGCCGACCAAATAATTTCCGAAACGCCGGATTGGTTCGTTAAAATCAATACATCACCATGGTGCGCAGCTTCAAGCGCAGTTAAGCCAAAAGGCTCAGAAACCGAGCTCATCACGAAAATATCCGAAAGCGCATAAATATCGCGCAGGCGCGTGCCGCGAATGAAGCCGGTAAAAATAACATTTTTCGAGATGCCGAGTTCGGCGGACATGTTGATTAATTCATTGCGTTCTTCACCATCGCCCGCGAAAATAAAAATAAGTTTCGGGTTTTTTGAAATAGCAAGTTTCGCGGCTTGCAATAAATTCGGCAAGCCTTTTTGAATCGTGAACCGACCGACAGTCGAGACGATGATATGGCCAGTGGATTTTAAACGTTCGATATAACGATAAGTCGACCGGTCTAAAGCATACTCACCTTTTTCGTAATTTTCATCGAGAGAATTATAAACTACATCGATTTTGTCGAGCGGAATCTGATATTTTTCGTGAATAATACGTTTTGTCGATTCGGAAACGGCAATAATACGGTCCGCGAGCATTAAGCCTTCGTATTCGATTTCGTGGATTAATGGGTTGCCGGTATGCATGCCGGCGCGATCGAATTCAGTCGCATGAACGTGTGCGATCAAAGGCGTGCCATGTTCTTTTTTTGCCAAAATGCCAGCTTCGTAAGTCAGCCAATCGTGCGCGTGGACTAAGTCAGGCTGATGGTGTTGTAGATAATTGTCGACATAGTCGCAATAGGATTTTTGGACTTCGCGAATTGAGACTAATTTTTTACCTTTTTTTTCATTACCGGTCGGAATAATTTCTTCGGTGATATTCAACGAGGCATAAGAGCCGCCGCCGTAACGATGAATCGGGTCGAGTTTAGTCGCAGACAGTACGTTCATAAAATCGATTTCGGGGTGCTTCGCCAGATAGGGAACTACAAAATCAATATCCACGCCTTCATGCGATAGCGCGCGCGCCATGTTCAAACAAGCAACGCCAAGTCCACCGCTGTTGTGCGGCGGAAGTTCCCAACCTAACATAAGTATTTTCATTATTTTAATTGTAGCACATTTTTGGCAATTTGTGAGGGAAATGTGGTAAAATAAAGTTAGAACTTTTGAAGGGGTATAGCTCAGTTGGTAGAGCACAGGTCTCCAAAACCTGGTGTCGGGGGTTCAAGTCCCTCTGCCCCTGCCATTTTTTTGTTCCAGAAAAAATCATCGATCGGGGAACCCCCGGAACTTCGTAAACGGGGGTTCAAGTCCCTCTGCCCCTGCCATAGTCCCTCTGCCCCTGCCATATTGTAGATTTTAAGAAAAGTATGATATAATGGAAATATTATGGAAGGTAATATATCTAAACCGCGGGCGTTGATGGTTTTCGGAGCGCCTTGTAGCGGAAAAACACTCTTTGCGGAAAGATTTAGCAAAAAATTTAAGTTGGCGTGCTATGATTTCGACAAATTGCGTGAAAAACATAATTTTTCGCATGCGGAAATCTTGGCAATTCTCGAAGAAATTCTGAAAACCCGCCAAACTATCATTATCGAGGGCGATCTCAACACTGAAAAAGAGCGTGCCGAAATGCGAAAGATTTTGCGCGATAATGGCTATGAACCGACTTTGATTTGGATTCAAACTGACGTCGCGACAATTCGTTCGCGACTGAAAACGCGATTTAAATCCGTGAATAAAGCTAAAGATTTTTACGAAACGGCAGTGGCGGCGATTGAAGCGCCGAATGAGACCGAACATGCGATTATTCTTTCCGGCAAACACACTTTTGACACTCAAGCAAGACACGTCGTAACCGGACTAGCGGACCTTAAAGCAAACGATGATACTCGAAGACCATGAATTTGGCGAAATCATCGTCCGTAAATCGCCTTTAGCTAAAAGTGTAAAATTTTCGGTTTCAACATCGGGACGTTTAGCAATGTCGGTGCCGAAACATACGCCAGATTTTTTGCTTAAAAAATATTTGAATTCAAGTCGCAAAAACATTCGTGAAAAATTACCTCTAAAAAATCCAACGGAACAAAAGGCACGCGATTATCAAAAAAAGTTATTGATGAAGAAAGCACGAGAATATTTGCCGTATCGATTGGAATATTTTGCGAAACGGTATGGTTATAGTTATGAAAAATGCCGGTTGTCGCATGCGAATACGCGTTGGGGTTCGTGTTCGTCGAACCGAACGATTTCGCTCAATATCGGGTTGATGAAAGTGCCGGAAGAATTACGCGATTATGTGATTTTGCATGAATTAGCACATTTGAATCATATGGATCATTCGAAGGCTTTTTGGGCGGAAGTCGGAACGCACGATCCGAAATATAAAATTCACGAAAAAAAGTTAAAAATGTTCAATCCGGGGGTTTAGTTTTAGTAATGCTTGTGTTATAATAAACGCAAGGAGGAAGGTGTGGAATTAAGACGACGTCTTGATTTGAGGATGGTCTTGGCCGGTTTGTATGTGCTTTTGTTTAGCATATATATTGTTGTCGGTTTACAGCCCGCAGACGCGACAAAATTAGAGGTCGCAGCGGAGCTTTCGATTCCGGCGATCGATTTGAATTCTGATGTAACGAATTTGAAATTAAACGGCACGAAATTGGACACGCCGGGGACGATCGTCGGTAGTTATTCGCAAGCGAAAAATAAAACTTTGTTAATTGGGCATTCGACGACTGTATTTGAGAATTTAAATCAAGTTAAAGTCGGAGATGAAATTAATTATGACGGAAAAATTTATATCGTAAAAGAAAGTAAGACCTTGGCGAAGGCGGAAATTAGTATGGATGATTTATTGGCGGGAGCGGAAATAGATACTTTGGAAATTATGACTTGTGCGGGGGAATTACTCGGCGGTGGTGATGCAACGCACCGGTTGATTGTCACCGCTGTGGTGAACGACGCAACAAATATTTAATTTTATGATTCTAAATGTTGCAGACGAATCGCAAATCCGCCGCCCGGAGCGAGATAGAGATCGAACGAATCATTCACGCCGACTTTTTGCTGAGAAATATTGATGCCAAAAGGATTTTCGCGGTAATGCGCGTCGTCGGAATCGCGATAAATCTCAGCATGGTAAACCCCAGCGGACAAAAAATTTAGGTCGATATGAACTTGCCGAGATGATTCATTCGTTACTCCGCCAATATACCAATCTTCACTGTCGCGATCTTTGCGCGCGACGACATAATATTCACCAATTTCGCCTGCAAGCGGAATAGTTTTTGTAAAATTCGTCGGCACAGCACGAATGAAGTTAAATTCGTTCGGGAAACGTTCCTCATAAATAAACGGACGATCGGCCGCCATTTGCATGCCCGAATAAATCGTCACAAAATAGGCCAGTTGGCGCGCGAGAGTGGTCGCCATGCGTTTGACGCTATTGGTTAAATCGAGAATTCCGCTAGTGTAATCCATACCGCCAGACAAAAGCCGAGTGTAAGGCAAGAAACAAGCGTGCGAAGGCGAGAGCGCACCGCCTTCGTATTCCTGCCCACGCGCACCTTCGCGAGTAAGTAAGTTCGGGAAAGTGCGTTCGATACCAGTGCCCTTAATCGGTTCGTGAATGTCAAGCATGATTTTTTTGCGCGCGGCAAGTTCGACGGTTTTTTGATAATGATTGACCCCGACTTGCGAATGATGAAATTCGCGCCGACCATGGATCATCATCATTGAACCAGCATAACCGCTTTTAATATAATGAACGCCGTTTGCTGCGTAATAATTATAGGCTGATTCGAGTTGTTTCTCGTAGTTGTCAACAAAACCGACAGTTTCGTGGTGTCCGACTAATTCAATATCGTGCGCGCGAGCATAACGCGCAACTTCTGGCAAGTCAAAATCTGGTGTGGCGACGGTAAATTTATTGTTGATACCATTTTCGAGCCAGTTGCCTTCCCAACCTTCGTTCCAGCCTTCGATTAGTAGCCCGCGAATGCCGAGTCGCACGGCAGCGTCGATATATTCTTTGGCGTGTTCAGTGGTCGCACCATGGCGCTCGCCCGGCGCCCAAGTCCATTCGCCGACAAACATTGCCCACCAAATACCAATAAATTTCAAAGTTTCAACCCACGAAAAATCTTCTGCCGGCGGATCGTTCAAAGCATAGATTAAACGGTTCGTGGTGAGTTCAATCGCCGAGTCCGCGATCATAATCAGCCGCCACGGAGTTTGAAACGGTAAATTAACATGGGCTTTGGTTTGGTCGGAAAGAGGCGTGATATCGGTCGCCAGCGCGCGCCGATCGTTTAATTTTATGGTCATCGAGCCGTAGTTATAGAGCGCGGCCTCGTGAATGGAAAGATAAAAACCGTTGGGAGTTTTCAAAGTCAAAGGCGTATGAACAGAATGTTCGAGCGCATAAACGGCAGTTTTTTCGTAATTATATTCATAACGGTCGGGCTGATAGGCGGGGATTTTCCAAGCAATTGTGTTAAGGTCTAACGCAAATTCTGTCAATTCGTCTTTAATGGTGATTTGAGAAAATTTCGGCTGTGGCGGAATTTCATAGCGAAAAGCCACGCCATTGTTAAACACGCGAAAACGTAAAGTGAAAATTCGCCCGGGCGCTTTTTTTTCGGCCAAATAAAAAGCGACTTCGTTATAATTATTCGGAATATAGCGATCTTCTCCCCATGGCAATTCAATAGTTTCTTCATGTTTAGTTTTATGCTCACGCACTAATTTCAAATTCTCACCCAGAGATTCTTCACCGCAAATTAAAAACCCAAGTTCCGAAGGATAGACAACCAACTTGTCATTTTTATAAATAGCATAAGTGATTCGCCCATTTTCTAACACAAAACGACAACGAATATGATTATCCGGCGAAGAGATGTCGCGACTAACTGCATCGCGCTCGAATAGAGTTGCCCACTTGAACATATGGTAATTATAGCATATAATGCAGATATATGACGAGGAAACGCAACCGAGCTAAATTTTTCTTAAGTGGCATTTTAGTGTTGGTGGTGTTTATCGCGGTCTTTTTCGGAATTCAATTTTTCACCAAAACGGGAATTTTTCATGTGCCGGGAGTGGTGTATTATGAGGAGAGCTTGAGTGCGGAAGAACGCAAGATTTTGGCAGAGATTTTTACAGATGACATTAAACTCGGCAGAGACGTAACGATTTCGGCAAAAAATTATTTAGAAAAACCGGAGCTAAAAGAAGGCGACTTTTTATATCAAGTTCTAGTGCCGGTAACAAATTTTTATAGTAGCGAGAATAATGTTGTAGCGGAAAACCCGGAAAATTTAATTTCGGCAGTGGAGAAAAGTGCGGATTTCGAATTGATTAGTGCGGCGGATTTGGATTTTTCGAAAAAGTTGCTGAGCGTGAATGGACATTATTATTTAGACGAATTCGATCAGGGCGCGATTTATCGTGTGATTAACTTCCAGTCCGAAAATTTTGAAGCCGAGATTAAGCCGTTAGTTGAAGAAAAATTTGCAAAAACTTGGCCAGGAAAAGATACAGTTTTGACTTTTGCGCAAACTGGCGTCACGGCTTTAGCGCGAGGTATGAATGAAAAATTAATCAAAGTTGGCGGCGATGCAACTTATTTCGCAGCAAAAATTAAAGATTTTTTGTCGAGTTTTGACTTAACGCATACTTCGAACGAATCATCATTCACGACTTTTGCAACTTCGGATAATATTTGTTCGGATACGCGCTTTATTAATACTTTAACTGAAATTGGACTGGATATTGTCGAGCTTACGGGTAATCATAATCAAGATTGCGGCGATCAAGCGGCGCTGGATTCGATTGAATTATATAATAATAATCGCATTAAAATCGTTGGTGGCGGAAAAACTAAATCCGAAGCGGCAAAGCCTCTGGAGATTAATGAGAAAGATACTGGAATTACGATGCTGGCATACAATTTGTCAACCGGCGGGGCAACTGACGATGAAACGCCGGGCGCGAATCGTTATGATGAAGAAAATGCGGTGACGGAAATTAAAGCCGCGAAAGAGCGGGGTGACTTCGTGATTGTTGATGTACAATATTATGAATGTAGTGCCTATGCGTCGGAGAGTGAAGATACGACTTGTGACTATGCGAATTCGGCAGCGGGCGACCAAATTGGTTTTTTCCGACACTTGATCGATCTCGGTGCGAATCTCGTAGTCGGAACTAGCGCGCATCAACCGCAAACTTTTGAGCTTTATAATGACGGCGCGATCTATTATGGGCTTGGGAACTTGTTTTTCGATCAGGTTTGGTGGCCGGGAACAACGCGCAGTTTGGTGCTTGGGCATTATTTCTATAACGGAAAATTATTACAAACTAAAATTACGCCGACGGTTTATGATTCGACTATGCAGACACAAGTTTTAGAAACTAACGCGGCGCAAAATTTTCTCAACCGTCTGATTAATGCTCGACCGTAAGCTATAATAAAAATTAATAAGTGCTGAAATATTGCGACCAATAAGTTTTATAATCGCTATTCATGTCGAAAATAAAACCAACAGAAAGCTTAGTGTATTCGGGATTTAAAATATTCGCACGGTGCGTTTCTGAGCCCATCCAAAGTGCGACTGTGGATGCGGGCGAAACGGCGGCATTACCGATCGCAAGATTTTCGCCGCTAACACCGCCCGAACTCGGCGTCGGGCAAGCTGTCGACCAACTCGAGCCGTCCGGACGTGTATGCGCATAAAGCGTCATAGTTTCTTGTGCACGAACATCAGCTGCAGAAGCACAAGTTTCGCCCCAAGAAAGTTGTCCGAGATTATTTTTAACGCGAATTTTATTAACCAAAGTTAAAACTTCGCGCTCCCATTGTTCTTTCGGCGGTTCGATCACAGTCACCGAAATCGAATCTTTGCGTTTGCCATCATAAGTTCCGGCAGTAATCGTCGTAGTGCCATAGCCACTAATAACTGGATAGCGACAAGTATCACTGCTATAACCAAGCCAAGTGCGCGCGGTGTTGTAAAAACCGGAAATGACTTTCGGGTCAGCAGTTTGCCAATACATTTCGCCAAGATCCGAAAGTTCGCCATCAACACAAATGTCGATATCCGGCGTGCCATAAATCACAATCGAATCTTCGTTCCAAAGTTCGCCGGCAGGAACAGCGGAACCGTCAAATTCGTGTGAAGAAGTCGAAACATAATCATCATTGCCGATAACATTAGTGTTTTCAACGGCTTCGAGATCTGTATCAGAAACGGATTCAAGCAACGCTACTTCACCAGTTTCGTCTTCAACAATATCGGAACGTTCGCCAACGGCACGGAATTCTAAACCGCCATTTAACCAAATCGCACTAGAAACCAAAACCCCAGCAATTAGGATCGCTGCAGCGTTGACCGACAACAGAATCGTCAACTTCGGGTTGCGTGATGGTTTATTTTCCATCAGAGTTGTGTTCCTCTCCGCAATGCTTCTTTTGGTTAGTGATTAAATAACGGGTAAATTTTGTAAACTCGTTCATCGCTGGTGTCAAAGCGAGGAAGATTAAAATCATAATAAAGTTTAAAATAACAACTTCGAGCGACGGAGTCGCACCACGGAAAAGCGCCGCGAAGACAATGGCAAAAATCACCATGTAAACTACTGCGATAAAAGTAATAATCACTACATAAGACAGAAGCTTCAACCAATGCGAAGAAAGATTCAAAATGTGGTAGCGTAAAACAGTATAATAAAAGGCGATAATCGTGGATGAAATCGCGATCGGACCGATCCAAATCAAGCTCCAATCCCAAAGCGGCACGATTAGGTTGAAGATCAATGCCATTGTTCCCGAAATCGCAAAACCAACCAAAAGCACTAGATCAGCGGCACGTTTTTTCGACGAGTGCGAATGAATAATTTGCCGCAGAAGCGTGAAAATCACCGTCGGCACCAACAAACAGAAGAAAATAATATAAGCAATATAAAATGGGCCGATATTTGTGACTAAACTATTGCCATAACGCGAAAGATTGATATCGGTATAAAGCAAAGATGGATTCGCAACTAGACAACTGGCGAGAATCAAGCCCAAAACTATGAAAACCGACGTGGCGATTTTGCCGTATTTTTGATGCCAGACGATAAAACCAAGCAAAGCGACATCGATAAAAATCGCACTGATAAAAGTCCAATTCACATGCCAACTCACGCGTGCCGGATCCCAACTCGGGTCAGCGACCAAAAAAACGCCGATTGAAATCGACCAAATCGTCGCAAAAATTGTAGCGATGAAAAATCGCGCTGAACGACCACGATCCTTTTTCTTCGAACCGAAAAAAATGGTCGCCCCTGACAAAAAAGTCAGAATCGAGACGATAACTAATAAAATCACGATAAGTTGCATGAAACCTCCTTAACTGCTTTTATTATACC
>CAVDHS010000035.1:0-9042 GCA_963609155.1 Bulleidia sp. | reverse complement strand
GCTTGGAGATAACTATAAGGTTAATTATAGCTAGGATTATTGTTATTATTGCTGACATTGGCATAAAAAAAGAAATTGGCTTGATTAAACTACCAACAAAAGAAATCACACCAAGAATTATACATATTGTCGAAACGGTATTAGCTTTTTTAAGTTTTTCGTTTGTTTTGTTGGTCATATTTAAATTATAGCATAAATTTTATCAATTTGGACGGGTCCTCTAAATGACGGTATTATAATAGGGTTAATAATATTTGATTCACTTACGCGTTTTCACGACGCTAACGAAAATGACTCTCGCGAAATGAGCAGTCAGGCCGAATACTTCGTGAAGGACTTTTCAGTTAGTAGTCACTGGGAATTTCTAGAGACGTTAGATACTATAGAAGATAAAATGGAGCGGGACAAGATGAAAGTATAGCAAAACAGGACGGAAAAGTTGTATTATACGGTCGATAGTGGGAGATTTTTTGTGCAAAAAAGTTGAACAGAGGTCTTTATTTTTTCTTCTATAAGTGGTATAATTATGCATAAGATTTTGGGCCGGTAGCTCAGCTGGTTAGAGCACGAGCCTCTTAAGCTTGGTGTCGTGGGTTCAAGTCCCACCCGGCTCACCAAAATCGCAAAATTCGCCGAAAGGGCGATTTTTAGAATTTTTGGTATAATAGAGGTATTAACAGGAGGTTTAGTATGTGTGGAATTGTGGGATATGTGGGGGAGAAAAAGGCGCAGGATTTTTTGGTGTCGGGACTAAAGCGACTGGAATATCGGGGATATGATTCGGCGGGGATTGCAACGTTTGATGAAGAGGATGGGGCAACATTGGTAAAAACTAAAGGGAAGATTTCGGATCTTGAGACGAAGTTGATGCAAAATCGGCGAACGGATCATGCGGGGATTGGGCATACGCGTTGGGCGACGCACGGCGAGCCGTCCGAAACGAACGCGCATCCGCATCATGTTGGCGATATTTATTTGGTGCATAATGGGATTATCGAAAACTATAAAGAATTAAAGAGCGCGCTGAAAAAGTATGATTTTCAGTCGGAGACGGATTCGGAAGTTTTGGCGGCGCTGATTGATTCGTTTTATCAGGGCGGAAAATATCCGCTGACGAATGCGGTAGTGCAGGCGCTGAAATTAGTGAAAGGAACTTATGGCATTGCGGTGGTGTCGGATAAAAATCCGAATGAAATCGTGGTGGCGCGAGCAGGTTCACCGTTGGTGATTGGCGTGGGGCATAATGAAACTTTGATTGCGTCGGACGCGTCGGCGCTTATCGGGCATACAAAACAGGCGATTTATTTGAACGATGGCGAAGTAGCGACGGTGACGAAAAATAGTATTGAAATTAAGACTTTGAACGCGGAGCCAGTGTCGGCAAAAGTGGAAGAAATTGAAACAAATCTTGCGGCGATTCAGAAAAATGGTTATGAACATTTTTTGCTGAAAGAAATTATGGAACAGCCGGAGACGTTAAAAGAAACTTTGCGCGGGCGAGTGAATGCAGCCGAGGAAACAGTGCGGTTGGGGGGTCCCGGATTAACTGAAGCGGAACTAAGAAAAATTAAACATTTGATTATTGTGGGATGTGGCACGGCGTATCATGCGGGGCTACTCGCGGCGTATTATATTGAACAATTTACGCCGGAAATTACGGTAGAGGTGGTGATCGCGAGTGAATATCGTTATCGCAATGCGTATATTCCAGAGAATTCGGTGGCGCTGATTGTGTCGCAATCGGGGGAGACGGCGGATACGCTGGCGTGTCTGCGTGAGATTAAAAAACAGGGGGTGAAAACGGTGGGGATTGTGAATGCGATTGGTTCGACGATTGCGCGCGAAGTGGATGGTGGGACTTATGTTCATGTGGGGCCGGAGATTTCGGTGGCCTCGACCAAAGCGTTCACATCGCAGGCAATTGCGATGGTGATGTTTGGACTGACGATTGCGGAAGCGAAGGGGGCGAAGTCAGGGCTGGTGCGTGCGTATGTGGAAGAGATTGCGAAGTTGCCGGAAGAAATTCGGAAAGTTTTGACAGAGTTTAATGAGCCGGTGCGGGAAATGGCGAAAAAGTATAAGGATTATGAACACGCGATTTATCTCGGGCGGGACACGGCGTATCCAGTAGCGATGGAAGCGGCGCTGAAGTTGAAGGAGATTTCGTATATTGATGCGAATGCGTATGCGTTTGGGGAATTGAAACATGGGCCACTGGCGCTAGTGGATGAAAGATTCTTTGAATTTGCGCTGCTACCGGAAGGGGAGTTATATAGCAAAGCGGTATCTAATGTGCAGGAAGTTTTGGCGCGAGGCGGGTATGTGATTGTGGTGACGAATAAAAATGATTTTGATTTGGACGTGGAAAGTGTTGTAAAAATTACAACATCACTAGAGAAATTTGCGCCGATTTTGATGAATTTAATAGCACAGCTATTCGCGTATTATGTGGCGGCTTCGCGTGGACTAAATGTTGATCAACCGCGGAATTTGGCGAAGTCGGTGACGGTGGAGTAGGTGAAAATTTAGGGCATGAGAAAAAGACCTCGGTGGAGGTCTTTTTCTCACAATAATAATAAAGGATATGTTATGAACTTTGAACAAGTCCTTTTTGCCCACAATGGGCGTCTCGTGAGAGATGATTTCGCTAAACTAGCCGAAGCTAGCGCTTATTTGAACTTATCGTGTAAATCCAATCGCTTAATTGGACAATTTAATTATATCACGGGTTGTGATATAATACAAGTAAGAAAGGGCGTGTATGAGCGAAAAAAAAGATAATAAATATTTTGTTGGATTAGATCTCGGAACGAGTTCGGTCGGTTGGGCGGTGACGGACACGGAGTACCATTTGAAACGGGCGAAGGGAAAAACGTTGTGGGGTGCGAGATTGTTTGAGGAGGCCGAAAAGGCAGAAGAAAGAAGGGTTCATCGTTCGGCGAGGCGAAGACTGCACCGAACGCATGCGCGGTTGAAATTATTAGAAATGTTATTTGCGCCGGAGATGAGCAAAATTGATCCGGATTTTTATTTGCGATTAAAAAAGTCAGCATTATTGTCTTCTGACCGACCGGAACAAATTCAGGGAAAATATACGCTGTTTAATTTAGAAGATTTTACGGATAAGGATTTTTATCAAGCTTTTCCAACGATTTGGCATTTGCGCAAAAATATAATTGAGGGAGATGCGCCAAAGACAGCGTTGTCGGATGGAGAACATTTTGATTTGAGATTATATTTTTTGGCGATTCATCATATTTTGAAAAATCGGGGTCATTTTCTACTAGAAGGGGAGCTGAAAAATGGGGGTGGTGATTTCTACGCTTTTTATGACGAACTAAAAGATATTGCGAATAATTTTGACTTGGGTATGGTTGAGGATGTGCCAGAATCGGCAAAGGAAATAATCGAGGGCAAAAAACGCGATAGCGAGGGCAAGAAATTGGGGCTTTCGGATCGGAAAAAGATGTTGGCGGAATTGATTTTTATGGAGGATGAAGAGCGAGATAAAAGCTTAGCGACACGAAGATTGAATCTTGCGGGACTTTTGGTAGGGTCGAGTGTGAGTTTGCCTAAGATTTTTGATAGCGAGGTATCGAAAGATGCAGATTATAAATACTCGTTTAGCAGTGGGAGCTTTGAAGAAAAAATGCCCGAGATAGAGGAAGCATTAGACGATTCGGAAATGTTTGATTTGGTGTTGGCAGCGAAAAAGGTGTATGATTATGGGATTTTATCAACGCTACTAGGAAACTCTTCGACGATTTCGGCGGCGATGGTGCGAAATTATGAACAGCACAAAAAAGATTTGAAGGATTTGAAGGAAGTTTTGAAACCTTATCCGGAATTGTTTGATCCGATTTTTAGAGCGAAAAATGATACAGTGAATTATAATGCGTATATTCGGAAGGCTTATAAGGAAGACAAAAGTGGACGTCGGAAAACTTGTGGCGGAAGTTTGGGTCAGGAAGAAATAAATAAAGAAATTTTGAAAGCGCTTGAGGCTTTGGTCGCTAAATATCCGGAAGTTAATGGAAAAACAGTACAAAATTTGATGGAGCGAGCGAAACGAGGGGAGCTTTTGCCAAAACAGCGCGGTCAGGCAAAAGGTACGATTCCGCAACAATTGCACCACAATGAACTAAAAGAGATTTTGGAGCGATTAATAAAAGATTATCCGGGTTTTAGGGAAGTTGATAAATCGGAAGATGAAACTTGCAATACGTCGGCTTTAAAAATTGAGCGGTTGCACGACTTTCGGATTCCGTATTATTGCGGACCGCTAGTGAAGGGTAAAACTGATGCAAAAGGTCGGACACTTGAGGGTGGGAGGAGTGAATTTTCTTGGGCGGACGAAGAAATTTCGGAATTGGTTTATCCGTGGAATTATATGAAGTTGGTGAATTTGAGTAAAAGAGCAGACGATTTTATTCGGCGGATGACGAATGAATGTTCGTATATGATTGGTGAGGAAGTTTTGCCGAAAGCGTCGCTGGCGTACCAAAAATTCATGGTTCTAAATGAGTTGAATAATTTGAAAATTAATGGGCAGAGAATTGAAGATGTAGAAATTAAAAAACGAATTTTTGAAGAAGTGTTTCTTGAAAATGAGCTTGGAAATAAGAATATTACGTTAAAATCGCTGAGCCAATATTTGAAGAATTGTGGGATTTTGGGTGTGGAAGATACATTGTCGGGGACGAGCGAGACGAAATTTTTGCCGAAGATGACGACGCATTTGCAGTTTGCGAGAATTTTGGGCGAAGATTATGCGAAAAAATATTCGCATCAGAAATTAGAAGAAGTGGTGAATTTGGTGACGATTTTGAATAATGAGCCGAAGATGTTGGCGAAAAAAATAGAAGAGGTGCTTGGTTGCGACGAAAAGCAAGCAAAAAAGCTGGCCAAATTGCCGTTTAAAGATTGGGGAAATTTCTCGGAAGTGTTTTTGTCGGGGATTAGGGCGAAAATAAATGGGACCGAGATGACGATTCTTGATGCACTGCTTGAGACGAATATGAATTTAATGGAGCTACTGGCAGCGGGATTTCGGGATGCGGTAGATGAATTTAATCGACCAAGGAAAAATGAAAACACGAATATAACTTATCAAGATGTAAAAGATTTATATTGCTCGCCGGCGGTGAAACGAACGATTTGGCAAACGATAAAAATTTTGAAGGAATTAGAAAAAGTTGAAGGCAAGGCGCCGGAACGGATTTTCCTGGAGGTAACAAGAAGGGAAGAAGGAAAGAAAAAAGGTAAGTATACTTTGTCGCGAAAAAATGAGCTAATCGATAAATATAAGGCGATGGCGAAAAGTGCGGAGAGCCGAGATTTGTTGAACGAACTCGAAGGTTATGAAGAGCGAGATTTGCAACAAAGAAAATTATATTTGTATTTTGCACAACAAGGAAAATGTGCGTACTGCGGAGAGCGGATTGATATTGAGGAGTTGAATAATCACGATTATTGCGATATTGACCATATTTATCCGCAGTCGAAAATAAAAGATGACAGCATAACTAATAATTTAGTTTTAGTACATGCGCATGAAAATCGTGAAAAAAACGACAGGTATCCGATTGATGAAAATATTCGGAATAAATGTCGAGGAATGTGGTGGAACTGGAAAAATAGCGGGTTGATTACGAATGAAAAATTTAACCGTTTGACTAGGTCGAATCTGCTGACGGCAGAAGAACTAGGCGGTTTTGTGAATAGGCAATTGGTCGAGACAGCGCAGTCGGTGAAAGCGGTGCGAGATTTGCTAGAAAGAATGTATCCGAAAGCAAAAATAATAATGAGCCGAGCGGAGCAAGTTAGCAACTTCCGAGGATGGTTTAGTAAGAAGGCGGTGGATAAAAATGAAAAAAATCGCGTGATGCACGAGGCGATGCCAGAGTTTATAAAAGTGCGCGCGATAAATGATTTGCATCACGCGAAAGATGCGTATTTAAATATCGTAGTAGGGAATGCGTTATACGAGACATTTACGTCGAATCCGGCGAGATGGGTAGAAAAACAGATGCAAGCTGGGAACGAAAATTGGTCGATGAGCAAGTGGGTGTTGTGGCGAGACCAGCCATCCATGAAATCGGCGTTTAGAATGAAAGGTTGGAATTATGCGGAGACGATTAAAATCGTGAGCGATACTTTGAAACGAAATGATGTGTTGTGGACGAGGATGAGCCATGCACAGAAAGGGGCGATTTCGGACTTACAGTTGGTTGGTAAGGGGAAAGCAGATGGAATTTTGCCTGGAAAGAAAGGGCGAGATCCAGAAAAATATGGTGGTTATCGTTCACTAAGCGGGGCGTTCTTTGCGCTAATTGAAACGGTTAATAAAAAAGGCGAAACACAACGGCGAATTGTGCCGGTTCCGCAGATTTATCAGAATGATTTGAAAAAATATGTTACGAAAAAATACGGAGAATATGGCGACGTAAAGATAATTTTGCGAAGAATTAATTATAAGTCATTTATCAAAATAAATGGGTTTCCGATGCATCTTTCTAGGGTGGGCTCTGATGTTGCTATAGGGGTATATCATGCCGTGCAGGCAATCTTTAAACCGGAAAATGCGAGTTACATAAAGAAAATTGAAAAAGTATTTACAAAAGATTTGGCAACGAACAAGAAATATACGATTGATGAAGAAAAAGATAAAGTTTCGATAGAAGAAAATTTGAAAATTTTTGAAGTGTTTTTGGAAAAGCTGGACGCTTATAAGAACATGCCTGAGCTTGGAGGAAAAATAGCTGAGATTCGCGCGTGTAAAGATAAGTTTTCGGAGTTAGGGTTGAAAGAACAAATATATTTCTTGCATAACTTCTTGAATATCTTTACATGTGGACCGACTACTGCTGATTTATCGGCGATTGTGCCAAAAGCTGGGACTGTCGGAAAAAGTAAGTTTAATGATAATGTATTAAAATATGATTCTGCGCTTTTGATTTTGCAATCACCAACCGGGTTATTTGAAAAAGTGATAGACTTAAAAACTTGTCCGCCGGAGAAGGAATAAATGTCTTGGCGGGTGGTGATGGTTTCGAGTCGGTCGAAGCTGGATTATAAAATGGGATTTTTGGTGGTGCGAAATGATGACGGTGAAAAACGTATTCACCTCGGAGACATTTCGGTGCTAATTTGCGAAACGACGGCAATTTCGATAACGGCGTATCTTTTGGCGGAGCTTGTAAAACAAAAAGTAAAAGTGATTTTTTGTGATACGAGCCATAATCCAATTTCGGAGCTAGCGCCGATTCACGGAGCCTATGATTCGAGCGGTAAAATCCGGAAGCAGATGGCGTGGGAAGAGCAAATAAAAGCTGAAGTTTGGCAAAAAATTATTGTGCGGAAAATTCAGAATCAGGCGAATGTGTTAAAGAAGACTGGGAATTTGGAAAAGGCGGAACAACTAATGAACTTTGCGAAAGAAGTTCGCCCTGGTGATTCGACAAATCGAGAAGGGCATGCGGCGAAAGTTTATTTTAATGCGTTGTTTGGCGAAGAATTTTACCGGAATGCATCGGACACGAGGAATGCGATTTTGAATTATGGCTATACGATCTTACTTTCGTGTTTTAACCGAGAGATTGCAGCCTGTGGATATTTGACGCAGATTGGAATTTGGCATAATAATGCGGAGAATCCGTTTAATTTGGGTTCGGATCTAATGGAAAGTTTTCGGCCGATTATAGATTACTTTGCTTATTCGGCTGATTTTACAGAATTTGAGAGCGAGGAAAAAAGACAAGTGGTGGATCTACTGAATGATAAAGTGGGAATTGTGGATTCAAGGCAATACCTTAATAATGCGATTGGGATTTATGTAAAGAGTGTATTTAATGCAATTGAGGAAAAGAACACGTCGCTAATTTTGGATTGGTATGAGTTATAGATTTATGCGAGTGATTGTAATGTTTGATTTGCCGACAGAAACTTCGATGGAACGGAGGCATTATCGGTGGTTCCGAAAATTTTTGATTGATGAAGGTTTTGTAATGATGCAGGAATCGATTTATACTAAAATTTGCATCAATATGCATGCGGTGGAAAAAGTTGAACATCGGGTCGATCAAAACAAACCGCCACGAGGAATTGTACAACTGATGGTGGTGACGGAACGGCAATATGCGAATATTAAATATGTCGTGGGGGAAGAAAATAGTAATACAATTCAAAATGACGAAAGGATGGTAGTATTATGATACGCTTGTCGCATACGAATTTTCAGCAGACGATTGAGTGGGATGAAAATCGGCACGTCGGGGAATTAGTGATTGAATCGCCAACATTTTTTCGGAATGTGGCTAGGGATTTGAATGAGGAGAGGGATGATACAGTTGGGTTATGTTTGACTAGGGAGGCGAGCGCTTTGAAATACGGAACCGATGTTGACGTAGTGTTTAATCCGATGAAATTGGAGTTTAACAATCGACGAGCAGTGACGACACTGTTCAAAATGTTGGTAAAGACTTCGAATTCGGAAGATTTTTATTTAAAGACGAATGAGTTTAAAACGCGGATTTTGAAATATTTGGATGAGGTGGTTGAGGCAGAAGGATTTAATTTTGATGTGGTGGCAGACGATTTTACGCTGAATAATATTGCGAAGGCAGTGAATTTCCATGTGGATTCGGATGAGGATGATTATGTGGAGTTTTTGACGGACTATATGGAGGTGATGGTGGAGCTTGCGGAGACGAAATTGTTTGTGTTTGTGAATTTGCGGTCGTATTTAACGAATGAGGAATTTTTGAGGCTAATTCAGAATATTTTAAATCATCAATTTGATGTTTTGCTGATTGAAAATCAGGACTATGGCAAAAATGAAGGGGTGCAGAGGATTATTGTGGATAAGGATGAGTGCGAAATTTAGGTTTTTGGTCTTTGTTTTTTGAAAAAACGATTGTGATAAAATTTAAATGCTTATGGTTGTGGTTTTGGCGAGTCGGGGGTTGAAAATTTTTATTGAGTGTGCATATAATAACAGCGGGTTGGAGAAATTTTTATTTTGCTTGGCTTAGATTCTCCCCG
>CAVDHS010000034.1:789-12156 GCA_963609155.1 Bulleidia sp. | reverse complement strand
CGGTAAAGAAGTACGTGTCGCAGTGTTTGCACCGCTCGATGTCTGCAAAGCTGCAAAAGCTGCCGGAGCGGACATCGCTGAAGACGAAGAATTCTTAAAGCGACTCGAAAAAGGCACAATCGATTTCGACGTTTTAATCGCAACTCCACAATACATGCCAAAACTCGGTAAATTCGCACGTTTGCTCGGGCCAAAAGGTTTGATGCCAAACCCGAAAGCCGGTACAGTGACGACGGACGTGGAAAAAGCCGTCAAAGAAGCAAAGGCAGGAAAAGTCGAATATCGCGTCGATAAGCAAGCGATTGTCCATATCGGCATCGGTAAAGCTTCGTTTGGCGCAGAGAAATTGGTGGAAAATGCCAATGCTTTCTTTGATTCTTTGAAGGCGCAGAAACCGAACACATTAAAGGGCGCTTATGTGAAGTCAGTGTTCATCACTACTACGATGGGGCCATCGATTCAAATCGAAAACCTTTACAACTAATCTGAAAAAGAGCGTGCGATTAAAGGGCGCTCTTTTTTGTGTTATAATAAGTTTATGGATATCAATACTTTTGTCCAAAATTTAACTACGCCGGAATTAATCGTTGCGATGGCAATTAGTGCGGTAATGCTTCTTTTTGGCTACCGAATTAAAAAAATCGCTTTTTTTGTTATTTGGTTTTTGTTGGGGTATAGTTTGATGGGATTTTTGATGCCGACAATCACGAATCTATCGCCAGAAATCGACACAAATGAACTATATCAGACTCTGATCCCGATCGGTGGGGGCGTTTTATTGGCATTGCTCGGATTTTCGATCGAAAAATTGTGTTTGAGCGGAATTTGTTTTGCGCTGACACTAATAATCACGGCGCAATATTTCGGCACAGAAATGCAAACTTTGGCGATTGGGGCAGTGGTCGGCGTGGTGCTGGCAGGAATTGCGGTCACACTAATGAAGCCCGCGACGATTGTGGCGACTTCGGTTGCGGGGGCATATGCGCTAACAATTGCTCTGCTGGCGATGATGCCGGATCTCGACCCAATGACGCATTATTGGCCGATTTTAATTGGAGTTTCGGCACTCGGTTCACTGTTCCAATTCTTGACTACAAAACGTGTGTCTTGACTTTTGAAATCAGGTGTGATATAATGGGGGGAGTTACCAATGACAGTGGCGGAGGATACTCTTAATCATGCCACCGAGGAAAATCTTAATATTTGGTGACGCTATTTAACAATTGGCTAACTAAATATAAAACATAACCAAGGAACTTTTTATGGCAATTTCAAAGGATAAAAAGAATGAATTGGTTGCTGATTTGACAGAGTTACTTTCGAACGCGAAAACAACTGTTTATGCGAAATATCAAGGCTTAACCGTGGCGGAATTGCAAGATTTGCGAAAAGCTGCACGCGAAGCAAATGTACAAATCAAGGTCGTTAAAAACCGTTTAGTCCGAGTTGCGATGGGACAAATCGCGGTTTACAAGGACACAGATACGACTGGGTTAACTGGACAATTGCTTTACGCAGTTTCTAGCGATGACGAAGTTGCGCCGGCGAAAGTTTTGGCTGAATTCGCAAAAAAACATAAAGCTTTGGACCTCGTTGGTGGTTTTTCCGATCTAGGAGCGAACTTATCCGAGGGTGAAGTTAAAGAACTCGCGGCAATGCCGAGCAAAAACGAATTGGTCGCACAAGTTGTGGCACAACTTCTTTCGCCGGTTACCGACAGCGTTTCGGCGCTTTCTGGCGGTTTGTCGGGGGTTATTTCCGGATTGGAAGCAAACGCTAAATAATTTGCAACCAAATTAAATATCATTAGAAAGGATTAAAATGGCTACAGATATTAAAAAATTAGCCGAGGAATTAGTCAAATTGACTGTTCTCGAAGTAAATGAATTGAAAAATGTTTTGAAAGACGAATATGGCATTGAGCCAGCAGCGGCTGCAGTCGCAGTAGCGGCAGGTCCAGCGGCTGGCGGTGAAGCGGCTGCGGATGAAGGTAAAAGCGAATATGACGTCGTTTTGAAAGACGCTGGTTCGCAAAAAATCGCAGTGATCAAAGCTGTGAAAGAAGCTACCGGGCTTGGTCTTGGCGAAGCTAAAGCGATCGTCGATGGCGCGCCGGCAACGGTGAAAGAAAAAGTCGCGAAAGATGACGCTGAAGCGATGAAGAAAGCGCTTGAAGAAGCTGGCGCGACGGTTGAACTCGCATAAGTTTGACTCCGAAAGAAATTAAAGTTAGTCAATTGTGGGAAAATCTGCCGCAAGGCAGATTTTTCGTTGTATAATGGTTTTATGAATGATTTTGATTATTTGGGAGCGGGGGAAGTTTATTTGGACTGCGCCTGTCAAAGTTTGCGACCACGGCCAGTGATTGAGACGCTTGAAAAATATTATACCGAACATAATTCTTGCGGTGAAAGAGTGAAATACAAGTGGGGCGTCGAGACGGATGAAAAAGTCGAAGCGACACGTGCGGCGGTATTGAAGTTTTTAAAGTTGTCAGCGCGAAAATATACGGTTTCATTTACTTTGAATACGACTTATGGGATAAATTTAGTTCTGTCGCAGATTCGAGCAGGGGAATTTGAGAAGGTAATGACTAGCGAAATCGAACACAATTCGCCATTCTTGGCAACAATTGTGTTTTCGGAAAGATTGGAAATTCCGCGCGAGATTATGAAACGAGAAGAAGACGGCTCAATTGAAGTAAAAAATTATGATTTTACGAAAGCCGTAGTGGTTGTGAACTGTGCGGGGAATTTTGATGGGCAAAAATTGAAAAATATCAAAGAAATCGTAAAGGCAGTACATAAGGCCGGCGGGATAATCATTATCGACGCCGCGCAAGCGATGGCGCATTCAAGCGAAATTCTACGCGGAGTCGAAGCGGACGTGATTTGTTTTTCAGCGCACAAAATGTATGCGCCGTCGCTCGGTGTGATTGTTTGGCGGGATGATTTAGCGTCGCGACTAGTTCCAGGATTTGTCGGTGGTGGAATGGTCGATGATGTTTTGGAAGATTCTTATGTTTTGAGCGCGGAGGGGAAAGAGCATCGTTATACGCGTTTTGAGGCGGGGTTACAAGCTTGGGGCGAAATTATTGCACTAGGAGAAGCTTTAAAATGGCTGTCGAATCGTCCGAAAAGTGATTGGCAAAATTTGGAGAATAATGTGCAAGAATTATTTGATTTTTTGGATAATTCGGACAAAATCCAGCTTTTGAATCGTGAGCCGAACCCGACTATGGCATTTTATGTCGAGGGGATTGACTCACATTTACTCGGCAATGCACTTTCGCGTGAAGATATTATGACACGAACGGGGTATTTTTGCGCACATTATTATCTGGATCACGTTTTAGGTTTGCCGCCGCTAGTGCGTTTTTCGTTGGGATTGCATAACCGGCCGGAAGATATCGCAAAAGTCAAAAAAGCGATGGAGAAAATTGTTTAATGGTTTGTATTGCAGCATTTATTATTCTAGCGCTGATCGGGGTTTTTGTCGCGATCATCTCGATTTTCAAACCAAAAGTCGGTAAAACTTACCTGAAATTACTAAAAAAATCGGGTAGTTGTCTCGGGAAAAAAGTGCGATTGCAAAAATGCGAAATTGGCTTTAAAGAAGACGTGAAAAATAGCCTGCTTAGTCGCGTGGTGATGAAGCATCCGAAATGGTTGAAACCGCTGTCGGTTTTGATTGAGATTTTAGCGGTAGTGATTGTGGTAGTGTTCGTTTGGGCGGTGTTGACGGCGGTTAAATCATTGTTGGCACTTTGGGCGCTCGGGAGTTGTAATGTAACGAAGGCGGAATCTTGTACACTGGGCGCGGAAGTCTGTTCGATTGATGAAAGCGAGCCACAAAATGCGCTCGAAGCGACTGGGCGTTGGTTCGAAGAGTGGGGCGAGATTTTCGAAGCGATTCCGGATAAGTTTCGCGAATATCATGCCGAAAATTACGCTTTAAATTCGATTTCAGTTTCTGAAAATACGAACGCGCTGGCATTAGACATTCTTGATCCGGGATGTGTGGTCTGTATGAAATCTTATGTTGCGCAAAAAGCTTCGGGCTTCTTCGATAAGTATCAAGTTAAAATCGTGCCATTTGCGATTCAAGGAGCAGACAACACATACAAATTCAAAAATTCCGAAATTGCGGTGCGTTATATCTTAGCGGCGGATGATTTCCAGACGGGGCTGGGATTGAAAATTCTTGATCATATCTTCACCGAGCGAGATGAAGATGGCATTTTATATCAAGATTTGTTCAATGAGGATTATTCGCGAGAAGAAGCTGTTGTGGTGATGGAAAGTTGGCTGAAAGAGGCCGGAATTCATTCCGCAGAGCGTGCTAAGATCCGCGAAAAAGCCGAATCGGACGAGATTACTGCGAAAATGTCCGAGAATCGAAATATTGTGGAAAATGAGATCAAAGTTAAAGGTATTCCGACGATGATTTATGACGGAACACGACATACTGGACTTTTCAAAGCTGAATCTTAAATGTAAAATTTACAACATTCTGCGCGCTACCGATGTTTTTTAAGTGGAAAACTTTGAAAATAAATCTTGACTTTTAAGGCTGGAAGGTATACTATAATATTAGTACTATATTTAGATAGGATGCGAGGTGATGTCTGAAATACCAGAAAAACAAATAAAAAGATTGCGAAGTTTACTGAGCGAGGCAGAGACTAATTTGTCGGCCGCAAAGGAGCTATTGTTTTCGATTCTAGGCGATGGCGAGATGGTTACTGCGCCTCTGGACACGGTAGTTTCCGGTCCGGATGGGAAAGTAGTAGAAGGCGTTTTTGACGGTCAGATCATGATCGGTCCAGATGGGAAGAATTATCCAGTGCCAGCAAACTATGCGTCGAAATCGAAATTGGTTGAGGGGGATATTATGAAGTTGACGATTACTGAAGACGGGAAATTTCTTTACAAACAAATTGGGCCGGTGGCACGAAAGAGCGTGATCGGCACATTGATGCGCCACGATGACAAATATTTCGTTGAAGTTGCTGGCAAAGAATATCAAATCCTCTATGCTTCGGTAACTTATTTCCGCTTACGCGACGGTGCGCAGGTTTCGGTCACGATTCCGGCGGATAATGACGAAGCGACGTGGGCCGCAGTAGAAGCAGCACTATAAATGAAAAGTCTTTATCGAAGATACCGACCGACGAAACTAGCGGAGGTTGTTGGGCAGGAGCAAGTTACAAAAACCTTAGCGGCGGCTTTGGCAGCGGGAAAAATTTCGCACGCATATTTATTCATCGGACCGCGCGGTTGCGGAAAAACTAGTGTAGCACGAATTTTGGCGCACGCAGTGAATGATTTTGAATATAAACTTGAAGACGATTATGTTGATATTATTGAAATTGATGGCGCGAGCAACCGCGGGATCGACAATATTCGTGAATTACGAGAAAAGGCTTTAATCGCGCCGACTAAAGGCAAATATAAAGTTTATATTATCGATGAAGTGCATATGCTAACCAAAGAAGCCTTTAACGCCTTGTTGAAAATTTTGGAAGAGCCGCCACGACATGTGATTTTTATTATGGCGACGACCGATGCTTATAAAGTACCGGTGACGATTACTTCGCGAGCGCAAGCTTATACTTTTAAATTGGCAGAGCGCGCCGTGATGTTGGATTTTTTGAAATCGGTAGCGAAGGAAGAAAAATTCGCCATCACTGATGAGGCGCTTGAGGTAATCGTAAAACGTGGTGGCGGATCGTTCCGTGATTCATTGTCACTACTCGATCAGATTTCGACTTTGTCGGATCAAGAAATTGACAAAAATTTAGTAGTTTCGGCGCTGGGATTGCCAGAAGATGAAAAAGTTGCAGAATTGATTGAAAGTTATACCTCTGGCGATGCTGTAAAAATTACAACAGTTTTGAAGAATTTATTGATGTCAGGAATTAAACCCGAAATTTTGGCGGAAGAGATGATGGAGACGATTATTGAAAATCCGCGTGCGGAACTTTTAACGTTGCTTGAAGAATTGCCGGAAGTGAAAGCGCCGTTTGCGGAAGCAAAACTGTTAGTCGCATTGACACAAAAAGTGCCGAAGCCAACATCGACAACACCGTCAACACCGTCAGCATCGTCAACACCGTCAACGTCAACACCAGCACCGTCAACGCCAACACCTACCGTTTTTAATTGGCAAAATTTTGCGACTAAAATCCAAAACTTAAGCGAAGTAATTTTTCCACAGTTAAAACATTGTGAACACGAAATTATTAATGGGACTTTACATATTTACCCTAAAACGAAAATCTGCGGAAGCATTATAGGGAAGGAACGCAATCAGCAAGTGCTGATAGAAGCGGCCAATGGAATGGGAATAAAAGTTCATAAAATTAACGAACGACCAAAATCCGCGACAAAAGACGCCACGCTCGATAAGTTTTCTGATATAATGGGGGGAGAGGTAAAAAATGACGATGGAGGATACGACCCATTCTAAGGGTAATGGCGGTAAAGTGCCGCCGCAGGATATAGTTGCGGAAAAATCGCTGCTCGGCGCGATTATGTTGGCTGATGATATTATGGCGGAGATTTTGACGCTTCTACGCCCAGACGATTTTTATGAAACTCGACATCAAACGATTTTTAAGTCTATGGCAGATTTGTACGATCAGCATAAACCGATCGATTTGTTGACTTTAACGGCGGAACTGCGCGCACAGAAAAAGTTAAAGGCAATTGGCGGAGCGCCATATTTAACCGAATTGTCAAATTTTGTGCCAGCAACTACTCACGCGAAAGCTTATGCGGAAATTATCGAAAAGGCTTCGACACGACGAAAGTTAATTAAGGCTGGAAGCAATATCGCCGAAAAAGCGTTTGAAGACGGGGCAAATGTTGATGAATTAATTGGGGCGGCGGAACGCGAGTTATTTGAAGTTTCGGATAAAATCGTTAAAAGCGATTATATGCCGATGGATCAGTTGTTGGCGGATGCTTTAGAGCGAATTGCGGAGCTGCGAAAAAATAAGGGAGCGTTGCGGGGGCTAAAAACTGGTTTTACAGATTTGGACAAAAAAACAGCCGGATTGCAAAAAGGTGACTTAGTGATTATCGGAGCGCGCCCAGCGATGGGTAAAACTACTTTTGCACAAAACTTGGCCTATAACATCGCGAGTATTAATAAAAAAGGTGTACTTTTTTTCTCAATGGAGATGGCGGCAAACGAGATTGTCGACCGAATTATTTCCGACATTGCCGATGTTGACAACTGGCGAATGCGAACAGGGAATTTATCGGATGAAGAATTCTCGCGCGTAGGGGATGCGTTGGGAGAAATCGATGAATTGCCGATTTATATCGACGACACTAGTTCGATGGTTATTGCTGAATTGCGTAACAAAGCACGTCGCGCGATGCACGATCATCAAATTGGCGTAGTGATTGTGGATTATTTACAACTGATGTCCGGTTCGGATCGTTATGCTGGCAACCGCGTACAAGAAGTGACCGAAATTTCGCGCGGATTAAAGATTTTAGCGCGTGAACTTGAAATTCCAGTGGTAGCGCTGGCGCAACTTTCGCGGAATGTAACTGGACGTGATGACCCGCGACCGGTACTTTCGGATCTGCGAGAATCGGGCTCGATTGAGCAAGATGCGGACCTCGTAATGTTCTTGCACCGACCGGATTACTACAAAAAACCAGAAGAAGAAGACACAAATATTACCGAACTTTTGATTCGGAAACATCGTCATGGAGCCATCGGCACGATCGAACTTTACTTCGACGGAGCGAAATCGCGTTTTATGTCACTCGACAAAACGCATGAATAATACTATTTTAGTTTCGTTTATGGTATAATGAAAAAGTGAAGAAAGTAACTATTTCTAAACTTTTTTTATATCGACATCGGTTCGTGATCGGATATATCTTACTCGGTCTGGCATTTGTTGGGTTATTATTTACAATGCCGCTAATCGCACAAACTGGTTTATCAGAGGCGGAAATTGCTTCGGCGACGAGTTCCGATAATCTCGGACGTGCCGAAATCGTCAACGGCGATTTAGTTGATTTGCCATATCAAGCATTGCAAAAACTTTCGATTATGATTTTTGGGCTGACCCCTTACGCGATAAAGTTGCCTAGCATTTTGGCTGGACTTTTGCTCGGATTTTTATTGATTTTACTTTTGAATCGCTGGTTTAAGAATAACGTTTCGCTGCTTGCGTCTTGTTTGATCGTTCTATCGACACCATTTTTATTCTTGGCTGGCTCAGGAACACCGCTAATTATGCTGGTTCTGTGGCCAACTTTATTGCTTTGGCTCGGTTCGAAAATTCAAGGTGAAAAACGCCCGAAACCACTATATAGTTTTATGTTTGCGATCGCGATGCTTTGTTCAATTTTTACGCCTTACATGATTTATTTTGCAGTATTCTGCGTAGTGTTTGTTTTATGCCAACCGCATCTGCGTTTTATCGTGAAAAAATTACCAAAAATACCTTTGGTGCTGGTCGGAATTTTATTGATTGCAGGTTTTTCGTTGCTGGGAATAAGCATTTATCATAATCCTTCGACGATGCTTGAGCTTTTAGCGGCAAAAGATTGGCAAGCGGGCAATTTCTTTAATAATATTACTACGGGACTGGCGCCGGTGTTCTCATGGCACAGCACGATCGAAAGCCCATTTTTGTCACCATTAATTAGCCTGCCGATTTTAGCTTTAGCACTGATTGGACTGTTCTCGACCACTAAAGGCTTTTTCGCTTCGCGCAACTCGATCGCAACGATTTTATTAATTTTCTGCCTAGTGATCACTGGTTTTAACCCTGATGCAGTGATTTTCTTCATTCTGCCATTATCGATTTTAGTAGCACACGGATTGAAATATCTACTCGAAAAATGGTATGGACTCTTCCCGGAAAATCCTTACGCGCGTATCTCGGGACTGCTGCCGTTGACGATTTTATTCGGCGTGATGATTATTCCGGGACTTCTGCAATATGTTTATGGTTATCGTTATAATCCAAATATTGCGAATGAATTTGACTATACTCTTGAAGTAATTCGAGAAAATTTAACTGATGAAACTTTGGTTGCGACTGAAAATTATGATTTTTATAAAATTTTAGAAAAATCTACGGATATAAAAGTCGTATCAGAGAGTAAAGAGACTACTGGTCACACGGCATTTCTAGGGAAGCCCGAAAATCTAGCAAAAAACTACCAACTCGATCGCATAATTACATCGCCAATGCGCGAAAATTCTGATATAATATACATATATCAATATATCGAAGAGGAAAAAGAAGGAGATCAAAATGGGTCAAACAATGGACCAGATGAAGCTGATTAATCAATTGCGTAAAGCACAAAAAGAGCTTAAAAATGAAATCGTTGAAGTTGAGGCGGGCGACGGCGCAGTTATCGTGCAAATCAATGGCGAGTTAAAAGTCAAAAAAGTTAAGATTGATCCGGAGAAGATTGATTTGGACGACATTCATGAATTGGAGCGCTGGATTGAGAATTGTATGCGCGATGGCTTCGCAAAAGCACAAGAAATCGCAACTGACAAAATGAAACCATTAATGGGTGGACTCGGTAATCTTGGCCTTGGCGGAATGTAATGTTGCCAAAAGCTTTAACGGACGCGATTGAGGCGCTCGGTCATCTGCCGGGCGTAGGCCCACGAACGGCAGAACGCTACGCTTATTATCTTTTTCGTGCTAACCCGCGAATAACAGAGAATATCACGGAGACTTTAGGGAAACTCCACCACGATGTAAAAACTTGTCCGATAACTTTTGCGCTGATTGACGCGGATGAAGAAGTTTCGCCCTTTTATGCCGACGCAGGACGCGACAAAACTACGATTTTAGTGGTCGAAGAGCCACTGGATATTTATGCGATCGAACAAACTAAAAGTTATAAAGGTACTTATCACGTTCTCGGCGGGGCAATTTCGCCAATTGACGGGATCACGCCCGAACAATTGCATATTGGCGAATTGATTAAACGTGTGAACAATGATAGCGTAAAAGAAGTAATCATCGCGACTAATCCTTCAGTCGAAGGGGAATCAACGGCATTATTATTGGAAAAAATGCTCCACGAACAAAACCCGAATTTGAAATTGACGCGTTTAGCGCGCGGTTTACCGCTCGGAGTGGATTTGTCCTATGCCGATCAAATTACGCTTTCAACGGCTTTAGAAAATCGCACGAATTTATAAAATTTCGGTCGAAAAAACTTTTACAATTGTTCGAGCGCTTTAAAATCGACTTTGGAAAGTTTCGTTTTTGGCAGGGCATCGATGAAACGAATTTCGCGCGGCGCTTCATAACGCGCGAGATATTTTTTGTAAATCGTGTTGAGTTCTCGGCGAACCGCACGCTCGTTTGCGCCTTCTTTCAATACAGCAAAAACCACAACTTTTTCGCCACGTAATTTATCTTCACGTCCGACTACTGCACAATTCGCAACCGCTCGACATTTCAAAGTAACGTCCTCGATGTTCGAAGGATAAATATTATAGCCGTTCGAAACAATCATCCGTTTCAAACGAGCACGAAAATGAAATGCACCTTTTTCATCGACATAACCAATATCGCCAGTGCGCAAATATTTTTTATTACCGAGCTTTAGGAAGGCCTCATCGGTTTCTTTCGGTTTGCCGAGATATCCTTTCATCACCGATAAACCGCGAACGACGATTTCACCGTCTTTACCGGGTTCCGCTTCTTTGCCAGTTTTCAGATCAACAATTTTTACATCGTTATCCGGGATCGGGTAGCCGATCGTATCCGGATCCTCGGCCACCGAACGCGGCGAGAAAATAAAACCGCCCGAAGCCTCAGTCAAACCGTAGCCGTTTTCAATCACCGCTTTCGAGCCATGCGCTTTAAGAAAATCATTGATTCGTTGCTTTGAAGACATACTAATCACGTCGCCGCCCGAAACTACGCCTTTAATTCCGCGTAATTCTTTCGGCCCGAATTTTAGTTTCGAAAGATAGTCAAATACTGTCGGTACGCCAACTAAAATGTTGATTTTATATCTTTTGATATATTGTTTCAACTTTTTCGGGTTAAACTGCGGAATCAAAACGATTCGACAACCGAAATAGAGTGGCATATGCATGCAAACGCCAAAACCGAAAGCGTGAAAATTCGGCAAAAATGTCAGAAACGAGTGTTCCGCGCGCACTAATTCCGGAACGAGATATTTAGCGCCCAGAGCTTGAGCATTAAAATTCAAATTCGAAAGTACAATTCCCTTCGGTTTCCCAGTCGTTCCACCTGAGAACATAATCACCGCCGGATCATCAGAATTCACGCGCGCATGTGGGTTGCCGATAAATCGATTCGCTTTCGCTAAAAATCGATCCCAAGTA